>CAYNGH010000122.1:0-9982 GCA_964396845.1 uncultured bacterium | reverse complement strand
CCATATAGTGTAATATTACCTTCTATTATATTACTTATTACGCTACATATATAACTTTATTATAATAATTAATAACATTTTTGTTATAGTCGATGATTGTTTCACGAAAAATGGTAATTATATCTTAATACCCTTTGGGGGTATGAGAATGTAATTGGGGTTGTGGATAACTCCAGCTGTGGATATGTGGATAAAAAAATTCCCGGCGGGTGGATGAGCTTGTAAAAATAGATAAATCCTTGATACTTCAGGATGCAGAAATTTCTTGGACTATAAAAACTAAATCTGGAATGAAAAAAATATACTGTAGCCCACAAGGATAAAACTATTTTCTGGGATGGGATTCTTTATAAACCTTCTTTATGCGGGACATGGTTATATTTGTGTATATCTGGGTGGTGGAAAGATTCTCGTGGCCTAAAAGCTCCTTGATAGATACCAGGTCTGCGCCACCTTCCAGGAGATGAGTGGCAAAGGAATGGCGCATGGTATGAGGTGAACCTTGGCTTTTGACACGGGATGAAGCGAGGCGTTTCTTGAACATGATCTGGATGCCTCTGATGGATAATCGTTTGGCGTTACGATTTAGAAACACCGAGGAGTCCCGGGTGGAAGGTCTGACCTTCAGCCATGATTTCAGAGCTTCAGCTGCGCTATGATTCATTATAACAATTCTTTCTTTGTTGCCCTTGCCGGTAACCTTCACCGTGAGGCTGTCAAAGTCAATATCCTCAAGGTTCAAACCAGATAATTCCGCAATCCTCATTCCAGTGGCATAAAAAAGCTCGATTATTGCCAGATCCCTTATGTCAGCATTAAAAGGCATGTTTTTTCCGGGCTTTTTTGTAGATGATTCTTTTTTCCGGGGGCTGATGGGTTCTTTCCTGGCTGTTTCGATTATTGCTTCCACCTCTTTTTGAGAAAAAACCCGGGGAATTTGCTTTGGCGTCTTTACAGAACGAACCCGGCTGACAGGGGATTTATCAATATATTCCTCTGACTCAAGAAAACCAAAGTATGCCTTGAGAGTGGAAATTTTGCGATTCAATGCCCTGGGAGAATAGTTGCAGTTCATTCTCAAGTGAGTTAAAAATTCCCGGATTGTCCGCTCATCTATGGAACTGAGAGTAAGCTCTTCACTGAGATATGGTTTCAAAAAAGTAAAGAACTTGTCAAGATCATGTTGATACTCACGAACAGTCCGCTGGGACAAGTTACGCTCCACCGCAAGAAAATTTATAAAATCATCCCGAAAATAATTCCGATTCTTTGCAATTTTGTCCCATCGTTGCAACTCACTGGTATCCATAAACTTCTCCTTGGTCACCGGAATCCTTAAAATCAACCTTCATATTTGCCTGAAAAACACACAGATAAAGGAGTGTTGACCAAAACTATCCGCCAACACCACAAAAAGCCTTATAAGGGTGTTTCCAGAAAGAACCTTATTATGGATCGTCAAATGTTTGTTTGGCGATCCAGTGATATAATCCTGCCGATGACATTATTGAAGTGTCCAAAAATGTCCTGATTTCAACTTATGCCCTGCCGGATTGTCCGGGCCGCAGGTCAGAACAGACATAAACTGCCTCTGATACGAGATATTCCCGCATTTCTTATAAGTTTCCTGCCACGGATTTTGGCGGGAACATAAAGAAGACCCGGAGGCCTTCTCCAAATTATTAATTGTGGAAAATTTACCTGCTTAGTTGGTATATGGAACCAGGGCAATATTTCTGGCCCGTTTTACTGCAATAGTAAGCTCTCTTTGGTGCTTGGCGCAGTTTCCAGTGATCCGCCGAGGCAGAATCTTCCCCCTGTCGCTGGTATAACGCTTCAGAGTGGAATAATCCTTATAATCTATGCTCACAACTTTGTTGGCACAAAAATGACAGATCTTTCTCCTGGGGCGTCTTGTTCTTGGTCTTCTTACCATTTTAATTCTGTTCCTCCCTGGAATCTTAATTTGAAGCCGGATTTAAAAAGGCATATCCTCGGCGTCGAATTCATCAACGTCAATAGTGTCGATGGACAGGTCATCATAACTGTTTTCTTCTTTCCTTCCCTGAGATTTCCGCGGTGCATCGGAATAACCGGAGCCTCCTGAGTCGCCCCGGCCCCCCAGCATCTGCATGTTTGCCGCATTCACCTCAAAAGAAGTTCGTTTCTGGCCGTCCTGGGTTTCATACTTGCGGGTCCGGATTTCTCCTTCGATTAGCACCAGCTTTCCTTTTCGAAGATACTGCCCGCAAATCTCCGCCAGCTTTCCCCAGGCAGTAATATTGATAAAGTCCACCTCATCGTTTTTGCTTCTGACCCTGCTCACCGCCAGGCCGAACTTGGCCAGCTGAGTCCCCTGAGGAGTGTATTTGATTTCCGGATCCTTAGTAAGCCGTCCCACCAGGATAGCCTTGTTAAAACTTGACATAGGATTAACTGCCTTTAATTTAATCTTACCAGCATCGAACGAAGGACTTCATCGGCAATGCTGAGATTGCGACGCAGAACATTGGCCGACTCATCGCCGGAGCTGATTCTCATCATTATATAAATGCCTTCGTTAAAGCCCTTCACCTCGTATGCCAGTTTACGTTTTCCCCAGTTCTCCACATTTACAATCTCGCCACCGCTTTTGGTGACCAGCTCGGAATACTTCTCCTGGGCTTTGGTAATCTGTTCTTCTTCAAGGTTGGGGTCAAGAATATATGTGACTTCGTAAACCCGCATGGGAAAACCTCCTTGGCCGATAATTTATGGGTATTATATCACCAGTTGTATCCTTTGGCAATAGCAAATCAAAAAAAATCTTTCTCTTCAATATAATTAAACTCGTAATTACCGATTACTACAAAATCCCCTTCCTTTACACCCATTCGCACCAGTTCATCTTCAACACCCATGCGCTTCAGGCGCATCTGCAGATGTCTGACCGCTTCTTCGTTGTCAAGATAAGTCATGGCAACCATGGTTTCTGGACGACGGCCATGAACCACAAAATAATCCTCAACTTTTTTAATGGTGAAATGCTTAAGCTCCTCGGTGCTCTCATCAACTACCACAAAATCTTCACAAGGTTTTTCATATTCCAGGGGATCCTCGCCGATTGTTTCCATCTGGCGGAATATTCCCTGGGCAAGCTCCGGCAGTCCTTCCCCGCTGGCGGCAGAAACAGGATACACCTCGACTCCTTGTTGAACAAGCCGGGTTTCCAGCGCAAACCATGCATCCTCAGTGCCGACAACATCGGTCTTATTGGCGGCAACCAGCATGGGACGACTGCTGATAGCATCAGAATACCGGGAAAGTTCATGATTTATCAGTTCATAATTCTTCAGGGGATCATCACAGTCAACCTCAGTCAGGTCAATGACATGAACCAGCAGTCTGGTTCTGCTTATATGACGCAGGAATTTATGTCCCAGCCCCAGGCCTTCACTGGCACCTTCAATCAGCCCCGGAATATCCGCTATGATATACCGGACACCGACGGATTTTTCGATTACCCCCAGATTAGGATGTAGAGTTGTGAAGGGATAATCGGCAATCTTGGGTTTAGCCCTGGTCATCATAGATAGAATTGTTGATTTGCCAGCATTGGGAAGCCCCACCAGCCCCACATGGGCAATGGTGCGAAGTTCCAGGCGAATCCACCTCTCCTGCCCTGGTTCTCCTTTCTCGGCAAAACGGGGGACCCGGTAACTGGCAGTGGCAAAGGCGGCATTCCCCCGGCCTCCCCGGCCTCCCCGGGCTGCCACCAGCTGTTGGCCTTCCCGGAGTATTTCTCCGATAAACCTGCCGGTATCCACATCAAAAACCACAGTCCCCAGGGGGACCAGCACCTTGAGATCCTCGGCTTCCCGGCCATTCTTGTTGTTGCCCATTCCATGCTGTCCCCGGCGGGCCTTCAGGTGCACTCTCCGGCGGAACTGGTTCAATGTATTGAGGGATCGGGAGCCTTCCAGAATAACACTTCCTCCCCTACCCCCGGGGCCACCATCGGGACCGCCCTTGGGAACATAAATCTCCCGGTGAGTGCTGTTGCATCCATTCCCACCATCGCCACCCTTGACATAAATCTTAATCTCATCTACAAACAAAAAAACCGCCTCCAATAAAAATACAGCCTGATAAAGCTGTATTTTAAAGGAATTCCTATGCAGGCACCACCGTGACCAATTGCCGGTTTCTTCTGGTAATAAATTCCACCTTACCGTCATTCATGGCAAAAATGGTAAAATCTTTACCCATACCGACACCATCACCAGGAGCAAAATTCATGCCTCTCTGCCGGACTATGATATTGCCGGCCCGGACAACCTGTCCGCCATACACCTTGACTCCAAGCCGTTTTGATGCGCTGTCACGACCGTTCTTTGATGAACCGAGCCCTTTCTTGTGGGCAAAAAGCTGAAGGTCGAAATACATTTATGTTCACCTCCGGGATAATCTTCCCATATAAAAACTGCCTTGCAAAAAGCAAACATATTATAACACACCTGTCAAGTTCGCGCCATATTTTTTGGAAATAATTAATAAATCCTTTGGGCTTGTCTTCAAACTGTGAATGCCTGATAGTTTGAAAACACATTAAAAAAACACCCCTTGGCAACACAATGAAAAGTCCTTCATCCGGGCAGGCTGTTGAAGGATCCCCGCTGTATCTGTCAAAAATATGAAACGATATTGTTGAAAGGATGAAATCATGGAAAAATTATGGGCCCCGTGGCGGATGAAATATGTGCAAAATACCGATTCATGTGAAGGTGGCTGTGTTTTCTGCTTGGAAGAAGGCTGTGACGATATAAAATGCAGAATCCTTCAAAGGGGGAAGCATGCCTTTGTCATAATGAATATCTATCCTTACAACAACGGGCATCTTTTGATCGCCCCATACCGGCATACCGCAGACCTGGCGGGACTCACCCCGGAAGAAAAGCTGGAGATTATGGAACTTCTGGGCTTGTGGACAAAAATTCTTAAAAAGGCAATGTCATGCCATGGTTTCAATGTGGGGGCAAATCTCGGTCGCATTGCCGGCGCCGGGATTGCAGATCACCTGCATTTTCACATTGTGCCCCGCTGGAATGGAGATACCAACTTCATGCCGGTAATTGGCAACACAAAAGTTCTGCCGGAAAGCCTGGAGGACTGTTACTGCCAGTTGCGGGAGAAACTCCTGGAGTTTGCCGATGGACAATCAGGCCAGTAAAAAAACCCGGATCCACTGGGGCAGGTTTGCCGGCTGGGCCATACTGCTGCTGGTGGCTTTGTGGTTTTTCTCAAAAATAGTTCACACCATAACAATCTTCATCCTCTCTTTCCTGATTGCATACCTCCTATATCCCCTGGCGGCCTTCATCAACACCCTATATGTTCCCGGCACAAAAAGGAAGATGGAATGGAAATATTCCATCCTGGTGGCATATTTTCTCGTGGTCACTGTGGTGGTTCTGGTGGTGGTGATCCTTATACCAACTGCGGTGGAGCAGGTGGACAACATTGTGGGAGAAACCCCAAGGCTTGCATCTAAACTCCAGGACACCTTTGACGGAATGAAGGCCAGATACGAGAACATCGATTTGCCTGTTGAGGTGAAAGACAAGATTGGGCAGTTCATCGACAGCAGTCTTGCTAAAATCGGGGACCTGATTGGAAAGACTTTTCAGACCATCGGCAGTATTCTGCTCAGTTTCATCCAGTGGCTGTTCATCTTAATCATCACTTCAATTATTGCTGTGTTTCTGCTGATGGACCGGGAAAACCTCAAGCGGAGTTTTTATTCCATCATTCCTCCCAAATATCAGGACGACTTCAGGGATATGCTGGTTGACATCAACAACATATTCGGAAAATATATCCGGGGGTATTCCCTGTTATGCGTTATAAACGGCATGCTGACATATTTTACATTATTTTCCCTGGTGGCAATATTTCGAACTGCCGGCTACGAATTCCCTTACTTCAGATATGCACTGGTAACCAGCGTGGTGGCAGGCATCACTTATTTCATTCCTTACCTGGGATGCACCCTCAGTGTCATAGTTGGGCTGATACTGGCATACCTTCAGTTGCCTAATTCTCCCGGCTACATTCTGCTCATCGGCCTGACAGTTCTGGTCACCAATCAGTTTGTGGATAATGTGTTCAGGCCCAAGGTGCTGGGGGATGCCCTGGGAGTTTCCAACATATTCATCATATTCGCCGCCATCGCCGGCAGTGAAATAATGGGAGTCTGGGGGCTTCTGGTGGGGATACCCGTGGGGGTCATGCTCACTTCCATCATCCGTTTCATTTATCGGCGTTTTCTGTCCTTTCCCGTTTCCGAAGAGATTCTTGCTCCCCTGTCGGAAGGCCCTACGGTTATCGTGGCAAGCCAGAGTGCACACCTGGCAGAGCCTATGTTTGACGAAGACAAACTGCGCCTGGTGGGGCTGAAGACCGATGATGAACCTGACTCTGCGCCGGCATCAAAAAAGACCCGAAGCCTTGACACCAGAGAACTGCCGGGAAAGTTGATAAGAAAAATCGGAGAAACCATCAGAAAAACCCGAAATCTCAACATTAATGTCCAAAAACCAGAAAAAAATACTGATGCAGATAATATTGATCAGGATAAATCAGGAGAAGATTCAACCAGGGAACTGGAATAAAAAAGTAGTTTCTATCTGACTTCCTGTCACTTCCATTTTTTTCTGCGGATGATAGTCTGATCCCGATCCGGCCCCACAGAGATTATGTCCACCGGAACTCCACAGAAATCTTCGATAAACCGGATATAATTCTTTGCCTCCTGGGGCAGGTGTCGGAAGCTGGTAATGTCGGTAATATCTTTTTTCCAGCCGTCAAATTCCTGATAAAGAGGCTCGCATCTATCCTGAACCGCTTCATCCAGGGGAAAATGATCCAGATTCGTATCTCCCACCACGTAACCGGTGCACACCTTCAGCTTTTCAATCCCCGAGAGAACATCCAGCTTCATCAGGGACAGGGAATCTATGGACGCAACCCGGCAGGCATATCGGAGCATGACAAGATCCAGCCATCCGCATCGGCGGGGTCTGCCGGTGGTGGTGCCGTATTCATTGCCTGTCCTTAAAAGATGAACCCCCATTCCGCCGGCAACCTCCGTGGGGAAAGGCCCCGTGCCAACCCTCGTGGTATATGCCTTGGTAATGCCCATCACATGGCCGATGCTTCTGGGGCCGACTCCAAGCCCTGTCATTATACCGCCGGTGACACAGTTTGAAGAGGTAACATAGGGATAAGTACCCCAGTCCACATCCAGAAGCACTGCCTGGGCTCCCTCAAAGAGGATGCTTTTGCCCTGCCTGGCGGCATTGTAAAGAAAAAGGGACGGGTCCACCAGCATAGGGCCGATGTTTCTCCCAATTTCTATAAACTCCCGATATATGGTTTCCAGTTCAAATCCGCCATCCCCGGAAGCCAGCTCCCACCTCTTCATCAGCTTTTCCAGTTTTCTGCGAAAAAGCCCCGGATGCAGGAGATCCCCGGCGCGGATGCCGTTGCGGGCTATCTTGTCGGTATATGCAGGGCCGATCCCCCGACGGGTTGTACCCAGCATTTCAATCTTGCGGTCATCTTCCTGAAGACCATCAACCCAACGATGAAAAGGAAAAATCAGGTGAGCATTCCCAGCAATGTAAAGGTTGTTGCAGTCAAAGCCGATTTTCCTCAAGCCTTCCATCTCTCCCAGAAGCTGTTTGAGGTTTATCACCATCCCTGCTCCCAGGAGATTCTGTTTCTCTGGAAAGAAGATACCCGAAGGAATCAGATGCAGTTTCACGGTGCGGTTGTCAAATACAACAGTATGTCCGGCATTATCACCGCCGGCAAACCTGGCAATTACATCAAATTTCGCCGACAGGCGATGGGTTATCTTTCCTTTTCCCTCATCTCCCCATTGTGCCCCGATAACTGCAGTGTTTTTCATAATGCCTCCACCCCGGCCCCGGACCGGGAAAATCATATTTTGTCGTTCACAAGAAACTCTCATGGTTCAGGGCTGGTTATTGCCCAGGTAGCGTAAAACCGCATCGGCAACCTTGCGGTTGAACCCCGGTACTTCCTGAAGCTGGTATAGTCCTGCGGAGCGAATCTCCTCTATGGAATTAAAGTTTTGCAATAAGGTTTCCTTTCTTTTTTTGGAAATCCCCGGAATCCCATCCAGAATGGAAACTTCCATCCGGTGCTTTTGAAGCTTTCGATGATAGCTCACTGCAAAACGATGAGCTTCATCCCTCACCCGTTGCAGAAGCTGCAGACCCCGGTTTGAGAGATCCTCTTTTACCGGTTCCCGACGATGTGGCAAATAAACTTCTTCCTCTTTCTTGGCGATGGATATGATATTTAAATCATCAATACCCACGCTCTTTACTGCTGACAGGGCAGCATTCAGCTGACCCCTACCCCCGTCAATAAGCATCAAGTCCGGAAACTCCCCGAAGGACTCCATCTCACTCATCTTCAAGCTCTCAAGACGCCGGCACAATATCTCCTTCATCATCGCAAAGTCATCAGGGCCATCCACAGTGGCTATACGAAAATGGCGGTAATGGGAGTTGAGAGGCTCGCCGTTTACAAAAACCACCATGGACCCCACCGACAGGGTGCCGGAGATATTGGATATATCATACCCTTCAATACGCCGGGGGAGCTGTGCCAAGCCCGTCAGTTTCTGCAGGGCAGCCATGTCCTGATAGTTTTTTACCAGCTTTTCCCGATGAAACCGGCTCCGGGTAGTCAGATGCTCCTGGGCATTGTCCAGAACAATTTTGATTATATCCCGCTTCTGCCCCCGATGAGGTGAAAGTATTTCAACCTTCCTCCCTCGAATACCAGAAAGCCATTCCCCTATGTGGGTTGCTTCCGGAAGTGGTTCCGAGGTGAATATGCCCGGTGGAATAAAAAAGCCTTTTCGATAATTACCGGCGATGAATCTTTCCATAATCTGAGAAGGCGACGGGTTGCCTGGTGCTTCCATTATATGGCGATACTGTCCCAGGGTCCTGCCGTCCCGCAACTGAAGCAATACCACCGAGGCCAGGTAATCTTCCACCACTGCTCCGATGAAATCCCCGTCATCGCCGGGCTTTGTCAGCAGTGGGCTGGTGGACAGGATGCTTTCCACCGAGGTTTTCAGATCCCTGATGACAATACAACGTTCATAATCCAGCCTGTCTGAGGCTTCCTTCAGCTCCTTCTCCAGGGATTTTAACAGGGATGTGCTCTGGCCGTCTAAAAAACTGCAGGCCCGGTCAACCATGGCCCGGTAGTCCTCGGGAGTGATGTTTTGAACACAGGGGGCTGTACAGAGGTTGATATGATAATCGAGGCAGGGCCGGGGCAGTTTTTTTCTCAGGTTATACTTGCAGGTCCTCACCAGAAAAGCTTTCTGAATCAGCCGAAACACCCGGCGCAGGGCCCGGGAATCAGTGTAAGGGCCAAAGTAACGGGAAGCCCGCCTTGCAACTTTCCGGACAATCCTCATCCTGGGATAATCTTCGCCGGTGGTTATTTCAATGTAAGGATAACGTTTGTCATCCTTCATCCGGACATTAAAATAGGGGCGGTGTCGTTTGATTAAATCAGCTTCCAGAATCAGGGCTTCGGTGGATGAGTTCACAATAATATATTCAACATCAGAAATGGATTTTACAAGCCACTGATGACGGGAAGACTCGTCTTGAATGCTGTCATGAAAATACTGGCGCACCCGGTTTTTTAAATTTGAAGCTTTGCCCACATAAATCACGGCACCGGCAAGATCCCGAAATATATATACACCGCTTTTATCCGGCAGGTTTCTTAACTTCTCTTGAAGGTTCATGTCTTTACTATTTATGGGAAATTATTGAATTGATGCTGTTTATGGCCTTTCGAAGCTGGACATCGAGATCTGTATCAATATGGCTGGTGTCCATCTTGACCTCAACATCGGGGATAATCCCCCGCTGGTTTATAT
>CAYNGH010000121.1:0-10033 GCA_964396845.1 uncultured bacterium | reverse complement strand
TGCGGTAATGGGAGAAGCAGTGGGACTGCCTCCCCTGGTGATCATCCTTGCTCTCATAGTAGGGGGCCAGACCATGGGACTCCTGGGGCTTCTGGTGGCGATTCCCCTGGTGGCTGCGGTGCGGGTTATATTCGAATATTACAGCTACGACCAGGGAGAAACCCAGAGAAAAATCGACCTGCTCTCATCCCTGGGGGATCAACTGAACTCACAATAGTTGAACAGTCACCAGGCAGGTCTGACAGTCAAGCAGGTTATTTTCCGACACTGCCCCGGGGTCTTTCAAAAGGGACTTCGAACATATATCCCACGCTTCGAACGGTGGTTATATACCGGGGGTTTGATGGATCCCGCTCCAGTTTTTCCCGGAGTCTTGCCACGGTGACATTCACAATCTTTGTATCGCCGTAATAGTCATAGCCCCAGACCCGCTCCAGCAGGGTTTCCCTCTTGACGGCAATATCCCTGTGACGAACAAGGTATGTAAAAAGATCAAACTCTCTGGGAGTCAACTCCAGTTTCTCGCCATCTCGAAAAACTTCCCGGCGGTTAAAGCTGACCCTCAATTCCCCCAGAACCATTTCATCGGAACTGCCGGGCATGTCCCGTCGTTTTTCCCGGCGGATACGGGCCTTGACCCTGGCAACCAGCTCCCTGGGAGAAAAGGGTTTGGTCATATAGTCATCAGCGCCTAACTCCAGTCCCAGAATCTTGTCAATCTCCTCATCCCTGGCGGTGAGCATGATGATGGGGATTCCCAGCTCGCTGTAAACAGTTCGGCATACTTCATAACCGTCAATCACCGGAAGCATCAGGTCCAGAATCATCAGGTCGGGGCTTCCCGTGCGGGCAATGTTCAGAGCTTCACCACCGTCAAAAGCTGTCAACACTTCAAACCCCGCCTTCTCCAGGCTGTATTTGATAATGTCAACCATGGTTTCCTCATCGTCCACCACTAAAATTCTGGAGTTCATCATTCACCGCCTCCGGATTCTACCAAACCGGCCACATGGAATCCCGGCAACCTCATGGCTGGATGCAAGACACTGCTCCGGCCACTGGGAGGAATATCATCGGGGACGACTTTAGGCAACGGGACATCAGGAGTCGGCTCCGGCGAGGGCGAGGGCGAAGGCACTGGTGAAGGCGAGGGTGTCGGAGTCAGGGGAGTGCCATCATCTACAACAGGTTTTCCTGGATCTTTCGCCGGGACTTTTGGTGATTCGGTAAAAATCTGTATTGCACGATCCCGGGAATTCCACTGGAAATTGACACCCAGTCCCCTGAGAACATAACCCAGGGGGATGATGGTCCTGCCATTCCAGAGATAAGCCACCTGGCCGGGATTTGAACCCGGCTGGTCATCATCAACCCTGTGAACTCTCAGGGATACCTTACGTCCTCCCCGATATATGTTCACCTTTTTTTCCTTGTTATTCCATTCCAGAGTAGCCCCGATGGGTTTGAGCACCTGGCTTGAAGTCCATGTGAGGCCGTCTTTTGATATGGGAGAAAAAAACAGGTCTTGTGCTTTGCCGTCAACTTCAATTACTATATCAGTCCCCAGTATGGCTTCTGGGATTCCCCGATGCCGGTTCACAATAAACTCCAGGTGCTTTTCATCCACAAGCCCCAGCAGTTTGTGCCGGGCCAGCTTCTTTTTAGCCTCTTCCAGAAGTCCCGGGGTTTTTTCATATACATCCTTGTAAACTTCCATGTAAAGTCGTTTCTCTTTTGTGTCATAACCAAGTTTGACCGGCTCATATATGATTTTCACCGGCATGTCGATATAGACTTCTTCAAAAAGCTCATGGGCCATCTCGGGATACATCCGCATGCAACCGTGGCTTGTGGCAAGACCGATGGACACCGGGGAATTGGTAGCATGAATGCCATACCCCGGCCGATCAAGACCCATCCACCGATCCCCCAGGGGGTTGTCGGGGCCTGCAGGCACCGGCTCTTCCTCCTCGGCCCATTCAGGGGGAAACCATTCAGGGTCCTTTACCTTGGTGATTATCTTCATATCTCCTGTAGGGGTCATCCATCTCCCGGGAGATCCGATGGCCACCGGGAAGAACTTCTTCACTCTGCCATCCTTAAACAGAAATATACCCCGCTCCGGAAGGTTTATCACAAGACCGTTTCCCGGGTTGAAGGGAGGGGGAATACGCCGGGTGGGAATGGTCAGGACCTGTCCGGGGGTGGTCTTGATGCCGGTCATACCATTGGCAAACATGACATGTTCAATAGCCAGCCCCAAGTTTCGGGATATGGGATAGAGGTCTTCCCCTTCCTGAGCCACATGAGTGCCAAAATCACCTTCGAAGGAGGGAATGCCGGGGAACGGATTCGATGCACCTGCAATGGAAGATAAAGCCATAATACAGGTAAATATAATCAGGCATCTTTTCCAGTTTATACTTTTCATTTTTTTTCACCGGTCATTAATATCACCTTAATATACAGCATGTCCGCATCTGTTGCAATTAAAACCGTCAAAATGAAGAAAATATTATTTCAGATTTTTTTATTTTTTACCTGCCGGCACTTTTTCCACCCATTCCCTCAAGGCTTTCAGGTTATCCAGGGGAACCCCCGGCGAGTATGTGCATCCCGCCCCCAGGATCCACCCCAGTCCCCGGGTCTGTTCCAGTGCCCTGTTGGCCTGAGATATTACAACTTCACTGTCCATGGCCGACATCGCCTTCTTGTGATCAATCCCGCCGATAACAGCCCTGGGCTTGACTATTTCCACACCTTCATCCAGGCGGGGATTGGTATGATCCTCGGTATCCCAGCTGAATGCGCCCACAGGATAATCTGCCAATTTTTCCAGCATGTTGTTGCTCTTACAAACATGAAGAACATTCAAAGGACAGTGGGATACCAGCTTCAGAAGCCGCATATCAAAAGGACGGGAAAAACGTTCAAACTGAGCGTCGTTCAATCGGTCGTAATTTCCCCAGTGAGTGGTGGCATAAAACAGCCCGGAAACGCCGGCATTCAACAGCTCGGTGGTAAACTCCTCAAAGGTGACAGTCACCGCTTCCACGGCTTTTTCCACCAGAACAGGATCCTCCATCAAATATTCGCCGAATTCATCGAGGCCGGGACACATATCCGCCACGATGGACATGGGGGAGAATACTGTCATTATAAAATAAACCTTGCCTCCCAGACCTTTTTTAATCATATTGACCGAATCCAGATGACCTGACAGAACCGGGGCTTTCAGGGGTTTCAGGGGTTCTATTTTATCCAGGTCCTGGAGTTTCCTGACAGGATAATCAAGCCTGCGGGGTTTGGAATATCCGTCCTTGAAAAATTCATACCTGGCACCCCAATCCTCGTGATGATAACTGGCCCGGGGATTGATCTTGAGAAAATCCCACTTGTAGTTTTCGTAAAACAAAAGCATGGCATCCGCCAGTCCCCGGGGAGTGTCTTCATTCTGATAAAAATGCCGCCAGAAGCTCACGGGAATCCGGTCCACCGGCTGCCGTGCCAGGGCCGCGTCAATTCTTTCCTTGCAGGTCATGGTCTTCATTTTAATCTCACCTTTCAAAAAACATAATCAAAAAATATAAGTGGCAGTTTCCGGAGGCGGAGGCAATGCCTGGCCCAGGGGAACTGTTTCCAGGTAATCAGGGATGTAGCAGTTCCAGTCGAACTGATCCTGAACCTTCTGGGCCATGGCTATACTGGCATCATTCTCGCCGTGAACCAGAAACACCAGCCGGGGCTTGGTCTTCTTGATGCCCTTGAGCCATTTGAGAATCTCTCCGTAATCGGCATGGGCAGAAAAAGAACTGATGGATGCCACTCTGGCCTTCACCGGCACATACATACCATGAATCTTCAAGGTCTTTGCTCCATCCAATAGAGAACGGCCCCGGGTTCCCACCGCCTGATAGCCCACCATCAAAACCACATTGCGGGGATCCGGGAGCCGTTCCTTCAGGTGGTGGAGGATTCTTCCCCCAGTGGCCATACCGCTGGCGGATATTATGATCATGGGCCCCCGGCGATCATTGAGAGCCTTGGAATCATTCTGAGAAGGAGTAAAATGTATGTTGGGTGCCCGGAATATGGATTTGCCGTCCAGCTCCAGCAAGGCTCTCGCCTCGGCATCGTATATTTCCCGGTGCTCCTCAAAAAGTTTGGTTACTTCTATGGCCATGGGGCTGTCGATAAAAATGGGAATATCAGGGATAAGGCCGTCCCGGGACAACTTTACCAGATGATATATGACCTCCTGGGTTCGTTCCACAGCAAAGGCCGGAATCAGAAGACATGAGCGCTGTTTGTAAATATCCTTTACAATCGGGATCAGTTCCCGGGCAGGGTCCCCTTCTCCATGAAGACGATCCCCATAAGTGGACTCCAGCACCAGGTAATCTGCTTCCCTGACATAATCAGGATCTTTAAGAATAGGAGTATGCATCCGGCCCAGATCCCCGGAGAAGACAATCTTGAATCTTTCATCACCCTGCTGAACCCACATTTCAATGATGCTGGACCCCAGGATGTGTCCCGCTTTTCGAAAACGGAACTTGATATCACTGCCCAGCTTTACAAATTCGTCCCGGGGGATGGTTTTAAAATACTGCATAGATTTCACTGCATCATCCACCGTGTAAAGGGGCAGAGCCGGTTTGTGCTTTGAAAAGCCTGCCCGGTTTGCATATCGGGCTTCTTCCTCCTGCAGGTATCCGCTGTCCCGGAGGAGTATGTTGCAAAGTTCCCGGGTAATCTCCGTGGAGATAACCTGTCCGGAGAACCCCTGTTTGACCAGCCGGGGTATAAAGCCCGAGTGATCTATGTGGGCATGGGTGAGAATAATATAATCAATCTCCCTGGCATCCACCAGGAAGGGTTCCCAGTTGCGTTTTCTCAGATCCTTGAGTCCCTGAAAAAGACCACAGTCCACAAGGATTTTCAGATCGTTGTGCATTATCAGAAATCTTGAACCAGTAACGGTCCGGGCAGCGCCAAGAAAGGAAATTGTTGTCATACATCTCCTCTTTTCATAATTAAACTAAATTTTAAATTTGACGGAAAAGTTTTTTTCCTTTCAAATGAAGGAAACTTGCAGAAATAATTGTAAAACATGACAGGTGATAAAGGTAAAACAGATGGGCGGGAGGAGAATATGACCCTTGCCACAAGAAAATCCAGCCGGCAGGAAATAACCTGGAAACAGCTTCGGGAAGACAGGCTCCTCCATGAGCTCGGTCTTGAATTTGAAGTTGACGGACATCCCATGAAAATCGAAGAAGCCAACTTCCAGATTGATCGCACCATCATATCCGTCAGGAGTGATGGGGAAAGTGCCTCCCATTTTATCACCGCATATCTCATCGACGAGATGGAACAGTATTCATATCTTCTGGAAAGCTATACATCACAAGGTGACAACACCCTTCACTTTCTGGAATTCGGCCCGGTGCATCCCCAGTCAACATGTCTTCAGCTGGTCATCCGGAGATGGTCCATGTCTGAGGTCCCCAGGGGTTCCACAGACATGATGACTGTAATTTCCCCCTTTGACGGCCCCAGAGCAATGACCATCAAGGGAGATATTGAACCGGGATACCGATTTCCCAGAGATGTTATCGGCAAACTCCGGGAAACCTTCGGCGATGATTTCCAGCTGGATTTAGGGGCCGACGGCAACGAAAAACCCCTTTTCACTGCAGAAATAAAAGTTGACAGGACCCGCTGGCGCAATTATTACTACGAGATCCCCATCCATCGGCAGTATTCCCTGGGGGGGTTGTCCATCGACTTTCAGAAGATTTCCGGCTGGCGTGCCGGGATTCGCCTTCATTACAAGACCAGCTTTCCGACTCCCCTGTCAGGCTCCGTGGAGAAACGCTGGCACAAATGCTGGGAATCAATACTGGAGATAATCCGCAAAGGCAGAAACCGGGATGAAATCCTGGGCAAAGCTGATCCCGTATGCCGTTATCACCCCACCCAGGAAGGCACCACCAGCATATCTTTTCGCATTTCAACAGATCAGCCGGTCCGGCAGGAGGATAAGAATGCCTATTACCACACTATCTCTCCTTATGAAGAGTGGGTTTCCCATTTTCTGCGGATAAGTCTTCTGATGGAGTATGCAGAATTTATTCCTCTGTCTGCGCCAAAACAGGTGTTCATCAACCCGATTCCTCAGGAGATTCCCCTGGAGATGGAATTTTCCGGCATAAATTTCTCCGGGACTTTCATCATTCACGATGTCAAAATCACCGGCAATTCCATCACCATCACCCATGAATCCCGCATTCCGCCAGCCGGGGACATGGAGATTCATCCTGCCTTTGAACTGATTGACGAAAAAATGAACCGATACTTTCTCACTTCCCGATCCCTTCCCATCGATTATGAAAGCGACACCGGCAACAGATCGCAACTGGTAAAGTCCACCTATGGGCCTTCTCCCCTGCCCCATGTAATCCTCGACGGCATCAAGACCCCGCCCAAAAAGCTGGTGTTGCAATTCAAATGGGTGAATGTGCAGTTTCTGCAACCTCTGATCTGGAATCTTCTCTGAGCCTCAAACTGCCTATTCCGGGGCAATCCCTTCCAAATGTTAACAGGATGTTAAAACCTGTCATCTGATGGACTTGTAGTTCCCTGTAAGGTATAATTAGATGAGGAAAGTATTATTATAATTATTTATTATGATTGAACCTGGCGATATTAAAGGAACAAAATGGCAGATGTCTGGTCCGGGAGGAAAATCCACCGGGCCTGGTTCGATTATTAACAGTTCAAATAAAAGCACTCCTGAGGCCACGCCAGACTCGGTGTCCATCGGAAAACAAAACAAACACACAAACCAAGGGGAAAAACTACAGTATCTCAAGATAATTTCCACCAATGACATACATGGCCATCTGGATCCTGTCATGGACAACAAGTCCAACAGTGAAGTAGGTGGAATGGCCAGCCTCGGGGCTGCAATTAAAAAAGAAGAAGCCGATGCACCGCATAATACCATCCTGCTGGATGCCGGGGACATCACCGATGGCGGGGCTGTGTCCGACTATTTCGACGGCCTGCCCATGGTAAAGGCCATGAACGAAATCGGTTATGATGTGATGACCGCCGGCAATCATGATGTGAAACAGGGAATCGAAGGCTTACGCAACATCATTCAGACTGCGAATTTTCCAGTCCTGTCAGCAAATCTTGTTGACAGCCACGGCGAGGATGAGCATGTGGGCACCAAACCCTATGTCATACTTGAGCCGGAAGGTGTGGATATAAAGGTGGGAGTTCTGGGACTGACGACTCCTGACACCGCCAGCATGCTTGACAGAGAAAGCCGTGAACGTTTCAGCTTCCTGGATCCCCAGCAGACTGCCCGGGAAAATATTGCCCGAATGAAAAAGGAAGGAGCAGGCCTGATTATCCTGCTTTCTCACCTGGGCATTGAAAGTGACCGGGAGATGGCCAGGAATGTTGATGGCATTGATATTATCGTGGGGGGTCATTCTCATACCGAGCTTGAAACCCCTGAGAAGATCAATGATACCCTGATAACCCAGACGGGAAAATTTGGAAAGAACTACGGTAAAATCGAGGTATCCTTTGTCAAGTCAGAAGACGGGGCAAAAATCCGGAGTGTCACATCAACCCTGCACAAGATTGAACCTCACCGGGTCAGATCCGACAGAAACATTTACAAGATAGCCGACAAATACAACCGTCAGCTCAAGCCCATCATGAAAAGAAGAATCGGCACGGCTCCTGCTGATCTTATGGTCAGGGATTACCAGGTTTACAAAGAAGAATCTGCCCTGAACAACTTTATTTGTGATTCTCTGCGAAAAAAGACCGGCGCGGACATATTCATTCATGCCACTTCGGCCCTTCGCTCCAGCCTGTCGGAGGGAGATGTTACAGTGGAAGACATATTTAAGATTCTCCCCTGGAAAAACGAGGTGTCCATAGTTCAGCTCAAGGGCAAGCACATAAAACAGATCCTTGAGGAACAGCTGTCGGGGCCGGCCCACTGCAGTGCTCAGTCAGGCCTTAAAATGGTTATCAACACCGATGCTCCCAGGGGAAGTCGCCTGGTGGATGTAAAAATGCAGGATGGCAGTCCTCTGGAGGATGACAGGGTTTATACTGTAGCCACCGAAGACAAGTTCGCCGATGGAAGCATTGGAATGTACGGTTTCAGGAAAGCCCTGTCCCGAAAAGACACGGGAGTGGACATCCGGGAGATGCTCATCGAGGCCATCGAGGAGAAAGGCAAAGTAACATCCGGGATTGACGGGCGAATGATAAACCTGGCCGGCTCATAACAATCTCCAGACAGCCTTTTCATAGCCTCCCCAAAAAATACCCTTAATTTTAATTTATCTAAAAAATCAAGCGATTTCGACCGGCGAGATTTATGCATCTGTTCATAAAAGGTTTCATCTTGTTATGGTCTTTTCATGCAACTTTTTCGCCCTGTGATCTTCAGTGAACTGATACACACCGACATTGGCGTCAGTTTTACCATTAGAGGGATGAGAAGTCTTTATTACTACAAAAGTCCTGTCAGGATCTCCCCTGTCAATCCAGGTCCCTGAATTGGCATATATGCATTTCTGAAGCTTGGAATTAATCCGGTAACCTGCAGTGGCATGATGAGTGTGTCCGAATACCACGATGCGTCGATTGGGGTCTGGAAGAAAATACTGGGTGTATGACTGGAAATCACACCAGAAATCCAGAGAACCCGTCAGCAGACCGCTGGCCACACTGATGGGAACATTCACCAGGTTCTGGGCCTGTCGTTTCTGCCAGTTGTCTTCGATTTTCTGATACAGCAGAGGTTCCTGGACAACAAAACCCTTTATCTCCGGGACAAGATGGTTAATGGCAAAAACTCCGGTGTATCCATCGATCCCCGTCTTGATTATTCTCTGATCATGATCCTCCTCCACGGGAATCTGACTCAGGATAGCCTGCCATGCAAGCCAATATACAAACGGCCCTGATCTTTCCCGGGAGCTGTCATTTAAAGAAGGAACAGCGGGGAATTCAATGTCGTGGCTGGCAGCGATCTTCGAAACAAAAAATCCCGGGGGGATAATGGCATTTGGATTATCGGTAATATTTTCCGGTGAGCTGGGAATTCGGTTGGAATACATATCAGGGGCGTTGAAAAAATCATAACGATGGCCATGCTCAATGACCACCCAGGGAAGCCCGTCGGGAGAATAAGCCCCCAGGCCCGAGGCATCCCTTGTCTGGTTAATGCCGGGAAATATCCTTTCAATATCAGCTTCCGTCACCAGCATGTCGTGATTCCCCGGCACATAGGTAACCTTGATCCCCGATGCAATAACTCTCCTGATAGCCCTTATGACCTCGGGATGTGCCTCAACTATGGAATCGACAAATCTTGATTCTCCTTCAGGACCGGCACCATAACTATTAAAAGCATCATATTCCATAGGCGCAACCCATTCATCAAACAAATCCCCTGCGATGACCATTTCATCCACAGAAGAGCTATCTGCCAGTTGATTGAGAAAGTCAGCCAGCAAAGCGTCGTTCTTGATCAGCCATCCATAACCGCCATCCTTGCTTCTCTGATCGCCCATGTGAAGATCGCTGATTATTACTACCGTAGTGCCCGATTCTTCATCCGACACAGGGGAAGCTGTTTCTCCCAGGCCCAGTGCATCTTCCATTGATATTATTTCAGTTTCCTCATAAGACGAATCTGTCAAGGGGGGTGGATTATTTCCGCCTTCCCCGGTGTTACAGCCGGGGACAAGCAGAACAAACAAAAACAGCAGGCAGTAAGAATAAATTGCAATATTGAATCGGCGGGAAGGAAACTTGGTCATAAAACACCTCCTGATATATTCTATCATATGATGTAACCCCCCAGTACTTTTTAGCGACAGTCTTTTCTCGTCAGGGGCATAAAAGCTCTGTGAAACTTTGCTGTTGGATCTTGTACAGGAGTTACTCAAAGTAGAAAGTTGATAGAAATGTGTTTTAGGAAAACTCA
>CAYNGH010000120.1:0-10080 GCA_964396845.1 uncultured bacterium | reverse complement strand
AGACTTTCTGGACTCATGGGCAGAAACACATAGCCGTGCCCAGTCCATGGACTCTTTGAAAGGCTCAAGTTTTTCTCGGATTTCATTGTTGTCACTACCGGATACTGCAATCATCAGAACCCGGTGATCCCAGTCCGGATGGATTTTTTCAGGAGAAGCCTCCTCAAGAAGGCAGTGAAAGTTGCTCCCGCCAAAACCAAAAGCACTGACCCCTCCCCGGCGGGGATGTTTTCCGACGGGAAACCATGGCCGGGGCCGGGTATTGATATACAGAGGAAAATCCTTGCTGTTGAGAGGGTTCATGGGCTTCCTGACCTTGATGGTGGGAGGCAGAATTTTATTTTTCAAGCCCATGGCCACCTTGATAAGACCCGCAGTCCCCGCAGCGGCTTTGGTATGGCCAATCATGGACTTGACAGAACCCAGGGCACACCAGGGCTCTCCCTGACGGACTCCGTCAAAAACCTGACGGATGGATTCCAGTTCGGTCTTGTCCCCGACGGTGGTACCAGTTCCATGGGCCTCCATCAGCTCCACGGTGGCAGGAGAAACTTCCGCCAGCTCATAGGCTTCCCGGATAGCCCGGACCTGTCCCTTGTTCTTGGGGGCAAAAACCGCGCCTCCCTTGCCGTCACTGCCGGTGCCCACACTGCGGATTACCGCGTAAATCCTGTCGCCGTCCCTGTGTGCATCTTCAAGACGTTTTATCACCATCAGCCCCACTCCCTCGCCGATGATGGTGCCGTCGCTGTTCTCGTCGAAGGGACGGGCATCCCCCGTGGGAGAAAGGGCCGGAGTCTTGGAAAAACACATATACATGAAAATATCGTTGAACATGTCAACTCCGCCGGTGAGAACCATATCAGATTTTCCCGACATCAGCTCCATGGAAGCCATATGAAGGGCAGAAAAAGAACTTCCACAGGCCGCGTCCACGGTACAGTTGGTACCGCCAAAATCCATCCAGTTGGCAATCCGACCGGCAATGACATTTCCCAGAAGACCCGGGAAAGACATCTCCTGCCAGCCCACATAGGACTGGGAAATTTTCTCCACCACCTTTTCAGTGGTGTCACGGTCAACTCCTGATTCAATCAAAGCTCTGCGCCATATAGGATGACCCATCCTGGCCCCCAGAGGAATAATCAGCTCCAGGGAACCGGTAACTCCCAGAATGACACTGACCCGGGATCGATCATATTCTTTCCCCGGGCCGTAACCCGCATCTTCCAGGGCATTGCGGGCTGCCACCAGGCTCAGAAGCTGGGCAGTATCGATGGCCTCAATGGTGTTTGGAGTAATGGCAAACTCCATGGGGTTAAAATCGATGGTGGGCACAAATCCGCCCCGACAGCCGTAGGTCTTGTCAACAGCTTTTTTATCGGGGTCAAAATAATCGTCAGAATTCCAGTGGCCGGGAGGAACCTCGGTTATGGCGTCAACGCTGTTTTTTATGTTGGCCCAGTATTCATCAAGGTTCTCCGCCTTGGGAAAAATGCATCCCACTCCGATAATCGCCAGCGGGACAGGATTGAATGGAGTCTGGGGTTTCAAAGCAATCTCCTCTTTCATCGGGAATATTTATCAAGTTCTTCATCGGTAAGGGGGACAGGTCTTGCCACAGAATACAGATCAACCCCCTGCATCTTAAGAAAATTCAGACGGGCAACAACCGAGGCGCCATGAATGATATTCCGGTTCACATTAACCACCCGGCGGTTTCTCCATTGTTCCAGAAAGGTGCCTTCAGTCCATTCGTTAAAAGCTCCCATGGCAGGCCCGCACCAGATCTGGTAATCCATACGCCGGGACGGCTCTCCGGAAATAGCCCAGTGAGAAGCCTGGCTGAGATACCACCGAAAAACCAGGGCCATACGATGTTTTAGCTCCCTGTCACCCCGCTCTCCCTGGGAAGGATCCCGCATACGGAAGAATTCTTTTGTCTGATGCCAGATTTCATCAAAAGAAGCCCGGAAAAAGGTCTTCTCAATGGACTGGCGATCAGAGATGGGAATCTGGTCAAAGCTGTTATAAGAATTGTATAAATCATAGAGCTTCCGTGCCCTCATGGCAAACATGGTTCCCCGTTTGAGCACCTGCACCCGGACTCCCATCTCAAACATGTCCGCGGCAGGAGCCATGGCCATATCTCCCTGACGGGCCTGAGAAAGAAGCTCCCGCACGCCGTCGGAAGTCCCTGCTTCCATACAAGCCTGGTTCACCGAACCCGTCACCACATAGGAAGCTCCCATGGAAAAAGCCCCAGCGCAGGCAACAGGAGTAGAAATGCCTCCGCCAAGCCCGATGCGAAGAGGCTCCCCATAGGAATACTCCTCCTGCAGGCGATCCCTGAGGGCAGTCATGGTGGGCATCAGAGATATGGCAGGGCGGTTGTCGGTATGCCCCCCGGAATCAGCTTCCAGAGTAATATCACAGGCCAGGGGAATTTCCCGGGCCATGGATGCCTGTTCCCCGGTAATCTCTCCCCGACTCACCAGTTCCTTGAGCATCTCTTCCGGAGGAGGGGACATGAACTGCCGGGCTACCTCCACCCGGGAAACCTTGGCCATTATGGATCTACAGGGCAGGGCCTTTCCATGGGCATCCTGGCGAATGTCCCGCACCCGAAAACGAACCAGGGGAAGAGTCACCCCCATGAAGGCTGAAGCCTCCACCAGGGATACTCCCCGGCGGATATACAGGTTTATAATCGCCTCTTCCAGGGCCGGTTCTCCGGGGCTGTGGATGATATTAAAACCATGAGGCTTTCCCTGAAGCTCTTCTTTGTTGTCAAGGATAAGGGATTCCACCATGGCAGGAGCCAGACCTGCAGTGCCGAAAAACCCCAATATCCCTGCCTGAGCCAGGGCTTTTATCATCTCCGGAGAGCTTATGCCATGGGCCATGGAGCCTGCCACACAGGGACAGCTTGCTCCGTGGGCTTTCAAGAAGTCAGAATCTCCAAGGCTTAAGGGGGTTATTCCGGGAACCCATGCCAAAAGGGGATACCCATCACCGGTGGATTCTTCTTCCGGCAACAGCCTTCCTCCGATACCGATACCAGGGCCTCCTTCAACCATCACAACATAAAAGGGAAGCCCTGTTTTCAGGACTGCCTCTCGGATGGCTGCCGGCTCTGTCAACAGGGGATTATCCCCCGGCTGATACCAGCCTTTTATCCTGCTTTCCGACACCGGGGCTTCATGACCTGCAAGGCACCGGGGCCTCTTCTTGCATTCGATTTGAGAAACTACCTCGTTCATTAATAGATACCCTGTCCGGGTCATAACCCTTGACTGTATTGTAAAAGGAAACACCCTTTCTTATTCCCGCCAATTTTATCACGAAAGATCCGGTATTTCAAGCAGAAAAACTTAAATTCCTTCACCTTCAATCACAAAAGAGCCACCGAATATTCTTCCAGTTTCAGGTTAAACCAAAAAGCATGAGGATTATCCCCGGTAAATAACAGATTTGAGAAACAAAAACAAGGGCTGTTATCCAGGGGATGAAATCATTCAAAGACAACAGGAGCACCAGTGAACCATTCGCCCGACATATCTTCCTCTCACAGGAAATCTGCCGGCCTGAGAGTGCTTCATGTTGATGATGATCCGGATTTTCTGATGCTTTTTTCCCTTCTCTTCAAGGATTCACTCATCATCGATTCCCAGGAGGATCCCTGCAGGATACCCTGGGATAATCTGGACAGCTATGATGCAGTCATCACTGATTACGACATGCCCGAATGCAACGGACTGGAGCTGTTAAAAAAGATAAAAGCCAGCCAGCCCCAACTGCCGGTAATCATGTTCACAGGCCAGGGCAACGAAGATGTGGCCCGGAAAGCTTTCATCAACGGGGCCTCGGATTATTTCACCAAGGATTTCACCGGCTTTGCATATCGGGAAAGGCTGATCAACTCATTGGCAAATGCAGTGCAAATCCACCAGGCCCGGCAAATTATTCTGGAAAATGAGAAAAAGCTCCAGACCCTCTTTGAAGAGGCAGAATATCCAATTATGGTGGTGGATGATCAGGCCAACTATCTCAACGCCAACAAGTCAGCCCTGAACTTCCTGGAAGTGGATCTTGAAACCCTCCGCACAAAAAAAGTCTGGGATTTCGATCTGCCGGGGACAGTGCCCAGAACCCGCCAGGAACACTCCCCCTTCACAACCCAGAGGACTCTGCGAACCGACTATCTGGTGGGGGGCAAAGTCAAGACCCTGATGCTCAATGTCATTCCAGTAAAAACATCCCGGGGATATGAAATATTCGGCATCGGCCAGGAAATTACCGACACTCCCAATACCGGCAACATCATCGAAGCTGAGAAGCCGAATGCCCCGAAAACTGGCCATTTGTCATATTCATGCACTGAAAGCCTGGGAACCTGGGAATGGAACCCGGAAACCGGGCAGACATATATGGACCCCGGCCTCAAAGGGATGCTGGGATACCAGGATCACGAAATCAGCAACAATCCCGAATGCTGGCTGAACCAGATCCATCCCCAGGATCGCGCCGGGGTGGAGATCCTCCTGGATGAAACCATCAACAGCAACGAAACCAACTGCAAATCAGTTCATCGGATGATTCACCGGAATGGTTCCATCCTCTGGATTCAGTCGGTGGCAACGGTTTTCCGTGATTCTTCGGGTAAAGCCCTGCGGATGGTAGGAACCGACACCGACATCACTCTTCACAAGACCATGGAGGAAGAGCTTGTATCCAGAAACCGGGAACTTATGGACTTCGCCTACCGGGTAAGCCACGATCTTAAAAGCCCTCTCAATGTCATCCGAGGATTCATATCAGTTATCGAGGAGGAACCGGATCTTTTCCAGGAATATTTCTCTCGAATCAAGGAATCCGCAGACCAGATGGCAGACTTTATTGATCGGCTTCTTCAGCTTTCCCGGGCAGGACGGGTCATTGAACAGTTTCAGCCGATCCAGTTGGAAGTGCTGGCCTGTCAGGCATTTAAAACAGAAAATACCGAAGGAATCCCTGCTGTCTTCAAAGCCGATGAACCCCTGCTCCCGGTGACGGGAGATCCCGATGCCCTGGAGCAGTTGTTTATAAACCTGGTGGGGAATTGCTTCCGCCACCGGGATCCCCAAAAGAAAAAGCTGGAAATCCAGCTCTCAGTGACCGACGAAGGCCCTCACCGGAAGATAGTTCTTCAGGACAACGGCCTGGGAATAAAACAGGAAAACCTGACAAAAATCTTCAGAACCGGCTTCACCGGCGACAGGAGCAGGGGGACGGGATTCGGCCTGGCCATCGCCAGAAAAATCGTGAGTGCCCACAACGGAACTATTAAGGCAGAAAGCCCCGGCCCGGGCCATGGTTCCCGGTTTGTAATTCTGCTTCCCAGGGATCCGAAAGAATCAGGGGCTGTCGTGAAGGACCATGATTGAAACCGGTGCCACAATAATCCGCCGGTCAAAAATACTGTATCCCTCACCCACAGGTTCAACACCTGCCTGCCGGTCATTCACCACCACTGTCCAGGGCCCGCCGGGTATGTCCATCTCAGCCACCTGATCCCGGGGATTATATATCACAATGATATTCTTCCATTCATCGCCGTTGGCATGATCCTCCAGGCGGAATGCCACAACCCCCGGCGGGGAGTCGATCCACCGGAGATGTTTTCTCACCTGCTCACTGCTCCTCATCCTGAAGGCCCCGTGAGATCGGCGCAGGGCCACCAGTCCTTTGAAATATTCAAAGACCCTCAGCTGATCAGCCTTGTCCTGCCAGCGAATCCGGTTGATGGAGTCAGGGCTGCGGTAGGAGTTGTGATCCCCGAATTTGGTGCGGAGCATCTCATCCCCCGCAGAGATAAAGGGAATCCCCTGGGATGTCATGACAATGCCGTAGGCCAGCAATACCCGGCGCACCCGGTCTTCGAAAACCGGCCCCTGGCTCTTCAGGCCGTCACTGCGGTTGGGATTATATGGATGAGGAAAAGAATGCCCCAGGGCTGATATGACTTGATCCCAGATGACATAATTATCATGACAGGCCACATAGTTGATGGTTTCTCCCGGATGATCGGTGAACTCGTCGATGGATCCGGCAACTCCCCGGCGGATGGAGTCGCTGTTGTCATAAGATCCCGTGACATAAGCCCTGCTGGGATGGGGGATTGAATTATCTCCCCGGAGAGAGTTGCGGAAGCTGTCGTTGAACACCGCAAAGCCTGAGTTCTTCTGGCTTCCCTTGTATATCTGCTTGTGTCCTGCCAGAGAAGTGGCACCCCCGCCCCAGGGTTCTCCATAAATCAGAATGGTGGGATCAATCCTGTGCAGTTCCCTGGTCACCTGTTTCATGGTTTCAATGTCGATTATCCCCATCAGGTCAAACCGAAAACCGTCAAGGCCATAGGTGGTGGCCCAGTGAACCACCGAGTCCACGATAAATTTGCGCACCATGGGTCTTTCCGTGGCTACTTCATTGCCACAGCCGGAACCGTTGGTGAACCGGCCCCGGGAGTCAGTGCGGTAATAATATCCCCGGGCGAAAGGCTCGAACACTCCGGTATCAAAGGTGTGATTGTAAACCACGTCCATCACCACCCGGATGTCATTGTCATGGAGGGCTTGCACCATCTCTTTGAACTGCCGGATCCTGATGGGGGGATCCCACGGATCCGTTGAGTATGACCCTTCCGGGGCGTTGTAGTTCTGGGGGTCATATCCCCAGTTATAGCCGGCGGCTTCCGGGTCGTGGATCTTTGTTTCATCCACCGTGGCAAAGTCATACACAGGCAGAAGGTGCAGATGGGTTATCCCTAACTCCATCAGGTGATCAATCCCGGTGGAGATATCGGGATTGCCGGGGATATGAGTCCCGGTCCGGGTAAAGGCGCCATACCTTCCCCGGAGCTTTTCTTCTATGCCGGAGTTTTCATCGACGGAAAAATCCCGGACATGAAGCTCATATATCACCGCGTCGCAGGGATCTCCGAAAGGGGGTCTGTTACTGGGATCCCATCCTGGCGGATTTACCCGGGGATCCTCCACTACATCGATTAAAGCTCCCAGTTTGCCGTTCACCGACAGTGCCCTGGCATAGGGATCTACTCCCCGGGTTGTCCGGGCAAAGGGAGTGCCGGTGTGAAACTGTAGCTGGTAAATATAAAAACTCCCGTAATGGGTCTTGCGATCCAAGCTCCCATGCCAGGTACCGCTTCGATCCTCGGCACGCCGGAGGGGAATCCTGGGGGCATTCTCAAGATCCGCCTTATCATCTTCGGGGAGAATCACATCTACACTGCCGGCTCCCGGTGCCCACAACCGCAGGTGAATCTTCTGGTCATCATAGGTGACCCCCATATCATTGCCGGAATAGTAGAACTGATCCAGAACGCCCCGGAGAAATACCGGCGAATCATGGTAAACCCGGCTGGCCCGGATATAAAACAGCGCAGATGGATCAAATTCGTATGGCCGGGTAATATCAAAAACCAGTTCATGCCCCCGGGCCTTTGCAGAGCAAAGAAGCTGTTGGTTCATGAACAGGTGAAACCGGCTCTGGGGGCCGGGATCCACCGGAAGCCGGGCTACAACCCGGTTGGTGTCATCCATGACAGCGCCCCATATCCGGGGACGTCCGGCCTTCACTGCATCAGCAAAAGAATAAAAGACCCGGTGATCCCCTTCAACAATATATGTGTCCTCCCGTCCAGAAAGAGCCAGGTCCCCGGTTTCCTTGGCAAACCAGTCAAGATAGCGGACAATGGCAAACTGACCCTGAACAGCTCCCATAGCTCCAAAATCAGTTCTCTCTTCAAAGGACACCTGCCGGCCTTCCTGACCCCGGTTCCAGACCCAGAGATTCCAGCCGTCAAAATTCCCGTCGTGGCGGAAATAATGCACCCGGTGTTTGCCCGGCAGGGGATCTTCACCGACAATCTTCAGGATTTTCTCTGCCCTGCGATCCCTGTAGGTGGCCACCACCTTCACCGTCATATCAGCCTTCACGGTCAGTTTTACATCAGCGGTAATTCGTCCCTGGGCATCAATGGAAAGACCCGCCGTGGCAGGCTCCAGACTCCACCGGGGCTGAACCGACCTGTGCTTCTGATTCCGGCTTACCAGGTCACCGCATACATATACAACCCCGCCGGGGAATATCAGGTTGCGGGATGACAGAATTCTCAGCCGGGATCGGTTCCGTCGGGGGCCGGAATCAGCTCCGGGGTTCAATTCCCCCGCCATGACTTTTTTATCAGTTCCAGTCATCAGACACCTTCCAGAGAAAAAAATATTGTTAAAATCCATAAGACTCCGGGAGGATAAAAAAAAGCATAAGACAACAAAAACAATCAATACCTGCATTTTTTTCATGGCCACCCCCGAAGAAATATTACCGCAAGATATTAACACAATCACCGGCACTATTCAAGAAAAAACTTGCCGGAGGAAAAAATTCCATGAAAGATTTCGAGGATTTATATCGAAGAGTATATTAAAGGTAAGGGGAGGGGGTTCGGGTTTTGTTCATTGTCTGTCCCAGTTGCAGCCATCGTAACGACGATTCCGCGGCTTTCTGCGAGAGTTGCGGACAGTCCCTTGCCAGTCAGAGGAAAAGCTCCGATGTGGACAAGAACCTGCTGGAAATTGCCGAAGAACAGCCCGGCGGACATATCAAAACAGAAGAATGCATTGCCTGGTTTGATGAAGCCCTGGATCTCCTCATCACCCTCCACAGCCAGAATCCTCCCCTCATCCACGGCAACATCCGGCCTGAGAACATCAAGCTCAACAAAAACGGAAAGCTTTATCTTTCAGGCTTTGTAGGACAATTTGAACTAAACGACGATTCCAGCGAACACAAGCCCGACGAGGCCACCGACATCTTCTGCCTTGGTGCCACCTTCCATTATCTCTTCTCGGGACAGTATCCCCACGAACCAGGGACCCAGGAGCTGTTTCTGCCCCTGTCCAAGGTTATTTCTCAATATGTCGAGAATTTTCCCTATGAAATTCAGGAGATCCTCGACAGGATGCTACATCCCAACCGGGACCTTCGATACAAATCCGCCCAGGAAGTCAAAAAAGAACTGGCGGAATACACTGAGAAAAACCAGCACAAAACCATCCGCCGGGGAATCTCCTTCTCGGATCAGCCTGCCAGCGGTCAGCTCAACGGAATTTCCCGGGTTTACCCCAGGGGTGGCCGACGATCACTGCCCCCACTGCCACAGGATGAATCAGCCGGTGAAAGCCTTCCCATATCGCCACTGCCCGCCACAGAAAAACTCGAACCGGTGAAAACCACTCTGCCGCCGCCGAAACCCGGCACATGGGATCAGTTGGTTCTGTTTCTGGAGCGTGCTCAGGAAAAACCCTGGTTTAAAATTGCCGCCGGCGGGTTGATATTTCTGTTGATATTGTTCTGGTTGACCGGACTGATCTCTCCCCACTGGAAGTATTACTCCGCAGTGAGCCATGGGGAAAGACTCCTGCGGGAGGGGCACTTTGATCTTTCTGTGAAGGCTTACAGGGATGCCCTTGAAATAAAGCCCCAAAACGAAGAAGAGATTTTCGAGAAAATTTCCATGGTTTATACAGCCAGAGGCATGAATTATATCAACGAAGGAAACCCTGACCTGGCCCAGATCCAGTTTGACATGATCCGGAAGCTGGGAGCAGGCTACCCGGATATACGGCACAAATATTCCTCACGGCTGAGCCAGTACAGCCATCAGTTCTTTCAAAGCGGTCAGATGGAAAAAGCCCTCAACATTGCCGAGAGCACTCTTACTCTTGAGCCGGAAAACCTGGCCAATCAAGATTTTTACGATGAAGTTCGCCAGGCGATTTTCCATCGGGGCATATCCAGCTACAACAATGAACAGTACACCGAGGCCATCAGGGATTTCAACATTCTGCTGAAAGGAAACCGCTCTGCAGGATACCAGAAAATATATTACTGGCGGGGCTGTGCTTATATCAAACAAGGCAAGTATTTGGACGGCCTTGATGATCTCTACCTGGTGAAAACCTTGATGGGACAGAAAAAACTTGAGCTGTCGGTGGAGGAGATTGCCGCCCTCGATGG
>CAYNGH010000119.1:0-10418 GCA_964396845.1 uncultured bacterium | reverse complement strand
AGAAAGGGGTTTCTTCTGCCCACGGTCTTAATTATTATCTTTGTCCTCATGGTTCTCTCCTCTGCCCTTATTCTTTCAGGAGCCAGCGCTACAAGATATGTAATGGAAGCAATGATTGAAAACAAGGAAGAACAGTGCATATCAGAAGCTCATATTTTCTGGAGAGAAGAGCTTGAAAGCGGAAAATATACCCAGGAAAACCCTCAGCCTTCCAGTGAATATGTTGTCACCCCAATCCTTGACAGCACTTTTAAAATGAGGGCCACCTTTGACCAGAATGAGTCATTGAACCGTCCCCTTCCAACCAACCCGGCATTTGATCCTGCAAAGATCCCTTCTGTAGGCTATCAGGAACAAGACAGATCCGCATATACAGGTTATGATGATACCTGGGTCCCCCCATGGCATTGTTTTGTTTCCCTGGAATCCCGGCAGGAGAAAAGATATTCCACAATGTTTTCCGGGGCTTTTCCTTACGGTGTTTATGCACCCAGGGGGAGTGTGAACCTGAATTCAGCCCGCAGTTACTCCAACCCTACAGCAGACAAGGCGGAACAGGCCGACTGGAACAATGAAATCAACCAGTCGGGGCTTCCGTTGAATATTCTTGCCCAGGACGACATCATCGTGGACGATTATCCCCATGGTTATGCATATTCGTTAAAAGGTGATGTCAGAATCACAAACAAGAACGGGGCAATAGGAATCAGGCAGAAAGAAGTCATCCCTGATTATTCAATGAAATTTGAAGCGGATATAACCAACGCCTTTGATGAGATATCATCGATCACCATGAACAAGACCCATTATCTAAAGGGTGATCCCCTTGACTATGGTTTGTTTCTGGGCCTCATATATTCGACGGTGGATCTTATTATAAATCCTGATGATCCCCAGTTCGAGAGTATATTTTCCCTGGAGCAGGCCACGAAATTCCCCTTTGTGGTCATTCCCACAATCAAAAAGAAATTCGGCGGGCTTATCTGGCAGGTGTTCCTGCATTATCCCGACACTCCCGACCGATACCTGCCTCCAGAGGAAGATCCTGACTATGCGGATATTATTGCCAGGTATCAAAAAATTCAGAAACTGCTTGATAGAACAGCCGAGATAGAATACTGCTGGTTGAATCCTGATATCGACCCCAACAAGGAAGATGACTGGAGAAAACGTTACCTGCAGTTAGATCAGCTTTGTCCTGAAGATGAGTATTTCTGGGACGATGAATTTTTCAAACGCCAGGATGATCTGAACAGGGATGTGCTGCAAGAGATAATTGACGGCGATGAAAATGCCAAGTATTCGAGTCGCCCCGATGGTTGCGTTTTCAAGCGAAGACACTGGACCTCAGGTGATGCCAAGGAGATCAGCAGGGAATTTCTCAGGGATAAACTGGTTCAGGTATATTCTGGTACTGCGGATATAAAATATGAAATCAGCTACAAAAACAAGGCAGATGATAAGGACTGGACAAAAACTGATTATCATTACAGCATGAAAGTCGAAACCGACTTCAAGCGTGGTGATAAACCCAGTAATGATAAAGTTAAAAAAGAACTGGAAAAAGAAGCCAAGAGTGCCGGGAAGACAAAAGAAGTCAAGGACCAGGTCTTGAAACAGTATCAAGATACATATGGAAAAAAAGAAGAAATCAAGACAAGCGATCCCAAGGATGTTTCCATATCCAATATACAAAGAAGAGGTGGCGATAACAGCCTGTTCTTCACCCAGAAAACCCTTTACGACAAGTCGGCTTTTGATCATCATAAATCTGATATATGGCCGGGACAAGCTGATACATTAAAATCCTGGCAGCGCATGCACCCGGATTCCTCAACAAAATGGTATGACAAAGAGAGCCTGTTTGACAGGGAGATGTATATGAAATACGGATTCCTGCTGGACATCGAAGAATACCTCAAGGATGTGGATTTTCCTGACAAGCCTGATGAGAGCCATTACGATCATATGAGCCTGCTCACAGAAAGAGGCAAGGTTCCAAAGACGATACATGGTGAGCCTGAGGACCTGCACGGCATATGGGGATGTAACTATGGAAAACTTGTATGGCATTTTTTTCAGGGACTTTTTACATCCTTTAAAGACCTGGCCAAGGCTATCATCAAGGGTGATCCCATGGAGTTTTTTGCAGGTCTTGAAGCACTCTTCGAGGAAAACCGCCGGGTGATTCACTATCGCGGAGGCAGTCCCGATATGGTTGTATCCGACGACACGGTTTCCATCAAAAGCAACTGGACAGTTCCCAGGGGCAGAACCCTGAAGATAAAAGGCAGTCTTGGGGTCATCGGCGACATTTGGATTCAGGATGGAGCAACCCTGTATATCGAGAGGGATCTTGCAGTGGTTGACGAGGATAAGCTGGAAAATTCATCGGGAAAGACATCTTCTTCTGATGTTTTAAAAAGCAGGATGAAAGGTGATTTTTCTACCTTTACAAAACAGATGCAGGCCATGGATGCGCCGGGGGAAGTGTCCCCTGAAGAACCGATGGAAGGGATATTTGCACAAAATCAGATCGATGAAATGTCAAAGGGAAAGAAAAAATACTTCAAGCCTTCGGGCAGAGTATTTCTCGGGAAGGGCTCGAATCTTCTGGTGGGGGGCAATTTTTACTGCATGGGGAGCCCGGAAAAAGGCTCAATTTTAATCGACTCGGAAATCGGCGATATAACATATATCAGTTCATCCCTCATCAGCAAGGGAAACGTGGTAATCCCTTACGGAATCTTTCCCGGGGTTTCTCCTTCCAGCATGGGGACTTACCTTGACAGCAAGGGGCTTGAAGACTGGAAGACTTTTCTCAGGGATCTGGAGCTGGTGCCTTCTCAGGTCGCCAAGGTAGCCGGGCCTTTTGAATCCCGGCTGTGTTGCTTTGCAAGGTATCCGAATCCCATAACCATTCTGGATCTTGAGGTTATCATCATCCCGTTCCCATCGTTTTTCTCATTGCGAGAAAACATTAACATCAGCATATTCAGGGGGCTGACTCTGGGATATCAGCTGATATTGAATGGCGCCATCGGGGAAAACCTCTTCACCGACAGCCGTTGGTGGGCATTGCTGAGAGAAGACGAGCTTTACTCGGAAACAAAGACTCCCGATGAGGAGAAGGTCAAGGATTTTCTTTATTCCAAAGAAGCAGAACAGGCCCTGGGTGGGGTGCCCTTCTTCCCCAAGCTGGGAGGCAGGATGGCATATGAAAAATGTGCCGAAGTATTTGCAAATATTCCCACCACCGATATGAGCAGTTTTTCAAAGAATGCCCGGTATTGCCTTGAGCTGACCATGTTTGACAAGATTATCAAGCTACTGTTTATTAAACTCGTTGATGAGGTGTTCAAGGAAATATTTTCCGATATATTCGAAAAAGGCGAATTCATGAAAGAATTTGGAGACAAACTGTTTGAAAAGATTTCTGAAATGTTTGGAGAGCTTTTCTTCTCAGGAGCAATGGAGGAGTATTTGAAAAGCTTCATTGCCTGTAATCCGGCGCCGGCGGTTATGACCATGGGAATTGCGTCTAACATATATATGAAATCCAAGAGAGAAGAGCTGACAAAAATACTCACGGAGAGTAACCCAGATTACCTTTTATATGAAACTTCCGGGGTGTTGGTCTATGCCGGCAAGGTGTTGAAAATCGGGGACTCAGAGCAAAAAGCCGGAACTTGCATATTTGCCCCGGGGCTTTTTGTGGCCAACGGTGATATTGAGATTTTCGCCGACAGGACCATTGGCAGCCTCATCAGCGTCAATGGTGATATTACCGCACGAAACTTTCATTACTACCCATATTTTACAAGGGCATCACTGAACAAGCCCGCAGAGGTTAAAAGTCCCATGTGGCAGTATATGAAAGAATTTTTTGTCAATGACGATGAGAACTACAAAAGCACTGAACCCCCCATGGAGATTGGACAACCGGTATATCACATCATCTCTGAGGGATGGAATAAATAACCTTACGGATAAACAGGAGGAGGAAATGAAATGGCTGGGATATTTGTAGAATTTCTCGAAAACAAGCTGTCAGAACAGGATGAACAATTACGGCAACAATTAGCAAGTTTCATTAAAGAGGAAAACATTGATATTGCTGTTGCCGGTGTTCAGAAATATATTATGGGCATGCCGGTATCACTTAAAATTTTTGCATCTCTGGTGCTTGATCCTCAGACACCACCGGATATCAGGTCATATTTTTCCCTGGTGGTGGCATACTTGATAAACCCGGAAAATTTCCAGCCAGAGCCGGAATTCAAGGGGAGCCTGTTGAGTCTGGTTGACGATGCCTATCTTCTGCACTCGTCCCTTGAGATAGTGATGAAAACCCTCGATGAAAGAAAAAGAAGCAGGTATTCGGAAAAACTGAAATCTCTTGAACCTGTTTTTAAATTCAGCCCCATGGTGAGAAGCAAACTGCCTGAAGACACTCTTAAAAAGCTGGACGTAATTATCAATTATCTTGAAAAGCTCCTTGAAGTTAAATCGATGGCAAAGGAATCCTTAGTATATGTTTTGCCTCCATCATAATATTCCCGTATATTCCCGTCAATCTTTTTCTGCTTCAACTGTAAAGTTCAATTTAAACAGTACCCACTTATTCCGGTTGAAAATACCCTTGCAGGGGTATTTTCTTTATGTCGATTATCTTGCTGGGAGATAGGGGAGAAAACCATAGCTTTTGTTGGGCATTAGTTCAATGGGCTTTCAGCCACCAGATGCAGACTAAGCAGGCCTCCCGGACAGTGGTTTTGAAGACAGGCCCTAAGGCACCTTCTGGAATACAAATTTCACATCCTTGTCCTGGCCTGAGAGAATGTTCACCTTCAGGGTGTCCGGGGATATCAGCCGGTAGCCCTCGGGGACATACTGGGGGTCTATGGATACTGTATATCCGTTTACCTTGAGATCCTCAAAAAGGAAGCCCCCCTGAGAATCAGTGTAGAGGAAATCCGGTGTGCCGGTAAAGTCGATTACAACTCCTCCCTGGCGGAATTCCACCTCCCGGCCATCAACCATCTCGTATAATTGTCCCCGGATCCTTCCGGACAGGGCCAGGGTGAAGTCCCGGCTCACGTCCAGTTCTGGCTCCACCTGTGCCGTGAAAATTTCTTCGGTGACGGGATAGGCCCGGAAATTGTACCGTTTGAACCCAGTGGTCAGCTGATGGGATCCTGCAGGCACTCTAACCCGGTATCTGCCTTCCTCATCGGTCTGGCCCACGGTTTCCCTGCCCACAATTATGGGGACGTTCACCGCTGGCTCAGTGACGGATTTATCCCTGCCCACGGGGACTACCCGGACAGTGCCGGTGATGTAACCCCATCCCTGCAGACCGAATTTGGCAAGGTTCTCCCTGCCGGGAAGAAGATCCATCTCCAGCCTTTCAGGGGTGTTGCTTTGAATCCCCTTAGGGAAGGAGTCAGGAAGAACCTCCACCACGGCTCTGCCGGGAGGAAGATCCCGAAAGCGGGCAACGCCGTTGGAATCGGTGGTTATAACCTTGTCATTGTTGAGGCGAACCTTTACCCCTTCAAAGCCGGTGTAGGGAGTGCCGATCTCACCGGATCCGTCAAAGTCATTCCAGACCACCGCATATACCGATGAATTGGCTTCAAAGTTAAAATCTATGGTTCTGCGGGTTCCCGGCGCAATATCCACCACCTTGGAATAATCCCCCAGTAGATTCAGATGAGGATCCAGCTTGTCCCTATCGATGTCCAGGTTGTATGTGCCTGGGATTATGTCCCGGAATGATGCTTCTCCCTTCTCATCGGTGGTTTGGTAATAGTTGCCCAGATCCTGGGATTTAAGCACCAGAGGGACCCTGGGCATGTCCCCCGTCAGGGGAGAAAAGCTCATTTCGCCTTTTGGAGTATAATAAACCCTGGATGTAATCGCACCATTCCAACGGCTCAGAAACTCCCTCTGGAGGGGGCCTCCAAAAGACTGCCGCAGTTGAAGGGCCACGATGTTTTTCATTTTTACCGGCTGATCCTGAACATAATAGATGGTTTCCATGGGGTTGGAAAAATATGACAGACGCAGTTCGGAATTTGGAGAATAAAGATATATCAGGGATGTGGAAAAACCGCTGTAACTGGTGTTGCGGCCAGTGTTCTCCGACTGGTAGTATCCCCCCCGGACACCCACCAGTTGAGAGAACCAGTATTCCATGTTAGCGGATTGAGTATTGCCGTAATATGGAGCCTGAAGAACCGGGTCAAAATATTGGTTGCGGTTGTAATTAATATTGATGTTCCCCTTTTCGTTGGGAAGGGTGTATCGGTATCTCAGCCCGATATTGCTGGTATTGCGGTTAGACCTGCTGTCGGTGCTGATATTCCGGTAGTTGTTATAGGACATCCCTAAAATATGGCCTGGTGTGAAGTTGTAATTGATCCCTGTGGAATGGGAGTGAAAACGGGTGGAATCGGGATTGTTTGAGCCGGAATCCTTGGAATGGCGATATTCGTATGACAGGTCCGCTTTGCCCATGCGGTGGCGAACCCTGCCGAAAACTCCCTGCCGGGTCTGATGGGTGCCGGTGGAGAGATTATTGCTTTCGTACTGATCCGCCCCTGCTCCCAGTTCGGTTCTTCTGTCCAGGGCATAGGTTAGCTGGTTGTAGATGTAATTGTTCTTATATGCTGATGTGGGCCGATCCATCGGGTCATACTTCATCTCCCGGTATGACAGGTAAGCCCGCAGCTTTGGACTCAGCCGGTAAGTGAGGATGTGGCTCTGGTTTGTCTGGCCCCGGAAAAAGTGAAAATCCAGCTCCGGGCCGTATTGCGCGCCGATTCGCCGATATGAACTGTTGATGTTCAGGCGGTTCCAGTCGTAGTTGAAATTCCATTCCAGGGCAGTGTTGGGGCCTTTCAGGCTGTATCCGGTGCCTTTGCTGTCCCACCCCAGGGTCACGTCCCCTTTCATCCCATAACGGGGGGATGTGGCGATGGACAAAAGGACATTAGTATTATTGCTGTCATCCACCTCATGAACCCGGTATTGATGGACTCCCGCCTGGACTGTTGTATTGTGCAGAACCTGCCATTTGGCTACCAGCCCCGAGAGGTTGTAATCTCTGGCGTTTCTCTGGAAGGGCCGTGCGTAGTTGTTGGCCTTGTCGGAATTGCCTGCATATGCCATCACCGCCCCTGATGGAAAATACCTGGCAATTCTTGCCCCCTGAAAGGGAATTCGATCGCTGAAGGGGAGGATGTTTCCCACCATCTGGTTCCCGGCGACAATATCGTATTCGGGGGTTCGATATATGGCCAGGGGTGCTTCCAGCTGGATCTTCCCAAGCCTGCTGGTGATGTAGTTGTGGAGCATCAGCAGATTCTCATCTACTTTGTTTTCGTAGTAATGATAAAGGGAGTTTTTTTCCAGGTAATAGGTGGGTATTCTAAGACGATTAATGTCAAAGGGCTTTCTGCCCGAGTCAAACTCCAGCTGGCCGAAGGAAGGACAGGTCATTAAACACAGTATGACAATTAAAAAAGCAGTTTTACGGGAGAGTGAGATCATAGATTTTTATTTCTTTCAAGTCGCTTTTCTCGTCGGCAAGACTCACTTCAAGCCTGTAGCCGGATCTGGGAAGGGGCCTTTCACTGACCACGGGAATGGTGATGTCCATTTCCGAATCGGGCATCAGGTATCCCTGAACTGCCGGTTCCCGGTTCAGATATTCGTTGCCTTCGGTGTCAGTCAATCTCCATCCTACGATGGATTTGACCAGCAGATTGCCTCTGTTGACGGCAGTTGCCTTTAGAAAAAGCCTTCCCTTGTCGAATATTTTTTCCACCGGCAGGAAATCCACCGTGGCGGAGGATTCTCCGGGAGTTCTCTGCCATACGGTAATTCCGATACGATAGCGAACCCGCATTCCCATTCTTACGCGGTCGGCTTCCTGGGGCTGGTCTTCTTCTCCGGGAGATACAGGTGCCTCCTGTGGATCGTCGTCGGCAGGCTCGACAAATATGAAACCTACATGATCCCCTGCGGGGCAGTCATCGGGAACACTGATGTCAAAGTTGACCATCCGTCTTTGTCCCGGTGGGATGCTGACCTCATTGTCTTTCAGGGTGATCCATGAGCCCAGTTCGCTTAACTGAGCATTCTGGGTTGTACCGATAAGGGAGCCGTTTCTGTTCTTTCGAAGGTCTGCAGGATAAATGACCACATTAACAGGGTTGGTGGAGTTATTGAAAAGCATGATAGAATCACTGCTTTTCTGTCCGGCATTGAGATCATATCGGAAATAAGCCTTTGACAGGGGTCTGTTCTGCCGGATCAGGGTCAGTCCGATGGTGCCGGCCCGGTTTTCTCCGTCGGGGTCCTGAGCTGATGAGGGAATGGTAAAGAGGCATATTGCAAAAATTGTCAGAATCAGTCTGAATAATATACCCTGATGGTTTTTCTGCCGGTGCATGTTATTGTTCTCCTCTCCCTCATGGGAATATTTCATAAAATCTGTCAATATGAAAACAAGTCGATTTCTGGAGCATTTTCTTCGTTGTTTACTGGCTTTTGCGGTATTTGACTATTTTTTCTTATCCATCGGAATTTCCTTCATCGCCCCTGGCAATTAGCAAAATAATCCTGCCAAATACATCTCATGTAACTGCTGAAGGAAAAAAAGTATTCTATAAGATTGTCGCCGTCAGTTATGTTACACTTTCAAGATGAAACAAGGATTGTAATCTTAACTGAACACGGATGAAGGTTTTTTGATGATATGAGAGTTTGCAGAGAATATTCTTCTATCAATTTTTACATCTGTGTAACTATCGCTGAAATTATCAAATCAGCAGGAAGGAAGAATAATCCTTCAATGCTGATTCGCTTTGCTTTTTGGAATAAAGGCTGTCTGGCTTATTTTTCTGTTTCTTCCCCGGCTCTTTTTAATTCTTCGATATACTTCCCGGCAAGATTGACCCGGATTTCCCGGGGTGGATGAACGGCGAATCTTGAAGATCCGGGAGCTGTTGAGTGTCCCTGGTGCATATCTTCAATGGCATTAATCGCCTCATCGGGATTGAATCCGGCACAGAACATAATCTCAATCCCCCGGCGGTCCGCAGAGAGTTCCATTTCCCTCTGGTAGTCCAGGGTATCATCATAGAAAACCTGCTTTATTTGATTCCGCAGGTCCTGCACCCGGTTATCTCCACCTTCCACCGGCAGTTTCCATTTTCTCATGGTTTTTGAAACCGTCAGGTTTTCTAACACACTTACGCCCTGATCCATGACAGAATCCATGTTTTCCCCATGGGCCATCTCGTGACTCAAAACAAAAGCCAGCCGATCATCATTTGGAAGCTTTTCCAGAAGCCCCCTGGTGGCAATGATATGTCCCGGGTTCGAGTGGGCATTGATTTCCGGGGAATCGAGAACGTGAATCTGACAAGATGAAGAATCAAGATTGGAAGCAACTAACAGTTTTTGGCAGATTCTATTCATCCTTTTATTAAGAGCCGGGTCGGTGCTGATGCCGGAGCTGGTCATAAGATACTTCAGCCCTTCTTCTCCCATCTTTGTCTTGGCTTCAGGGGAAATTAACTCCTTGCCCAGGGAACTGGCCAAGGCAATAAGGATCGGCCCCCCTGTGGCTGCTCCCGCCGCGTTAAGGGCAGAAACCGAAGCCACAAGCAACGAAAGACCGCAATACTGCTCGATTTGTTTGGCATCAGCTGATTCTGCCAGCATTTTACGGACATCCCTATCAAAACTCGCCAGAGAAGGTGGATCTCCGGGAACTGAGCTATCCTGGGGCGAAAACCAAGGCTGTTCCGGGGAAAGGTCTTTTGGCCGGGCGATTCCCCTGGAACCTGCCTCATCCAAATAAGACCGGGTGAATTTTACCGGGTCAATAAAATTGCTCATTCTGCCTGGATACTCCTGATCTTGATATTCTTATTATACTCTTTTTGCTCCATTTATTGTTGTCCAGTTTGTTAACATTTTACTGTTTTATTGATACCGCATAATACTCCAGCTTTAATTCTGCAACAAAGAAGATTCATTACTCTTATTTTATCCCAGGAATTTGACAAACCAGTCCAGAACATTGTCCCACAGCCGGGCCCAGTCCTCCTCACCCATGAAGTGTTCTGACTGGGGGAACTCCTGATATTCAAGCCTGCCGGGGTCTTCCCGGTAAAACTTTTTTAACTGTTTCATAAATCGCCGGGAATTATCCGGGGGGACGCTTTTGTCCTGGCCCGCATTCTGAGTCAGCAGGGCAACAGGATAAAAACCCTGGAGGTTGTGATGGGGGCTGTCACGGTGATTCCCCGGCCATCGGGGAGAACCCAGAATCGGCGCACCGGCGGTAATTCTTCTGTCCTCAAGAATACCCCGAAAGGCGATATACCCTCCCATGGATA
>CAYNGH010000118.1:0-10566 GCA_964396845.1 uncultured bacterium | reverse complement strand
ATAATGCCCGGCACCAAGGGCAAATCCGGAAAACAGGGGGCCTGGATACTCCATTGGCTTTTGCAGAGGGAAATCCAGGTGTTTATTCCTCCGGGTCTTGGGAAACTGCTGGATTCAACCAGCCTGGAAACCCCTGTGGAGATAATCCGGGAGCAGGCAGACCTGATGCTGAGCCTCGGAGGTGACGGCACTCTTCTGAATGCATGCCGGGTTATTGCCGGCACCGGGATTCCCCTTCTGGGGATCAACCTGGGGCATCTGGGTTTCCTGACAGAAGCGAGTATTGTTGATTGGGAGTCCACCCTGACAAAAACCCTAAAGGGAGATTATGAGATTCATCCCCGGATGATGTGCCAGTGCACTGTTTTTCGCCAAGGAGAAGAGGTTTTTGAGGACACTGCCCTCAACGACGTGGTGATCAACAACAGCGGAGATATGCATCTGCTGAAGCTGTCGATTCATATACACGATATTTTCGCCGGCCAGTATTCCGCCGACGGGATGATTGTATCCACTCCCACCGGTTCCACGGCATATTCCCTCTCCGCAGGAGGGCCAATTGTTAATCCCCGGGTTGACTGCCTCATCATCACTGCCATCTGCCCCCACACTCTTTCCGCAAGGCCCCTGGTCATTCCCGCGGACGAAGAGATCCATATCCGGGAGATTTCAGAAAAACCTTTTGTCATATGCGTTGACGGCCAGTCAATTTTTGAGGCTCATCCCAGGGATGTAATCAGAGTCCGGCGTTTTTCCAGCCCGGCCCGTTTTGTCCATGTGGGAAAGAAGTTCTACGGCACAATCCGGGAAAAATTGAAATGGTTTGAATAAGATGCTTGCTGAACTGAAGATAGAAAACTTTGCCCTGATAAAAGAACTGGAAGTGAGCTTTCACCGGGGCCTGAATGTCATCACCGGCGAATCGGGCGCAGGAAAGTCCCTGATTGTAGAATCCCTGAGTTTTGTTCTGGGCGCCAGAATAAAGAGCGCCAGGTTTGCCGGAGATAAAATGGTGCGGGTTCAGGGGGTATTCCGGCTTCCCGGCAACAGCCCCGGATTTATCAAAGACCTGTTGGATCAGGGGCTTGTGGAGCCGGGAGAAATGCTGGTTCTGATGCGGAGGTTCTCCCCCGGCGGTCGGAACACCTATCATATCAACGGCAATATCGTGCCCCAGAACTTATACCGGCGAGTGGGAGAATCCCTGGTGGACATTCATGGCCAGCGGGACAGCCAGTTCCTTCTGGACACTGCCAATCAGCTTGCCCTTCTGGATATGACCTGTGGAAATGAGGGAAAGGAACTGCTAAAATCTCTGGGGGGTCTTGCCCGGGAATACCGGCAGGCCCTGGGGAACCTGTCCCGGCTGAGGGACACTGAGATGGAAAGACAACGGCGAATGGACTATCTTTCCTTTGAAATCGATGAGATAAGCCGGGCGTCCATAATTCCAGGAGAAGATCAGCAACTGGAACGACAGCGGACAATCCTGACCAATGCCGAGAAAATCTCCCGGCTGGGAGGGGAAGTCTATGATGCTCTTTCCGGGGATCGGGGAGCCATCGAGCAGGCAAACCAGGCTTCGGGTCTTCTCAACCGCTGGGCCAGGCTGGATCCCGGAGTGGAAGAAATAACCGGAGAACTGGAAAGGGCTCTGGAAATTTTCCAGCATGTGTCAACCCGTTGCCGGGAGCTGGCGGAAGAGTGCGCCTTTGACCAGGGTCGTCTTGATTCGGTAATGGAGAGGCTTCACACCCTTGAGAAACTGAAACGAAAATACGGCCCTGCCCTTGATGATGTTTTAAAATACCTCAAAGAGTCAACCCGACGGTTGGAAGAGATCCAGAATTCCCGCCAGGCTATGGAGGACTTGCAGGTATCTGTCAGAGAAATTATCGGCAAATGGCAAAAAACAGCCGGTATCCTCTCAGATATCCGCAAAAAGAACGGGTCAGTGCTTCAGGAGAAAATACTCCAGGAACTGAGAAGTCTGGGGATGGAAAATGCACAGTTCATCATATCCATCACCGGGGAAGGAGATTCCCCGGCAGTGTTAGAAGAGGAGCCCCCTGAGATAAGATCCCGGGGATATGACAAGGTGGAATTTATTATCTCCGCCAATCCAGGCCATCAGCCAGGCCCCCTGTCCATGATCGCCTCGGGAGGAGAGCTGTCCCGGGTCATGCTGGCCCTGAAGAATGTCTTTGCCAGTTTCCGGGATTTCTCAACCCTGGTTCTGGATGAAATTGATGTGGGCATGGGAGGAATCACCGCTCAGGCGGTAGGAAGCAAACTCTCTGAAATATCCCGGCACCGGCAGGTGATATGCGTCACTCATCAACCAGTGATTGCGGCTATGGCTGATGTTCATTTTCAGATTCAAAAGGCCAGCCCCGGGGAAGGTTCTCCCGTGGAGATTTATCATCTGGCAGGAACAAACCGGGTAGAGGAAGTGGCCCGGATGATTTCCGGCCATGAGGCAGTGGGAGAATCCAAAAAAGTTGCAAAGAAGCTCTTGAAAGGAAAAGCCTGATATAATATGTTCAAAAAGACAGTATTAGACAACGGCCTGAAGGTGCTCACCGAAGAGGTGTCCCAGTTCAAATCCGCCAGTATAGGCATCTGGATTAACACCGGGCCAAAAAACGAAGAAATGGACGAAGGGGGCATATCCCATTTTACCGAGCATATGCTCTTCAAGGGGACAGAAAAACGTTCCGCCAGGGAAATCGCCGAGGTGATGGATTCGGTGGGGGGACACCTGAACGCCTTCACCGAGAAGGAACAGACCTGTTATTACACCAGGGTTGTGGATGAACATATACCCCTGGCCATGGATGTTTTATCGGACATGTTTTTAAATTCAACCTTCGATCCCCAGGAGATTGAACGGGAACGGGGAGTAATCCTGGAAGAGATCCGCATGTATGATGATTCCCCCGAAGATGTGGTTTTTCAGGAGTTCAACAAGACCCTGTGGGAGAATCACCCCCTGGGCCGTCCCACCCTGGGGCGCAATGAAACCGTGGAAGCAATGAGCCGGGATGACCTGACAGGCTACATGGATCGCTATTACACTCCCGACAATATCACCGTTGCTGCAGCAGGACACCTCAAGCATGAAGATATTCTGGGGATGGTTGAAGGCTACTTTGGCGGGATGAAGGGCAAGTCCCAGCCTCTCAAGGATGATCTGCCCCAGTTCCATTTCCGCAACCGAATCCGTTACAAGGACTGCGAGCAGGTTTACCTTTGCATGGGAGGTCAGGGAATCCCCCAGGTGGATGATCGCAAGTTTGTTTTCTTTGTTCTGGACAGTATTCTGGGAGGATCCATGTCCAGTCGCCTGTTTCAGGAAATCCGGGAAAAACGGGGACTGGTATATACTGTTTCCACATACACCAATTCCTACTGCAACACTGCTCAGCTGGGGATATACGCCTGTACCAGCAGTGCCAACCTCCCGGAAGTGATTAAAATATCAAACAGCATTTTAGATGACCTGGTGGAAAATGGCATCACTGAAAAAGAGATAAAGCGATCCCGGGAACACATCAAAGGTGGAGTGTCCCTGGCTCTGGAATCCACCTCCAACCGGATGATCCGCCTCAATAAATCGGAGCTTTATCACGGGAGGCTCATCACCATCGACGAGGTCATCGAAAAGGTGGAAAAAGTGACCCTGGAACAAGTGCATCAGCTGGCCCAGGATTTGCTGGATCGCCGGCGTTTTGCCACTGCCATTCTGGGGCCTGTGGACAACGAAGATGAGATACTAAAACTCCTGGAGGTCAACAAATGAACAAGATCAAGGTAATTGTCACCGGCGGAGCTGGCCGGATGGGGACAATGACTATCAGAACAATATTAGACCAGGCGAATATGGAGCTTATTGGAGCAGTGGATGTGACATCGGTGGGTCAGGATGCCGGAACCCTTGCAGGATTACAACCCTGCGGTGTCAATATAACCGATGATATTCACAAGATTTTGAAGGAGAAATCTCCCGAAGTTATGGTGGATTTTTCCCAGGGCCCTGTGGCGGGAGATAATATCCTTGCCTGTATTAAAGCCGGAGTTGCTTGTGTGGTGGGCACCACGGGCATTGACGATGAAATCCTCAGGCAGGTGGAGATAGAATCCCTGTCCCAGGGTGTCCCAGTTCTTTTGGCTCCTAATTTTTCTGTGGGGGCAGTATTGATGATGCAGTTTGCATCCCAGGCGGCACAGCACATGAAATGGGGAGAGATCATCGAGCTTCATCACGAGAAGAAAGCCGATGCGCCGTCGGGCACGGCTCTACGGACTGCCCGGATGATGTCCGATGTCCGGGGGAGCTTTTCCCAGACTGCCGATGAGATTGAAAAGCTGGAAGGCGCCCGGGGTGGAGTTTATAACGGGATTCATATTCATTCGGTGCGGATGCCGGGGCTTCTGGCTCATCAGGAAGTCCGCCTGGGAGCCACAGGAGAAACCCTCACCATCCGTCATGATTCCATCTCCCGGGAATGTTTCATGCCTGGAGTGATGCTGGCTGTTCAAAAGGTGAAAAATCTCAGGGGCCTGGTGGTGGGCCTTGAAAATGTTATGTAGCAGGTGATTCCATGGGATGGCTCGGTCCCGGCGAAATAATCGTCATAATAATACTGGTGCTGGTTTTTTGGGGGCCCGGCAAGATACCGGAGCTGGGAAAAACCCTGGGCCGGGGGATTCAGGAATTAAAGAAATTCTCGAATCCATCGATTTTTGACGCAGAAAAATCAAAAGCTCTCCCGGATTCTCCCGACCCATCCCTCCAAGACGGCTCTGCAGAAGTTTCTCCGGCTTCGCCCCAGGAAGAAAAAGTCAATACCCCCCAAGACACAGCCCCGACAGATCAGAAAAATAATTCTGCCGAGAAATAGAAGAAGTATTTTTTTTCTATAACACAAACCCGGAGATGAATCATCTCCGGGTTTTTATCATCGGGCCAAAAGGTCAGTTTTACTTGATTATAAAGCCCTCGTCGGGCCCACCCAGTCCAACGGAAGGCGCTTTTTTATCTTCCAGCTCCACTACCACCTTGATCTTGGTATCCACGGAGCCATCCTGGGCTGTAATAAGGGTGGTGGTGGAAACTTCCGACTTCACCAGCCTGCCTTCTTTGTGGGCAAAGTATGTGGTGCCGGTGGCAGAAAGAACCTGATCGATCCCTTCCTGAATGGGAATCTTTGTTTCAGGGCATGTAACTTTAATTTCCGAGCACTCAAAATTGTTGATCTTCTGGAAGCCCCACAGGGAATAATTATAATCCAGCCCCACCATCTCGGTTTTTCCGGGGATGGAAATCTTGCTCTTGCCAACCCATGTATCTCCCTTTTTGACGGAGCCGGTGGGGAAAGCAGGCTGTTCGAAGGGCAGATCCACCGATGTATGCACTATCTCACCATTCTTTTTCATCTTCAGGGTGATGGTCTGGCCGATATTGGGCAACTCCTGTTCTTCGCCTTCCCGGACCACCTTCCCGGACTGAATGGTCACATCAACGGTCATGGTCCCTTCAGCATCCACATCGGTGCATTTCTGGACCATCTTCATCTCCACATCGGAGCTGGTGCTTCCGGACTGATCTTCGGTTTTTATCTCTTGCTCTGAACGAACCGTGGTCTTATAGGTCAGGGCCTCCCCCTTTTTCATCTTGTATTCCAGCTTGACAGCTTCACCTACAACCATAATATCCTCCTTAACTTTACTCTTTTTGGCCTTGTCTGATTTTCTACACAAAAATATCAATTCCTTCTAAGACAATCACTGTTTAAAGCATGAGGATTGTTTTTTTCGGTTGTAAAAACCAGGGACTTCTGATAAAATTAAAAGATTTATTATTCTGGATATAATGGAACCAGAAATCCAAAATATTGGTTTTATATATGGGTGGTGAAGATAATGAGTATCAGAGAAGACATCAAAGGAGTATTTGAAAGAGATCCCGCCGCCAGAGGGATTCTTGAGGTTCTCACATGTTATCCGGGGCTTCATGCCCTGTGGATGCATCGGGTGGCCAATTTTCTCTGGAGAATAAAAATCCCCCTGATTCCCCGTCTTTTATCCCATTTCAGCCGGTTTCTCACGGGCATAGAGATCCATCCCGGAGCCACCATCGGCAAGAGGTTTTTTATAGATCATGGATCCGGCGTGGTGATTGGTGAAACTACTGAGATCGGTGATAATGTCCTGTTGTATTCAGAAGTTGTCCTGGGAGGAACATCCCTGGCAAAGAAAAAACGGCATCCCACCTTGATGAACAACGTGGTGGTGGGGGCCGGGGCAAAAGTGCTGGGGGCCATCACCCTCGGCGAAGGGGCAAAAATCGGTGCAGGCTCCGTGGTGGTGAAGGATGTCCCGGCAGGAGCCACCGCAGTTGGGATCCCTGCCCGAATAGTCAGGGTTGGAGAACCCAGAGAAAAAACCGACCTAAGCCATGGGGATCTTCCAGATCCTCTGGCCCGCTGTGTGGAATGCATGATGGACAAGCTGGAATCTCTCCACCACGAAATGGAAGAGATCCGAAAACAAATGCCGGGAAGCCCCAAACAGGATCAGAAGACACCAGAAGCCCCAAAAAATAACAGTCCTGTCCCCGGTGGCTCAAACCCCGAGGATTTATGCTCCATGTGCAGTACATACCGCAAGGATGCCGAATCCCGGGGAGAGGCCTGTCTGTGTCAGTTGCAACAAGCCCGGGAACAGTTCAGGGAGTTCAGGAGTCAGCTGAACCGCCAGGGAAAGGTAGTCACCGATGTGGTAAAACAAAAAACATAACAGGGAGATGAAACAGCATGATTGTATTTTGGGATATAACAGGAACCGTGGGAAACACTCCCATGGTGTATCTGGGGAGAACCATGGACAATGCAGGGGCCGATGTGGTTGCTAAGCTGGAATTTTTCAACCCCGCATCCAGCGTGAAGGACCGGATAGCCGTAAGCATGATCGATTCTGCCACCGCCGGGGGAAAGATTCATCCCGGCACTGTGGTGGTGGAGCCAACCAGCGGTAACACCGGAATTGGACTGGCCATGGTCTGCGCCGCCAGGGGAATCAAGCTGAAGATATTCATGCCCGAGAACTTCTCCCAAGAACGCCGGGCCGTAATGAAAACCCTGGGGGCGGAGCTGTCCCTTACCCCGAAAGAAAAAGGTATGAAGGGCGCCATAGAAGCTGCAACCATGTATTGCCGGGAAAACCCTGAAACATTCATGCCCATGCAGTTTGAAAACCCCGCCAACCCGGAAATACATTACAAGACCACTGGCCCGGAGATATGGCGGGACACCGGGGGCAAGGTAAATATCTTCGTTGCAGGAGTCGGCACCGGAGGCACTCTTACCGGGGCAGGAAAATTCCTGAAGGAAAAAAACCCCGACATTAAAATAATCGCAGTAGAGCCGGCAGCATCACCAGTGTTATCGGGAGGCAAGCCGGGACCTCACCGGATTCAAGGTATCGGGGCAGGATTTATCCCCGGGGTCCTGGATATGTCATTAATCGACCAGGTGATTACCGTCACCGACGATGAAGTTAATTCAATGTTAAGTCGGCTGGCCCGGGAAGAAGGCCTGTTTGTGGGGGGATCCTCGGCAGCTGCAGCGGTGGCGGCAGGCATTGTGGCCCGCCGGGAGGAAAACCGGGGGAAACTTATTGCAACCATCTTCCCCGATGCAGGGGATCGATATATAACCAGCAATTAACATATTATAATGCCTAAGAACAAACCGCCGTCAATACAAAAAGAAATGGCCCGGCTGGGCCTGAAAGTTCAGGAATTCCTTGTAGTTCTTTTGATCATGATGGCCCTTCTTTACTTTCAGGCAAAATATTTCCCCTGGAAAGAGCCAAACTCCGGCATTGATGCTTCTCCCACTCCGTCAGGGGTCATTTCCTTCCAGGACGGGGATATTATCTTTCATCAGGCCACCGGCGAGCTTCCCGAAGTGATTTCCGGCGTTACCGGAAGCCCCATAAACCACTGCGGGATGATCATCCTTCAGGGAGAGCAGGTAATGGTCATCGAGGCCTCTATCATTGTGGAGATGACACCTGTGGATGAATGGATCCGCCGGGGGAATAATCAGCATTTTGCCCTGCTCCGTTCCAGGAAGATTCCCGGAGATAAATTCCCCCTGATCGTTGACGAGGCAAAAAAATTCCTGGGACTGCCTTATGATTTTCAATATGAGCTTAGTGATGAGAAAATCTACTGCTCGGAGCTGATTTACAAGGCTTACCAGCGGGGAGCCGGAGTGAAGACGGGAAAAATCCAAAGACTCGGGGATCTCGATTACAAGGGCCACGAAGAGTTCATCGAAAGGCTCGTGGAAGGCCTTGTTCCCCTGGAGCGGGAGTTGATCACCCCGATGAGCATATATATGGACCCGAAACTGTCAGTCATCTATGACGATTTCAATCTCAGGAAAGTTGAGGACAAATGATCATGAACATCCTGTGTGTCGGCGCTCATCCCGATGATCTGGACTTCGGGGTATCGGGCACCATGATAAAAATGGCCCGGGAAGGCCACAAGGTTTATTATCTGATTTGCACCACCGGCGACAAGGGAGGCACCCGCAACGAAGCATCACCGGAGGAGCTGGTGAAAATCCGCCGAAAAGAGCAGGAAACTGCCGGGAAGATTATCGGCCTTGAAGGCATATTCTTTCTGAATCATCACGATGGAGAACTGATGCCGGATCAGGGCCTCCGGGAAGAGATAGTCCGGGTTATCCGACAGGTGCGCCCCGACAGGGTATATTCCTTCGATCCCGCTAATTTGTCTTTTGACGGGTTTCACCTGTTTCATTCGGATCACCGGGCTGTGGCCATATCGGTTTTTGATGCCATATATCCCGCCGCCAAGAACCGCCTTTACTTTCCCCACTTGACAGATGAAGGCCTTCAGCCTCACCGGGTAGATGAGCTTTTCATGTTCGGCACAAATCGTCCCGATACATGGAGTGACATCACCGGGGTGATGGAAGACAAGATCCGGATCCTGCAGTGCCACAGGAGTCAGTTCAACGGGGAACCCGCAGAGCAGATGATCCAGTATCTCAAGGAGCGATCCCGCCAGACTGCTACGGGTCAGGATTTTGAATATGCCGAGGCATTCCGCCATATAGCTTTTCCGCCGTCAAGATGATGGCACTCGAACGAATAAAAGAAAGGATAACCAATGGAGGAAAACTTGCGTCTTTTCGTGGCAATCCCGGTTCCCGGTGAAATCAGCCGGCAGGTCGCCGGAGCCATGGATGCCTTCGATTCTGTTCGGGATCGGATCAAAGAGGTTGATCCCCGGCAGTATCATTTGACATTAAATTTTTTAGGGGACACGGCCCCGCACAAGGCGAAAAAAATTGCCGATATTCTTCATGAAACCCTCAGGGATGCCGGTGCTTTTGCCGTCAGCTTTGCCGGGGCCGGGGCATTTCCCGGTCCACGGAGGCCAAAGGTCCTGTGGGTGGGGGTTGAAAAGGGTGCCCCTGAGATGACCCGGCTGGCAGGAGCCATCGACAATGCCATGGCAGAGCTGGGTTATCCCCGGGAAAACCGGCCATTCTCGCCTCATCTCACCCTTGGCCGGTTCAGAAACCAGAGAGGCGGCAGGGATGTGACAGGTGAACTCCAGGCATTGAAGGGATTTACGACCGACTGCTTCACATGTGGCAGTATTCACCTGGTCAGAAGCCGACTCACTCCCGGCGGCCCGATTTATACCATGCAGGAAAGTTTTGCCCTTTAGTCGTAAAATAGGAGGACAATTGTATCCCTGTTTGAATAACATATAAGCAGTATAATAAAACCGGCTGATTTGCCATAAACAAGCATTATGCAACAAACACCCGGCAGAAATCACAAGGAGGACAAATGGCTAAAGAATCAGAGAAATCAAAAGCCCTGGATCTTGCCATGACCCAGATTGAAAGGCAGTATGGCAAGGGTGCCATCATGCGTCTGGGCGAGGGCGGAGCCAGGCTTCAGGTAGATGTAATCCCCACAGGATCCCTGGCCCTGGATATTGCCCTTGGCATCGGCGGAGTTCCCCGGGGAAGGGTTGTGGAGATATACGGCCCTGAAGCATCGGGAAAGACCACTCTGGCTCTGCAGATAATCGCCGAGGCCCAGAAGCAGGATGGCATTGTGGCTTTCATCGACGTGGAACATGCCCTGGATCCCGAGTATGCCCGGAACCTGGGGGTTGACATTGACAACCTGTTTGTATCTCAGCCCGACACCGGGGAGCAGGCCCTTGAGATCGTGGAATCCCTGGTGCGATCCAATGCTCTGGACTGTATCGTCATCGACTCGGTGGCAGCCCTGGTGCCCCAGGCAGAAATCGAAGGAGAAATGGGTGACATGCAGGTGGGCCTTCAGGCCCGGCTCATGTCCAAGGCCCTTCGAAAGCTCACCGGGGTCATATCCAAGACCAGGACCACGGCGCTTTTCATCAACCAGATTCGTGAAAAAATCGGGGTAATGTTCGGCAACCCCGAAACCACCCCCGGCGGCAACGCCCTCAAGTTCTACAGC
>CAYNGH010000117.1:0-10777 GCA_964396845.1 uncultured bacterium | reverse complement strand
AGTGGCAGAGGAATCTTCCCCCCAGGGCAAATAAAATCGCCCACAGGATTCCCGTCAAGTCCCGGCGGTGGCAGAAAATCCCGGCCACACCGACACAGCCCATGGCCAGGGGATAGTCAAGGATCACCTGAAGCCAGTGGACAGCAAAGGGGTCAATGGGATAATACAGGAATCCGAATGCAGCGGAAGTGGTGATTCCCCAGTGGGGGCCATGCAACAGGGCAAAGCTGATGAGGGGGATCATGCCCAGGGATATAAACTTTCCTCCCTGAGGCATTCGGGGAATAAAGGCAGTTGCCCACTCCAGGACCAGTGCCAGGGCAATGAAAAGCCCAGCTCTGGCCAGAAGTTTCCTCTTATTGGAAACCCTGCTATTCATCAATAGGTTCATCCTTGTTTTTTGAAAGAACGCACCGAGTCGGCCCTCCGGTATCGATGGAGCATCCGCCACATGAAATACAGGCAGAACGAAGCTGTCCATTCTTCCAGCGAAGAGGGATGTCCTTCTCCCGGATGAAAGGCCGGCACATGGCTATCCCGTGGGCTTCCTGCCGGGTGATGATGTCCCGGGCAATTCTGGCGGAACGAACTCCCCCCACAGTTATGACAGGCATGTCAACAGCATTCTTTATGGAGCGGGCCCACGGCAACAGGTAGGCTTCCTGGCTTCTGCGCCGGATCGGCCCCCGGATGGCAGAAAGCTCCGGGGGAGTATCTGCCATTCCTCCGGATATTTCAACTCCGTCAAGCCCCGCTTCTTTAGCAGCAGCAATCATCGGGATAACTTCTTCCAGGTTAAGCCCCCGGTTTTCCAGAAAATCCGAACCATTTACCTTGGCTATGATGGGAAAGTCATCACCGGTGATTTTCCGGGTTTCTTTAATAATTTCCAGAAAGAAACGGCGACGGTTTTCGGGAATCCCGCCCCATATATCCTCCCGGCGGTTGGTGTGGGGTGAGTTGAACTGACTTATCAGGAAACCATGAGCGCCATGAATCTGAACACCGTCAAAGCCGGCTTCTTTTGCCCGTCCCCCAGCTTCGGCAAAACTTTTGATAATTCTTAAAATTTCCCGATGTCTTAAAGGCCGGGGCTTGATACCTGCCAGAGGAACTGCCGACGGGGCAACAATTTCCGGCACCAGATACGGCTTGGACTGGCGTCCTCCATGAACCAGTTGAATGAAAAGCCGGGCCCCGGGAGAAGCCCTGTGGAATCTGTTGCATAATCCAGTCAGCCCCGGAATCATGCTGTCATGGTGAATTCCCAGCTGTCTTGCGCCACAACGTCCTGATGATTCCACGAAGGCATAGCCGGTCACCACAAGGCCTGCTCCTCCCACCGCCAATTCCGTATATAGTTCTTCCAAAACCGGGCTGACGGAACCATCAGGATTTGCCGATCTCTCGGCACAGGCGGATCTTATCAGCCGGTTGGATATTTCAAGCTGGCCGATAGAAAAACTGGAAAATAGGGGATCCTTCAATAAAAATTCTCCTGTTACTGATAGAGTTTAATTTTGGAGAAAAGCAGTAATATCCTTCAAAACCGACTGAGGTTCAAGTGTCAGGATACATCACATTGAGAAGTTTCCTGGGGGAGCTTGATTGTAAACTTGATTCCCTTGTTTTTTCCTTCACTGCTGACAATTATACTGCCCTGGTGAGCATTGACAATCTGCCGGGTAATGGCAAGACCGAATCCTGTCCCTCTGTCCCGGGACAAGGTGTAGCCGGGACTGAATATAATGTCCTGATTGTCAGTATCCAGCCCGGAGCCGTTATCGGTGTATGTGAATATCAGGTCTTTGCCGGAAATGTGTGATGAAACAGAAATTTTTAACACAGATTTTTCCGTATCCCGGTATTTAACAGAATTGTCAACAAGATTCTGGAAAACCTGTTCAATGCCTACGGAATCTCCCATAATGCTCAGGCCTGGACAGTGAAGATCCATGTCAAAGGTGGTATCACCTGAAGAATACTGCTGTTTCAGCCGTAACAAAATATTTTCGATGTTGATTTTCTTCTTTTCCCCTATGGTCAGTCCTGAACGGGCAAGTTTCAGTATATTGTCAATTAGTTGCATCAGCCTGTTGGCGTTTGACATTAATCTTTCAAAGTATTTGACAAATAGTTCAGGTTTTTGTTGAATCAAATTCAGGAATCCCATCATGTTGTTCAGAGGGCCTTTTAACCCATGGCTGACCTTGTGGGCAAAATCATTCAGTTCCTGGTTCTTTTTAATTAATTCTTCTTCAATTCGAAGGTGGGAAATGACAGGCCCGATGTTTCCGGCGATGGTTTCCAGGGTGATTTTATCATATTCGACAATATCCGGGTTTTTGTGGGAAGAAAGGTTTATAACCGCTACAACTTTATTTTTGTGAATTATCGGGACGATGGCTATCGCCTGGAGTTGTTCTTCCTTCAGGGCCGGGTCAAGCTCCTGCATTATGTCGGTGTAAAGTCCGTATATTTTTTCTCCTTTGAGGGCCAGTCGAGCCTGGGGATGATCCCTGTCATAGCCTTTGGCAATTTGGATAAAATCCCGGGACAGTCCCCGGTGAACCACCAGATCAAGTCTTTCTTTTTTGGGATCCACAACATATATGCCGCCACAATCGAAACTTTCCAACAGCATGAGAGTGTCCAGGACAATTTCCAGGGCGTTTTTCAGTCCAAAGGCAGAATACAGCTTGGTGGTCAGCTGGTGCTGGAGCATTATGCTTTTCTCGATTATTTTCATCTTTGTCAGATCCCGCCAGACACAGTAAAGAACAGGCTTTCCCCTTAATATTAGCGGGGTTAGAGAAACCTCCACCAGAAAATCCTGTCCCCCGGCCCGTCGATGAACCCATTCAAACTGGCAGAATCCTTCTTCAAAGGCCAGACGCATCATCTCGTCGGTTTTCTCAATTGAGTCCCTTCCGTCGAGCTGGAACGCAGGGGAAAGATCCGCTGGATGGGTGTTGAGGAACTGCTCTTTTTTCTCGTAGCCCAGCATTTTGACCGCTGCTTCATTGCAATCCACAAAAATATTATTCTCAACCAGCAGGATGGCATCCTGAGAGGCATACATCACATCCAGGAAACGGCTTTCGCTTTCTTTGAGTTGAATTTCTGCCTTTTTCCGCTGGGTAATATCTCGGGAAACTCCCTGCAGGCCTATGGGTGTGCCATTCTCGTCCCGGATGAATTTGATGTTCATGGCAATGCTGACGGTGGTGCCGTCTTTTTTAAATTCATCGGCTTCAATGATTCGAGAGCGGTTTTTATCGGCATTGGGGTCATTTTCTTTTTCCAGTTCTTCCATCAGGACTTCCCGGAATTTTATCAGGGTTTCTGGGGGATATTTCTCTTCCAGGCTTTTGTTCAAGTAGCTTTTTATAGATTCTCCGGTGAGTCTTTCGATGGACGGGGTGATATAGGTAAGATTAAAATTCAGATCCGTGGTGAATATCACATCGGATATATTTTCTGTGATTTTCCTCAGCTCAGCTTCACTTTTTCTAAGAGCTTGTTCGATTTCTTTCTGCCGGGTAATATCAGTGAGCTGTTCGACAAGGTAAAGAATGTTGCCGTCCCCGTCGGTGATGGGGTTACTGCGACAGTAGTAATATGCATTTCTTTCGGGTATGAATTTTTCCACCTGTTCGATTTTACCGCTGTCCAATGCCAGTCTTGTGGGACAGATACTGCACTCTTTGTCACGGCCCAGAAGTTCGAAGCACCGTTTTCCCACTACTTCCTCAGGGGGTTTGTTGAAGAAACTGTAGCCGGCGCTGTTGTAAAATGCAATGGTATGATCAGTACTCTGGACCCCGATAATGTCAGGGATTCCATCTATAATTCCCTTGAGCAGGCGGTTTTGCCTCACCATTTCTTCATCAGTTGTTTTTTTCTCCAGGGCGTTGGATATTATCCTTGCCAGCACCGTCAGCAGTTGGATTTCTGTATTGGAAAATGACTTCTCCTTTTTCACCGAGTCAAAGCCGGCAAAGCCCATGTATGAATCTTTCCCGGTCAGTGGGAAAAGAACCATGGATCGGATCCCCTGTTGCATCAGGTGATCCCTCAGGGGGTGGCTGTGGGGCAGAGCAGAAACCCTGGGAATGTGATAAATCTCTCCCCGCTGGTGGGTTTCCAGAATTTCTTTGTATGTGTCAAAAGGCACGGCCCTGAGATTGTCTATCTCCGGGGATATGCCCTTCTGGCACCATTCGTGGGTATTAGATGTAACTTTGTTTGAAAAATCATGCTGAAAAATATATGCCCGGTCAGATTTTGTATGCTCACCCACCATCTCCAATACCCTGTTGATGGCGTCATCGGTTTTCCTGACTGGGATGCTGATAAAATCCGTGGCCAGGTTCGTCAGCAACTGCAGGAGTTCTTTCTGCTCCTTGAGGGTTTCCTCGGTTTTCTTGATCTCTGTGATATCCCGGAGCCATTCCATGAAATATTCCACTTCACCCTTGTCATTCTTGACAGGTAAAACCCGCAAGTCCACCAAACGGCCATCAGACATTTTTATCTCACGCTGGAAAGGTTCTTTTGATGAGAGTACTGTTCTGGCATGACAGTCGGAGCAGGGTTCGTCCAGTCCCCGGTATGTTTTGTAACACTTAGTATTGAGGGTTCTTTTCTCCTGGGGGACATTGGCAAAACCATTCCAGTTGCTGTAGATGATATTCATCTTTGGGTCATGAATGGATATCATGTCGGGGATGAGGTCAAAGAGCTCCCGGTGCAGTTTTTCGCTTTTTCTCAGGGCTTCCTGGGCTCTTATGGATTCAGTGATATCATAAAAAACTGTCGCAAAACGTCCGGGACTCAACTGATATGCGTTGATGTTGAAATATTTATTCAGGGGGGTTGAATATTGCTGAAATTCGATCGGATTCCCTGTTGTGGCTACTTTTCCGTATTTTTCAATGAAGGGTGTGTCCTCGATGCCCGGCAGTATCTGGGTGACTCTTTTACCGATAATGTCGTCCACCTTGAGGCCGGTATGGGTTTCAAAGGCTGGGTTGGCGCTGATAAAAACATAATCCACCGGTTTTCCTGATTCATCCAGGATAATATCATGGACCGCTATGGCCATGCCGGAATGTTCTGTGAGAAGGCGGTGCTTTTCTTCACTTTCATAGACAGCTTTGATGGCTTCTCTTTTTTCCCTTTCGCTTCGGTGGGCACGAATTGCCTTTTCCATGGAGTTTATCAGTTTTTCCTTGTGGGCAAAATTGTAGAGTTCTTTGGTAAAATAATCATGGACTCCGCAAAGGAAGGCTTCCCTGGCAATGTCTTCATTTCCCTGGCCTGTGCAGAAAATTACGGGAATGTCAATATCCCGGCCTTTGAGTTCATTTAGAAGGTCGATGCCTGATTTCTCCGGCATTTCATAATCGGTGACAATCACATCAAACTCTTGTTTGTCCAGATAATTCAGTGCCTCGTCAACCCCAAGGGCCATGGTGATGGAGAACCTGCCGGAAAACTTTATCTGGAATAGCTCAAGAAAGTTGGGATCATCATCTATGTGCAGAACTTTCTCTTTATCTGTTTTCACAAACATTCCCCCGTCTTATACTGATAGTGATTATAAGACAATTAATTATTCGGTTTTTTTAAGGCATAATTAATGCCGGCAAATTATTGCAGAAGACTTTTTATCAAGTTATTATACTTCCTGACACTACATCTTGTCAAAATAATCCATCAATGGAACAGCCTTCAATATACCTCAGGGATCATTCCTGACAATTAGAAAAATTTTGATATATGATCTTGATAAAGTTTATAAAATTAATTATAATCTTTTTGCCTTGATTCTCATTTTTGCAGGCTCTGTTGTAAGAAGATATGACTTATAATAACGGCAATGAAAGGTTTATGATGACAAAGACCATATTCGGCCCTGTTGCATCCCGACGTCTGGGGCGATCCCTTGGGGTTGACCTGGTGCCTTACAAGCTTTGCCCGTATGACTGTGTTTACTGCCAGTTAGGGCCCACCACTGACAGGACTTCTGTCCGGGGAGTTTTTTTTGATACCCGGAAAATCCTTGCGGATGTAAGGAAATTCCTGACAGATGGCGAGATGTCCCGGGGGCTTGATGTCATTACTCTGGCAGGATCCGGGGAACCGACCCTTGCAGAAAATGCAGGTCAGGTGATTTGTGGGATCAGGAAGATGACTTCGATTCCCGTGGCTGTACTCACCAATGGCGCTCTTATGGATCGGGATGATGTCCGGCGGGACCTGATGGAGGCAGACATTGTCATCCCCTCGGTGGATGCCGTGGATGATGATACGGCTTTGAGGATCAACCGCCCCGGGACTGGTATAAATCTTTCTGCCATCCTGGAAGGTCTTCAGAAGTTTTCCAGGATGTACCGGGGTTATCTCTCGGTGGAGGTTATGGTTATTGCCGGGATCAACGACAGCGACCAGGTGATGAGAAGCATCGCAGGTTATGTGGCAGGACTTATCCCCGATGAGGTTCACCTGAATAGATCGGTGCGTCCTGTCACGGATTCGTCAGCCTTGTCGCCGTCCCGGGAGAGGATGACTCAGCTGGCGGGGTTTTTCCCGGACCGGCTGAAGGTGAAGCTGACCAGTGACAGGCAAGATTCTGGCAGTTTAAGTATTCCTTCGGGCAGGCCGGCGCCGGATTTTTTGTTGATGGCTCATCTGGCCCGCAGGCCCGGGACACCCGGCGACATTGCCCGGGGACTTGGTCTTGATGTATCTGTTGTATTGGATTCTCTGGAGCTTCTGGTTCGCCAAGGCAGGGTTGCCTGCAGAGCTCAGGGGGCCGAGGAGCTTTATTATGCAATCCGGCAAAGATAACTCCTGTGGCAGGGGCAATTTAGGGAAGAATTTAATTTTGAATTGGAGATGATTTGATGATTTACCAGAAATTGATGGAATCAGCCAGCTCTTTAATGAATGGCCTGAAGGTTGAAGATGTCAGGGTTGGCATCGGATATACCGCGGTTAAAAATTCCGCCGGGGGGCTGGGCCTTGCCTATACTCTGCGGGAGGACTTAGAGTGCGGTTGCAGTCATATCCCCGATGCGGGAAGCCTTGGGGGCAGGGATCTTGCTGAGGTGGCTTCATATTTCTCCTGCAGAAACAATGTAATTAAAACCGCCATAGGACTGGCGGCTATAAACTCAGTGGCTCCCGGAGGAAACGGTTCCGGACTGAGCGGTGATGTTCTGAAGGTGCTGGATATTCGTCCAGATGAATGGGTGGGCATGATTGGTCATTTTGCTCCCATAGAAAAAAAGATTCGCCAGGTGACTCCTCACCTGTTTGTTATTGACAGAGGCAAAGGTTATCTTCGGGGAAATGAATTCCGGGTTATTCAGGAGATTCTATCATCCTGCAAGGTTCTTATTATCACTGCCACAGCGCTTCTCAACAGGACCCTTGAGGATATACTCCAGGCAGGGAGCAGGGCACGGACCAGGGTTCTGCTGGGGCCATCCACTCCCCTCTATCCTGATGTGTTCTCGGGGCATGTGGAGGTGCTGTCAGGGATGGTGCCCGGGGACAAGGATCACATTTTGCAAATCGTCGGCCAGGGAGGCGGAACTCTACATTTCGGCAGGCATTCCCATAAGGTGAACATTTTATTGAAGGGCAATAAAAATAAGTGAGAAAAATCTCAAGTTTCTATTGCATTGCCTGTTCATATCTGTTATAATACTCCCTGCAATCGGGGTGTAGCTCAGTTTGGCTAGAGCGCTAGCATGGGGGGCTAGAGGCCGGCAGTTCAAGTCTGCCCACTCCGACTTCAAACAAAAAGACCGCCGGTGAATGCACTGACGGTCTTTTGCAATATCTCACACATGGGCGGGAAGCGGAGTGACTGTTGATTTGGGATACAGTCAACCCACCGTCACGGTGGGGAGTGAGTAAGGCCTGCTGTCCCAGAAAAAACGCGCTACGCAGTATTTGAACTTGTGGCGAATCGCAACTTTCCCGGACAGTTTCCCCTGGTGACGACGCTTCCCTCCCAAAAACAAGTCCTATTCTACGGGAACACATCCCGTGAGAAAGGTTATGAGAAAAAGTGCTGCAAGAAACATCCTGTAAATCATTGTAGCCTCCAATTTCGCAATAATTATTTATTCGACTTCGGGCTGTCATGTCCTGTAAGGTCTGGAGTCATTCTGTGGCTGTCATAGCCGGGTATGGGATGACGGGAAAAATGCCGTTACAGCAGGGTCTTGAGCCTGGTTTCGATTTTACTGCGGATTTGTGGTGAAACAAGTTCTTCTTTGTTCCTTCTGGAAATCATTGCCGTGAGCCGTTGTTCAAATTCGAACCGATCACAGCAAACCTTGCACTGTTTCATCTGTTCCTTCACAAGTCCGCTGACATTTTCTTCCACTTCCTGAACTGCCTGTTCCACCAGGTTCTCTACGGCCTCGGAACAGGAGTTGTTGCATTTATCCCTGAAAAATGAACTGTTCTTTGCGTAGTCCCACAGATGTTTCTCCAGTAGCCTCCGTCCCCGGGAAAGCCGGGATCGGACTGTGCCGATGGGGCAGTCTAGAATATCTGCAATCTCCTGATATTTAAAACCTTCGATGTCCGCCAGTATTACAGTGATGCGGAATTCATAGGGGAGCTGTTCAATGGCTTCCCTGACCTCGCTGTCCAGGAGCCCCGAGAGGACCTCCTCTTCCACATTCATGGTGTTGCCTTTGGTCGCCGCGGTATCGGCAATCCGGTTGTAGAGGTAGAAATCTTCAATCTCGTCAAAAGAGAGCTTGGCAGGTCTTCTGGATTTTTTCTGGTAGTTGTTGATATGGAGATTGGTCATTATCTTGAAAAGCCATGCCTTGCAGTTGGTGCCGGGAGTGAACTGGTGAAAGGATTTGAAAGCCCTGAGCATCGCTTCTTGAATAAGGTCTTCGGCATCTTTTTCGTTGCGGGTCAGACGAAGGGCAGTACGATAAAGTGAATCCATGTGGGGCAGGGCTTCTTTTTCAAAAATTTGAATTCTTTCCTTGTTTGTCATTTTTCCGGCAGGTTTTATGTCGGTGGACATGGTTTCAACCTCTCTGGTCTGTCTGGTCATTGAGATTCCCTTTCTTCTTCCCGGTCGTTATCGGAGAATAATGCCTCCAGAAAATCCCTGGACTCAAAAGGACGCAGGTCGTAAATCCCTTCTCCGATTCCGATAAATTTTACTGGTATTCCCATTTCATGAACTATTCCGATTATCACACCGCCCTTGGCAGTGCCATCAAGTTTGGTCAGGACGATGCCGGACAAATCTACAAAATCCCGGAAGGTCTTTGCTTGAATCAGAGCATTCTGCCCGGTGGTTGCATCCAGAACCAGCAGGGTTTCCCTCAGAGCACCGGGGACCTGTTTTTCGATGACTCTTTTTATTTTTTCAAGCTCCTTCATCAAATTGACCTTGGAATGAAGCCTGCCGGCGGTGTCAACAATCAGCACATCAGCTCCCCTGGCCCGGGCGGCTTCCACTCCGTCAAAAACCACCGCAGCGGGATCTGCCCCTTCCCGGTGCTTGATCAGGTCAAGATCCAGCCTTTTTGACCATACTTCCAGCTGCTCAATGGCTGCCGCCCGGAATGTATCCGCAGCAGCGATTATAACTTTTCTGCCCTGCTGGGTCAGACGGTTGGCCAGTTTTGCAATGGATGTGGTTTTGCCGGTGCCATTGACCCCCACTACCATTATCACCGACAACCCCCCGCTTTCGAGATGAAGACTGGTATCCTTCTGCTCAAGAACCCTGCAAAGTTCTTCTTTCATCACCTCGAAGAGATGCGCCGGCTCGGATATGAGTTTCTCTTCCACTTCTTCCCGCATCCGGGAAACTATATGGTCTGTGGTTTTGAGTCCTACATCGGCAGTGATTAGGATATCCTCCAACTCTTCCCAGAAGTCTTCGTCGATGACATTCCGCAGGCGGAGAAGCCCCTTCACCTTGAATACAAGGCTCTTGCGGGTTTTGTCCAGGCCCTGTCGGAGTCGTTGGAACCATCCTGCCGGGGCTTTCTTTTCCGGCATTGAAACGGCTGAGTCTTCGATGCTATGCCGGCTATCTGTCGGCAATGCTTCTGGAGTGGCCTTGTCTTTCTTCAGAAAGGCCGGGGTGATTTTGTCCAGAAAGCCTTCTTGGGAAACCGGGTCTTCTCTTTGCACCGGCGTTGATTCTGCCGATGGCGGAGAGTCTTTTTCCGATGAATCTTCTTTTATAGGCTCCTGCACTTCAGGGACAATATTCTCCATTTTTGTTGCCGTTTCTTCCTGAACCGGGGCAGGAGGAACCTCTTCCTGGGATGACTGGGGAATGTTTGTTTCTGGAGATGCCTTACTCTTTTTTAAAAAAGCCGGGGTGAGTTTTTCCAACAGACTTGCTTCGGGCAGACTTGCCTCGGGCAGACTTGCCTCGGGGACAGGTTCTTCCGGAGATGGCAGTTCTTCTTCCCGGCCCAAAGGTAGTTCTTTTACAAGGTTGTTTGATGAAATATTAATATTATCATCACCGGTGAATTCCGGTGTGGTTTCTTCCTGTTTTGGCGAAGGTCTGCGGAATCGCTCCATAAGACCTGCAAAAAAACCTTTTCCATGGTTCTCAGCCATAATCTCCTCCGTAAGAATCCCCAAAAATAACTCTGTTCTCAGCTTTTCTGTCAGACCTGGCAGCTATATGCTATCATATCCCGCAGGACAAATCAACTCCTATCCGGCCAGGTCTGATTCAGCTGATTTTCTCCGCCTT
>CAYNGH010000116.1:0-10812 GCA_964396845.1 uncultured bacterium | reverse complement strand
CAGGATCGGTTCAGCCATATCCTGGTGGATGAATACCAGGATGTCAACCCGGTTCAGTATGAATTTACCCGGCTTCTGGCGGAGAAACACCGGAATCTTTGCGTGGTGGGGGATGATGATCAGTCGATTTACGGTTTCCGGGGGGCCGATGTATCTATCATTTTGCGGTTCGAAAAGGATTTTCCCGGCGCAAAGGTGGTGAAGCTGGAGGAAAATTACCGCTCTACCAGCGTAGTTCTGGAAGCGGCCAACGCCATTGTTGAGAAAATAAAGGGACGCAAGAAAAAGAAGCTCTGGACAAAAATTTCCCGGGGCGAGAGGATCGGATCCAATGCCTGCACCGATGGCCGGCAGGAGGCTCGGTTTGTGGTAAAGGAGATAAAGAAATGGCGGGAAAAAGGCAGGACCTTTGATGACTTTGTCATTCTTTACCGCACCAATGCCCAGTCCCGATCCATAGAAGAAGTTCTCAAACAGGAAGGCATCAATTACCGGATTATCGGGGGAGTCCGTTTTTATGACCGGGCCGAGATTAAAGACGCTCTGGCGTATCTCAAGCTGATTGTCAACCCATGGGACAACCTGAGCTTTTCTCGGATTGTGAACACCCCTTCCCGGGGAATCGGGAACATCACCCAGGAAAAAATTATTACCCGATCCATAGAACAGGGGGCTGACCTCCTGAATGTTATGAAAAATGCGTCGGAACTACCCCGGATAGGCAAGAAGATCCAGGATACCCTGGCTTCTTTTTCCAGTCTTGTTGTGAAGCTCAGAGTTGAACTGGACAAGATGGCCCAGGCTTCAAAGGAAGATGACAAGAGTCATTACCTGGGAGAATTTATTGACAAGGTTCTCAAGAAAGTCGGTTATTATCAGATGCTTCGAGAGGACCCTGACCCGAAGAGCGCGGAGCGTCTGGACAACCTTGAAGAGCTGGTCAACGATGCTGATGAATATGAAAAGGCAACACCCGGGGCTTCCCTGGAAGGTTTCCTGGAAAAGGTTGCTCTCTATTCCGATATTGATGCGGAAGTGCTCCCTGCCGGGGATGAAGGCTCCCTGACTCTGATGACGGTTCATTCCGCCAAGGGGCTTGAGTTTCCCATTGTCTTTATCGTGGGGCTGGAGGAGGGTCTGTTTCCCCATTTCCGCAGTCTTGAGGAAGGCTCCCAGACAGCCCTTGATGAAGAGCGACGGCTTTTTTATGTAGCCATGACCCGCACCCGGGAGAAGGTTTACCTGACTTATGCCCGGGAGAGGACTATCCACGGAAAATCCCATAACCAGAGTCCTTCCCGTTTTCTTACCGAGGTTCCCGAGGATCTTATCGACAAGTATATGCCCGAGGTTTCCAAGCGAAGCTTCACCCGGAAGGTTTCTTCCATACTGGACAAAGACAAGCCAAAGAAACGAAAGGCCCGGGATAAATTTTCCGACGGAGAGAAAGTCTGTCACAAGATTTTTGGCACCGGCGAAGTTGTCGGCTCCAAGAAGGGTTATGTGACGGTAGTATTCCCGGAGCATGGCAAAAAAACCCTCTCCCAGGCATTTCTTACTCCCTTCGAAGGTGATGTTCAGGATGAGGAAAATTCTGCCGTGGAGCTGGAGCCGGGGGTCGCAGTGGTGAGTGACAAGGGATTGTCGGGTATCCTGAAGAAGACAGAAGGCGGTTTTGCCTATGTGATCCTGTCTAACGGCGATGTGGAAAAGATACCTGCCGATAATCTTGAAATAAAGAAGGAATAACAAATGCCCTTTCACCTGGAGTACCTGATTTATGACTCCAAACTGCTGATTGTCTGTCTTCTGAATATTCTGATTAACCTTCTGACCCTGACCACCAACGCGGCCAGGGCATCGGGAGCAGAAACAAAAAGGGTGGCCACTGCGCTGTCCCTTTTTAATGTCTTTCAGGTTTCATTTCGTCTTCTGAACCTGATATACGCACCCCTGATGGCTTCCATTGTGGATCAGCTGGCCAGAGAAGGACAGCTTGAGATCATCCTCATCAAGCTTCGCTTTGTGGTTTTCTCTGCGGCTTTCGGCTCACTGATGGGCTTTTTGCTTTTGCCTTCATTTATTGAAATATACAAGATGGGGATTGAGGCCATGGAAAAATTCGGTTCAATCCCCAGGATTGCCTGGGCCTTTGGGACAAAACCCCGTTATTGGCTACGGTTTTTCAAGTGTTTCCGCCGGCCCAGCTTTATGGGAGTCAATCCCCTCAATGTCAAGGTCCTGCCACGGTGGTTTTTGATCTTCAATGCCATGGGGGTTTCCATGTGGACCATCGGGGTCATATCCTCCACATATGCCAGTGTTCTCAATGAAGACCTGGTGCGTACCGCCATTCACCTGTCAGGGATCATCAACGGCATCGGCACCATTTTTCTCTTTGTGCTGGTGGAACCGGTGTCGGCCCTTATCGTTGATCAGGTGGTAGCCGAGAAGAGAACCATCGATCATGTTCGGATTATGGTAATATGGCTGGCCATCGGGTCTATCATCGGCAACCTGATGGGGGTTGTCCTGCTGGAGCCTGCCGCGGATTATATCCTGTGGGTTTCCCGGCTCATCGAACAGATTGGAGGCGGTTAATGAAAATCTTTAAAAAAACTCTCCGGGAAGAGCTTTTCATCACCATCATATTCTGCATTCTTCTGGCGGGAGGTCTGTTTCTGGTGATTCAGGAATTTGAAGTGGCCCGTCACCTGGATTTCTCGTATATCACCCAGAATGTCCCCCCGGCAGTGCGCCGTATGGCGGAAGCCTTCCTGGTTCTGAATATTTTTGGCGGTTATCTTCACATCGTGGCATCGGTGGCGTGGATTATGATAGGCAGTGTGTGGGTCTGCCTGATATTCTCAGGACTGGTAGCCAGGGAAACAGAACAGAAGACCCTGGCATTGCTCATGGCTCATCCTGTATCCCGGGTGCGGGTCCTGGCGGAAAAATACCTGGCGGCTACTCTTTATACGATTCTGCTGGTTCTTTGTGCCTTTGTGGGGTTTTATACCGGCACCTTTCACGGAGCGGTGGATGTGCCATACAAAGCCTATCGTTTTGTGTATGTTTCCATCAACGGCCTCATGTATTTTATAGCCCTCTCGTCGGTGGCCCTGTTGTTCTCGGTGATCTTCAACGATCACAAAAAAGCCGCCATCACCTCCATGCTGTTTTTTCTCATGTCTTACCTTTCGTTTTTCCTGGGGGCTTTTTCTCCCAAGTGGGAAAAGGTGAAGAACCTTACATTCTTCCGGTTCTTTGACACCGAGAAGCTGTTTATGTCCACCCGTTTTCAATGGGCAAACTGCACCGCGCTTCTAATTATCACTTTAATTTTTCTTGTTTTAGCCGGAGTAATTTTTCATTTTAAGGATTTGGAAACCTGATCTACACAATAAACTGCCCCTGGTGTGTGAATTTTGTCACATTCCCTGAAAAATGCCTGTTTTTATGGCAGGAGTTTAATTTCCTCGACAGAAGGAGTCTTTATATTAATATGGGATCATCCGCTTCGTGCGGATGATTTTGTTGAAAAAAGGCGTTCGGGAAGGATGGTTGTTGAGGGAAATCATAGCGGGAGGTGTATTGATTGACAGCTGTAGTTGGAATCAGGCGTGAAGACAAGAACAACTGGGAAGCAAGGGTTCCCCTGGTGCCCGAAGATGCTAAAAAACTTATCACGGAGCATGGCATCGAGGTGATTGTTCAGCCTTCGGATATCCGGGTTTATTCGGGAGGCGAATATCAGGAGGCGGGGTGCGAGATAAACGAGGATCTCTCCCGGGCTGATGTAATCTTTGGCGTCAAGGAGATGCCCACGGAGTTCTTCGAATCCCGGAAGACTTATTCGTTTTTTTCTCATACCCTCAAGGGGCAGTATTATAACATGCCTATGCTCAAAAGGCTGATGGACCTTGAATGCAACCTGCTGGACTATGAAAGGATAACCGATGACGAAGGACGGCGGTTGATTTTCTTTGGCCGGCATGCAGGGATTGCCGGAATGATTGATACCCTTTGGGCCCTGGGTGAAAAGCTCAACCACGACGGGATTCACAACCCCTTCTATGAAATGCGCCTGACCCATAATTACCGGGATCTTCCTGCGGCAATCGACGATGTGAAACTCATTGGCCGGATGATCCGGGAAAAGGGGATTCCCCCATCGGTAGCCCCGGTGGTTTTCGGCATTGCCGGCTATGGCAATGTGTCCCGGGGTGCCCAGGAGATTCTGGACATACTGCCGGTGGAGGAGATAAAACCCTCGGAGCTGGATAAATTGGGCAAGTGGCGGGATATTTCCCTCAACAAGGTTTACAAGGTGGTCTTCAAGGAAAAAGATATGGTGGTTCCCCGGGATCCCCAGGAGAAGTTCGATCTGCAGGAATACTATAACCATCCTAAAAAGTTCAAGGGTATTTTCCATCATTATCTTCCTCATCTCACGGTGCTGGTGAATGCTGTTTACTGGACAGAGAAATATCCCCGGCTGGTGACCAGGGATTTTTCAAACCGCATGTGGCGGAAGAATCATAAAAAACTGCAGGTTATCGGGGATCTCTCCTGTGACATCAATGGAAGTATCGAAATGAACACCCATGTCACAGACCCGGGGGATCCTGTTTATCTCTTCGACCCCATGACCGGTAATACCAGCAATGGCCTTGAAGGTGACGGCATAGTCATTCTTGCGGTGGACAACCTGCCCTGTGAGATCCCCAAGGAAGCGTCGGATTACTTCAGCTCAATTCTGTCAGGCTTCATCCCGGCAATCGCCCGGTGTGATTTTTCCCAACCCATCGACAAGTTACAGCTACCCCCGGAGCTTATGCGATCCCTGGAAGTTCACCGGGGAAAGCTGACCCATGATTTTGAATATCTGAAAGCCCCCCTGGAAGAAGCATTGTCAAGCAAATCATAAGGAGGAAATTTGATGAAAAAAGTACTGGTTCTGGGCGCCGGACTGGTATCCCGCCCCCTGATTGAATACCTTTTAAAACATGGTTATGAACTGACGGTGGCAAGCCGTACCCTCAGCAAGGCAGAAGCCCTGGTGGCTGGTCATTCAAAGGGCAGAGCACTGCAGTTGAATGTTCAGGACGATAAAGCCCTGGGAGAACTGGTCAGAAGCCATGACCTGACGGTGAGCCTTCTGCCTTACACCTATCATGTGAAGGTTGCCGGCCATTGCATACGGCACAGAAAACATATGGCTACCACTTCTTATGTCAGCCCTGCCATGATGGATCTGGATGCTGTGGCAAAAGAAGCCGGTGTCACCATCATAAATGAGATGGGAGTTGATCCCGGCATCGATCATATGTCTGCAATGAAGGTCATCCACGACATCCAGAACCGGGGAGGCAAACTGGTGGGATTCCAGTCCTACTGCGGTGGTCTTCCAGCGCCGGAGGCCAATGACAACCCCTTCGGATACAAGTTTTCCTGGAGTCCCCGGGGTGTCCTGATGGCTGGCCGGAATAATGCCCGTTATATGGAGGAAGGGGAAACCATTGACATCGAGGGAAAAGACCTCTTCGACAACTACTGGACCCTTGAAGTGCCGGGTGCAGGACTGTTGGAAGGCTATCCCAACCGGGACAGCCTGGGTTACATCGATGTTTATCAACTGGGGGATATAAGGACCATGTTCCGGGGTACCCTGCGAAATCTGGGATGGTGCGCCATTTTGAAGAAGTTTGCAGACCTGGGCCTCCTCTCAGAAGAAGAAGATGGAAACTTGCCGGGCATGACATATGAGCAGTTCATGAAACGGATAATCCATCAGGAGGGAGAAGGCGACATCAAGGAGGAAGTGGCCAAAAAACTGGGAATCGAACCGGAAGATCCCGAGATTGGAGCGATGGAATGGCTGGGGCTGTTTGACCGGGATGAAACCATACCCGGCAACGTTCCTCCGACTCCCATAGATGTGATGACCGATCTGATGAACAGGAAGATGTCATACAATGAAGGAGAACGGGACATGCTGGTGATGCATCACAAGTTTGACGGGGAATTTGATGATCACCGGGAGCATCTCACCTCCACAATGATTGACTATGGCATCCCCGGGGGCGATTCGTCCATGGCCCGCACTGTGAGCCTTCCCTGCGCCATCGGTGTCAGGATGATCCTTGAGGGAGTAATTACTCAACGGGGGGTTGTGGTTCCGGTTTCGCCAGGCATATATGAACCGGTTCTCCAGGAGCTGGAATCCCTGGGAATCAAGTTCACAGAAACAAAAGAAGTATTGGCCTCGGTGTAATATCATCTTTTACTGATAAGGGAAGCCTTGTTGTCGGGCTTCCCTTTTTGTTTTCATTAAACATTGGCACCAAGCTTGTGGCAGTTTATTGCTCAGGGGTTGTTTAAAATCCTTTCTCAAAAATCAGTGGCCAAATTGGTCATGTCCCTTGTTGGCTTATCAGTGAAATCTGATTTACTTTGAATCCTGTCAGTGATACTTTGCATGTTATGATTAGTTTTGATAAAGCAATATCAGGCTGATATGTTTTCGGCCTGGGATATGAGCTTGAATATCCGCCAGTTTTCCACCCGGTAATAGATGCTGTTTCCCTGGCGTTTTCTGTGGACCAGCCCCGCCCGGTGCAACAACGACAAATGCTGGCTGGTGTTGGACTGGGACGCCCCTGATAGTTTTTCGATTTCACCTGCATTCAAGGGCCCTTCTTTTAACAGGGAGAGTATCAGCAGGCGCAGTGGATGCCCCAGGGCCTTGAAGACCGATGCGGTTTTTATTGTGACCGGATCCATGTCCGGCAGAAAATTACTATTCATATATAAGATATTACTGATATTTTATATGTTTGTCAAGAGGGCTGTCTTGGATTTTTTATCCCCGGGCCTGTCTTATCATTTTTTCTGCTTCCCGGTGGCCTTCCCGCCGGGCAAGATCCCTGGGGGTGCGTCCGTCACGATCCTTTCCCCTGGTCTTTGCTTTTTTGTTGATAAGAGCTTCTATCACCTGCAGGTGTCCTTTTTCCGAGGCAAGATGCATTGGTGTCGAGGCATTTGTGTTAAGACAGTTTACATCAGCTCCTGCTGATATGAGGAGTTTGACCATATTGTGGTGTCCTTCAGAGGCTGCCAGGTGCAGGGGAGTATTGCCATGAATATCCTGACTGGAAACCGGCACTCCCTGATCCAGAAGATAGATGACAGGCTGTTCGAAGCCTTTTCTGGCGCTAAGATGTATGGGTGTGAGTCCGTTGACGCTTCTGATGTTTGGACGGGCTCCCTTTTCCACAAGAGTTTCCATAGCCTTCAGGACTCCCGACTGGGCCGCCAGGTGCAGGGGAGTAAGGCCGTCCTTGTTCTTTTCAGAGATATCTGCTCCCCTTTCCAGGAGGTATTTTATTATGGCGTAGTTGCCGGTGGTGGCTGCCCGGTGCAGGGGAGTATCGCCGGAGATATTTTTCTCATTGACATTGCTTCCCCGTTCCACCAGCATTTTGACCAGTTGCAACTGACCGTTCAGGGCTGCTATGTGAAGAGGGGAAAAACCTTCCTGGGATGAGTCCAGCTTTGCGCCTTTTTCCAGGAGAAATTCTGCAATCTCGCCATGCCCGTTGGTAATGGCCAGGTTCAGCAGAGAAACTCCGGAACGGTTTTTGTGGTTGACATCCCCCCCCTTGGATACCAGCATCCTGACCACGTCAGGGAAGCCGTTTCGTGTTGCCTTTTCCAGGGGGGTAGCGCCGAATTTGTCCTGGTGGGCAATATCTGCTCCTTTATCCAGCAGGAATTTTATTATCATGTATGTGTTCTGATTGGTTCTCTTCTGGCGTATGATGTTGGCCAGTTTTTCAGATTTTTCGTTATCGACCCGGAAAAGTTCGGCGTATTCCCGCTGGTAGTCGAAGTAAAGGGCCGCATCCAGGGGAGTTTCCCCCCGGTTGTTTAATGTGTCAATATCGGCGCCGGAATCCTGAAGAAGAAGGAGCAGGTCCAGTCTGCTGTATAGCGCGGCAAAGTGCATGCAGGTATTGCCGTCAAGGGTTTTGGTATTGACATCAGAACCTTTCTGAATCAAAAGGTCGGCCACTTCCAGGTTTCCCATCATTACGGCCCAATGAAGGGGGATGGCATCATTCCGGTGTTGATCAAAAATCAGCTCCGGCGCATGGTCCAGGATTCTTGTCACCCTGCCCAGGTCCCCTTCAAAGGCTGCGGTATGGATTGCTTCGTTCATACAATTTTTCCTTTCACCGGAAGGTGATTTTAAACCCGAATGGCTGGATCCTTATTGTATTTCAGCTATAATGCCGGCTTTCTTTGTGACATCGCCTCATGGTCAACTGCTTTTTTATTCAGATTGAACCCGGCAGGCATATGGATGCAAGCCGTCGCCCAACATTCTGACAAGCTGTCCATTGTAATGGAATCAGGCAGTGGGGACCTGAGCATATTTTTTCAGATCATTTCTAATTCGCCGGCTTACTATATGATTGGTAAAATCTCCCCTGGTCCTTTCCAGAATACCCCGGGCCTGGTCTGTTGACCGGCGGAGGCCTGCAGTGACAGCATCGGAGAAGTCCATGGTCACCAGCATCGAATAAATCTCTTCCATGGCCTGAAGGTATTCTTCTCCCAGGTCCCCCCGATCCTGTCGCATCAGGTCCAGGATCTCCCGGCGGAGTTCCCCTATGACCTCGGAAAGTCCCTTAAGGTATGCTGAATAACTGACACCGAGGCTGTCAGGATCCGGAAGCTCACGATTAAAGACAATGGCTGCGGTGGCGCAGGCTTCAACGTATTCTTTCTGGGCATCGTGAACAAAACCGGTTATGGCAAGCTCATCGAAGTGTTCAATGGTCTGGGTGGCCTGCACAAGGCTTTCCCGGGCTTCTGCAATGATACTGTCTGTTAGCTGTTGATCTCCCCGATGGACGGCCCTGATGGCAAGGCCTGATTTTTTGATGATTTCCCGGTGAAGGATATAGCTGGTGTCCCGAGCTTTTTCCACCCTGGCCAGGTGTTGGGAAATTTTTTCTGCCACGGGCATCAGGTTGAGAGATGTCATTTTAATTTGCTCCGTTTCATACAACATTTTGCTGATCTCTCCAAATACTTCGCCGTTGAGGGCCAAATCCTTCCAAGTCAGGAGAAAGTGTGGTTTTTCACAATCTCCGCCCACCGGCATAAATTGCCTGCAGGCAGGATTATGGGCAAGGGTAAATGAACATGAACCAATATTATTCCTTTTTGATAAACCGGTTCTCCCGGAGGGTTAGGATTGTGAATCCAATGCGGTTCAACCTGAGGATACTGACATATGTGATTTTATTTGTGCTGGTGTTTGCCGGCAGTTCCCATCCTCAGCAGACTCCCAATAATTTTTTCTCCCAGGGGACTCCCTCACTGGGGATTTATAACCAGCAGTTTCTCAACACTTATGTCAATCTTGATCCTGATTTGACCGTGGGATATAATCTGCTGGTGGAATTCAGATTCGACGAGGCAAGGGAAGTGCTCACCGGTGTGGCCCAGGATGAAACAAGATCCCCGTCCCTCCGATCTGAAGCCTTTGCATATCTGGGATATGTCCATTTTAATACCGGCGATATTGATGGTGCCAAAGAACCTCTGAAAACTGCCATCCAGCTGAACCCGGAAAACTCAATGGCTCATTTTTTCCTTGCCAACACTTTCTTTCAGCAGGGTGATTTTGACAACACCAAGCACCATCTCCAGAAAGCCATCGAATACCGGCCCAACTTTGTGGCAGCCCTCAGAATGCTGGCGGAAACATACAAGGATGAACGAAACATTGAGGAATCAGCCAGGTATTATCAGAAAATCATAGAGCTTCTGCCCAGTTCCGGGTATTATCTCTACCAGTATTACAAGGTGAACCAGCTCCTTAACAATTATGAAGCCATGGAGGAAACCCTCCGGCGGATGATTCGGCTGGACCCCAGGCTGTTGCTGAATCATATCCGTCTTGGTGAAACATATGTTGAGATGGGCAGGCTTTCTGATGCCCTGGAGCAATTTGATCATGTTATTCTGAAGGATCCCAGAAACTCCCGGGCCTATGAAGGACGGGCCAAGGTTTTTCTGGCCAGAAAAGATTATGATAATGCCCTGGAAGAAGTTATGATCGCCCACCAGATGAGTCCTGACAATGCCTACATCAATTCCCTGCTGGCCCGGATCCGCAGGGAAAAGGCAGAACAGGACCGCAGAATCATCATGTCAACTTTGGGGATCATTGTGGCCATTGGGTTTTTTGTTGCCCTGGCCTATTTCTTTTTTTCTCACCGGCGAAAACAATATATCATCACCCTTATTCATCAGTTCAACCGGTCGATGGATGATCTATACGACCTGGAAAATCTGATAAAATTCATCCTCAACTTTTATATGAACCTGGGAAACTCCCGAGGTGGCATTTTTCTTCTTTTTAACCGTCAGAACAATCAACTGGTGGTTCGGGAGAAGGTGGGCATCGCCGACAGGGAGGAATCCACTTTTTCCCTGTTTGCCGGAGATGAGATTACCAACTGGCTCACCAACCTGCACCGTAACATTCTAAACCGGGAGGACATTGAACGGGACCCCCGCTTCGACGAGGTTTTCCCCAGCCTCCGAGAAAGATTGTCCAAACTGAAACTCCGTTATCTTTTTCCCCTGCGGGACAAAAATCAGCTTCTGGGATTTGTGGCAGTGGATTCATTCGACTCTCTCAGCAAGGGGGGACAGTATCAGAGGGAATTGCTGGATCCCATATCCACCACCACAGCACAATCTCTGCTGGCTATGACCCTGTATGAAACT
>CAYNGH010000115.1:0-10852 GCA_964396845.1 uncultured bacterium | reverse complement strand
AGCCCCCAGCACTTCCATCTTCCTGTTCATGCTCTCCACCCGGCCAATCTTAATCTCATATTGCTGTCCCTTGCGGTTCACCAGCATGGACACCTCTCCCCGTTCATCCACCAGGTAATTCAACAAGCATCCCTTGAGGTCAGTGGAAACCCAAGGATCCATCTGCCTTGCCGATTCCACCTTGTCCACGGAGATGGAGTGTCCAACCCGGACGGGAGTTTCCACCACCAGCCGGGGAAATTTTCCCCTCTCCTTGTCCCCGGCCTCATAAAGGGCCATGCCATCTTCATCCACGGCAAACCAGCTGTCCTCTTCCGGCTCTCCGGCACTGCGGGCAAGCACCACAGGCTCTCGTTCCACCACATTGATGCTGACCCGTCCCGGAAGATGCCAACGAACCTGAACATCCCGGATCCAATGGATTGATGCCAGTCTTTCCCGGAACTGATCCACAGGCAGGGTGATGACATTATGATCCAGAGGAATATTGGCTGTCTGAATAATCTTTGAATCGGGAACTCTTGAATTGCCCAGGATTGTAATCTCTTTGACAAGAAAGAAGTCAGAGCCGGCAAATATGAACTGGGCCAGCAAAAAAATCCCCACCAGGAATATCTTCTTGGCCACCAGGGCCGAGGGAGAAGGCTCCCCGTCAACAGCCGGGGAACTGTGTCTTCGTTTTTTGACTATTCTTGCCATTTGTCCGGAATCATACTCCTACGGCTTTCCTGTCCCTTTGATGCCGGGCCAGGGCATATTCCACCTGGTCAGTGAGCAGTTTTTCAAAATTAATCCCTGCATTGGCAGCTGCTTCGGGCAGGAGGCTGGTTTCAGTCATTCCGGGAATTGTGTTGATCTCCAGGCACCACAGGTCATCCCCCGACACAATGAAATCAACCCTCGCCATTCCCAGGCAATAAAGCTCGGAAAATATCCGCACTGATTCTTCCTGAGCCTTGCGGTAAAATTTATCAGGGATCCTGGCGGGGATGATATGGGTGGACATCCCCGGTTGATACTTTGTAGTATAGTTATACCAGCCGCCCTGAGCTATGATTTCAATCACCGGCAGGGCAAAAGGTTCGATATCCCCAAGAACCCCCACGGTTATTTCCGTGCCGGGCAGGTATCTCTCCACCAGTATTTCCCGGCAATATTCCGCTGCCAGCCGCCATGCATCCATCAGCTGATTTTCTTCTCTCACAATGGTCATCCCGATGGTGGATCCTCCCACCGAGGGCTTGACAATAACAGGGAGTGAAACCCCTGCATCTTTAGCTTTAGAGGTGATCCGGCAAATTCCCTCCCTGGTATCCAGAAGCTCGGCAAAAAAATTATACCCCGGAGGAATTTTTACCCCGATAGATTTAAAAAACTTCCTGGTCATCACCTTGTTCATGGCCACCGATGAGGCCATAACTCCGGAGCCCACATAGGGTATATCCAGAAACTCCAGCAGGCCCTGGATGGTGCCGTCTTCGCCATAAGGGCCATGCAGGGCTATGAAGGCCAAGTCTATCTTCTCTTGCCGGATCCTGTCCACCACATCTTTTTGAGCATCAATCCCCACGGCATCGTGACCTGCTTTATTCAGGGCATTGACAATGTTGGTGCCGGTCTTAATGGAGATTTCCCGTTCCGGGGATCTCCCCCCCATCAGTACGCCTATTCTCATAAGGCAAAACCGCCTTTCAATTATTCTGGCAGGGTAATTATACCACCCCATTATTACACAACGGATAACAACCGGTTACTATCTGGTAAATTTTACATCCTCCGGGAGGGTCCTCTGCCAGGTGGAAATTTCGCGTCACGGGCCACAATCTTTTTTGGTTTTCTGCATTGTTCTTGACTTGACAATACAAAATGAATATAATGGGAAAGATTATTCAGGGAAACAGGAGCAGGTATTTTTTGATTATCCAGGTCAGCGACATACTAAAAGAGCCGGGACGGTTCGAAGATTTTGTCTATACCGGCAAAATGAACCTGAACTCGGTGCATCTGGCGGGGAATCTCTTCATCGAATTGAAGCTCACCAATGCAGGCAGCCGTATTCTGGTGAAAGGTTCCATCAGCGCGCCCGTTGAACTGGAGTGTTCCCGGTGTCTTGAACCCATTGTGGAAATTGTCCGGGTTGATGTGGAAGAAGAATTCCTGCCGGCAGGCAGTCCCGAGCTGGATGACGAAATCCTCGACTGGGACAGCGTGTCAATGTTCCCCATCACTGAAAACCGGATTGATCTTTCGGAGCTGGTTCGCCAGAATATCCTGGCCTCCTATCCCCCGAAGCCTCTCTGCCGGCAGGATTGCCCGGGAATCCCCTATGAACCCGACAGTGATGATTCAACTAAAGTTTCCCTTTCGGGAGTAGATCTGGACCCAAGAATGATGCCCCTTTTAGAAATTCAAAAAAATGCTGAAGGAAATCAGGGAAAAGATTAAAATAACCTAAGTAATAAGAAGGAGGTAATTTCAGTGGCTAACCCAAAACATAAACACAGTAGAATGAGAACTCACAGGAGAAGGGCTCACGATGCCCTGGAGAAACCAGCGCTGGCTGACTGCCCCAACTGCAAGTCGGTCAAGCCTCCCCACCGGATATGCCCCATGTGCGGGTTTTACAAAGGACGGGAGGTAATTGAGCTGGAACCGGCTGACAAGGCCACCTCCTGACAGGAAAACACATAAAAGAAAGACAGGTGAAGCAGATGAGCTGTTGTCGTCCGGCAGGCATAACCGGAGTGGGGGCTTATGCGCCCCCCAATATATTGACCAATAAGGATCTGGAGAAGATAGTCGAAACCTCTGACGAGTGGATTCGCACCCGTTCAGGGATCTCCCAGCGCAGAAAGGCCGGGGATGACGAAGCGACTTCTGATCTGGCAGCTGCCGGGGCCAAAAAGGCCCTGGAAAATGCAGGAGTGAAGCCTGAAGAGGTTCAGCTGATCATCAACACCCTTGTATCCCCGGATATGATCATGCCTTCCACGGCATGTTTCATCCAGCACAAAATCGGTGCAACAAACGCGGCAGCCTTTGACCTTTTTGCCGGATGCACCGGGTTTGTGTATGGACTCAACATGGCGTCCAATGTGGTTTCTGCCGGCGGTTATGACAAAGTGCTGGTTATCGGTTGTGACCTGCTCACAAAACTTCTGGACTGGGAGGATCGCAATACCTGTGTTCTCTTTGGTGACGGCGGAGGAGCCGCTGTGGTTCAACCCGTGGAAAAAGGCTACGGCTTTCTGGCCCACACCCTGGGCGCTGATGGCAGTGGCACAGAAATGATTGAACTTCCCGGGGGAGGAACATTCTGTCCGGCAACCCACCAGTCTGTGGATGAGAGAAAACACTTCATCAAGATGAAGGGCAAGGAAGTCTTCAAGTTCGCTGTCAAGGTGTTTGCCGATACCGTCAACGAACTCCTGGAGAAAATCGGCATTGAAAAAAACCAGGTTGATCTGATTATTCCCCACCAGGCCAACAGTCGTATCATTGAATCCGCGGCAAAACGCCTGAAGATGCCCGTGGAGAAGTTTTATTCGAACCTTGAAAAATATGGCAACACTTCTGCCGGTTCTATTCCCCTGGCCCTGAACCAGGCCCTGGAGGAAGGCAAAATCAGCAAGGGCAACATTATTCTGCTCATCGGGTTCGGCTCCGGCCTTACCTGGGGGGGAACGGCTCTCCGCTGGTCATACTGAATATAAAAATACTTGGGAGGATCCAGAATGAATACCATGGCTTTTTTGTTCCCCGGGCAGGGTGCCCAGGCAGTGGGGATGGGGATTGACCTTTTTGAGCAGTTTCCCGAGGCAGAAAAGGTGTTTGAAACTGCCGACCGGGTGCTGGGCTTTTCTATCACCGACCTTGTCCGTAACGGCCCTGCGGAAGAACTGAAGCTTACTGTCAACACCCAGCCTGCCGTTGTTACTGCCAGTATCGCCATGCTGGAGGCATTGAAAAGCAGGGGTTATTCCTGCGAGGCCACCGCCGGCCACAGTGTGGGAGAATATACAGCTCTTTACTGTGCCGGGGTTTTGTCTATGGAAGATGCCATATCCCTGACCCGGTCCCGGGGAGAATATATGCACCAGGCCGGAGAGGAAAAGCCTGGAACCCTGTCGGCCGTCATCGGGCTGGATCTTGCTGTGGTGGAGAATATCTGCCACAGGGCCTCTGACAGGGGAGTATGTGTTGTGGCTAATATCAACTGCCCCGGACAGGTGGTCATCTCGGGAGATATGGCCGGAGTTGAAGAAGCAGGTCGCCTGGCCACGGAAGCCGGCGCATCCCGGGTGATACCCCTGGAAGTGAGCGCAGCATTCCATTCTCCCCTTATGGAAGAAGCCGCCAGAAAATTATCTCAACGTCTGGATCAGGTAAAATTTTCAGATGCAAAAATACCAGTTTATTGCAATATTGACGGCACCGCCAGAACTGAAGGCAATGCTATCAGAGAACTAATGAAAAAACAGATTACATCCAGGGTTTTATGGGAAAAATCCATAGGGGCCATGATGTCAGATGGTATTGATAAATTTATCGAAATCGGCCCGGGAAAAACCCTGGCAGGGATGTTAAAGAGAATAGACCGGAAGACCGCGGTTTTTAACTTCAACACAGCATCATCCTTGGATAAGCTGGAAAAGCAAATGGAAAAATATATGGCAGTTTCTCAAAACCAGTAAAAATTCAGTTAAAAAGAAGAGCTAAAAAAAAGGATTCAAGAAAAATAACGAGAAAATGCAGAAAAAAATGCGAAGGAGTGATTCAGATAGAACTTCTTGGTAAGGTGGCAATAATTACCGGCGCGGGCCGGGGTATAGGCAGAGCTATTGCACTGGAGCTGGCTGGCGAAGGTGCCGATGTTGCCCTGTGTGACATCGACGGCGAAACCCTTAAAGCCACGGGGGAAGAAATCCTGAACCTGGGGCGCAAGTGTTGCTGGTATCAGGTTGATGTAACTAACAGTGAAGGTGTTGCCGGGATGATCAAGAATATCACATCGGACTTTTCCAGTATAGATATTCTGGTGAACAATGCCGGCATCACCCGTGACGGTCTGATGATGAGAATGAAAGACGAGGACTGGGACAAGGTTCTTGAGGTCAATCTCAAATCGGCATTTCTCCTGACCAGAGCCGTGAGCAAGATAATGTTCAAGGCCCGCCAGGGACGGATAGTCAACATTGCCTCGGTCATAGGAGTTATCGGCAATGCAGGACAGGCAAATTATGCCGCCAGCAAGTCAGGGATAATCGGCTTAACCAAGTCGGTGGCCAAGGAATTTGCCTCCAGGGGCATCAATGCCAATGCCATAGCCCCAGGCTTCATCAAAACCCCCATGACCGACAGGCTTACAGACCAACAAAAAGAAGCGATGCTTCAGAATATCCCCCTGGGGTACTTCGGAGAACCCAGGGATGTGGCAAAGGTAGTTTCATTCCTGGTTAGCGAATCATCCCGGTATATTACCGGACAAGTGATAAACGTTGACGGCGGAATGGTTATGTAAATGGAAATCAATCAAAATTGATCATTCAATGAGAGGAGGTGAATAGATGTCGGTATTAGAAAGACTGAAGAAGATAGTAGTCGAGCAGTTGAGCGTAGATGAAGAACAGGTTACACCGGAGGCTTCAATTACCGATGATCTGGGTGCTGATTCCCTGGACAGAGTGGAGTTGGTAATGGCTATCGAACAGGAGTTCAACATTGAAATCTCTGACGAGGACGCAGAGAAGATAAAGACCATCCAGGATGCAGTAACCTATGTGCAGAAAAGGGTCGAAGAAGAGTAGCCCGTTGGAAAGCCATAGATAAGATAACGGCCGGGGTTACTTCCGGTCGTTATCATTCTGATAGAAAAAATATTGATTTATTCAAAAAATGAGCATTATCAGAATAAAGATACTATAGTCAGGCAAGGGGTGAACTGCCTGGGGATAAAATGAACCGGTCCCGGGTAATGTATTATTGAAACCGGTTTATTTCCGATGAGGAGTGGATAAATTTGAAAGAAAAAAAGATAAAAGAAATCTGTGTTGATGAAGGCCTCACATTATCAGCTGCGGAATCCTGTACCGGAGGGTTGTTTTCGGACATCCTGACCAACCAGTCAGGAGCATCCAACTACTTCATGGGTGGTGTAATCGCCTACAATAACGATATCAAAATCAACATCCTGCATGTACCCTTTGACATCATCTACACCTACGGCGCAGTCAGCGGAAAAACCGCCCTGGCCATGGCAAAGGGTGTCAGGAAGCTGTTTGATACGGATATTGGAATCGGCATCACCGGAGTATGCGGCCCTACGGGAGGCACTACTGCCAAACCCGTGGGACTTGTATTTGTCGGCGGAACATATCAGAGCAAGGAAGTCATCAAGGAGTTCCATTTTGACGGCGACAGGCTGGAGGTAAAACAGCAGGCGGCCCAGGAGGCAATGAACACAGTGCTGGAGCTTCTCGGCCAGGAGATTGCCGAGGAATAAAGACAGTCAAATACGGGGACAAAGGATAAAAAAGGCAGACCCCTTGCCAATTCTGGAGCGAATACTCACCGTTGCACCTATCCGGGAGCAGCGGTTTTTTATTGACTGAAAACCGAAGGAATCCCCGACACCGGGATTATCCTGATCAAACCCCACCCCGTCATCAACTGCAAATACTCCCACAGATGAATCTCTTTTGAACACATGAACCCGGCACCGGCGACACTGGGCATGTTTAATCATGTTGTTTAAAAGCTCCACCACCACCATTTGCAGATCCCTGGGGGAATCCATCAGAATATCCATCCCCCTCAACTCCGGGGCGACACCCTGTTTCTTCAGCCTTTCTGAAAGCTCCATTATCCTTTCAGAAACCTCCTGAGCCTGGCCTTCACCCTGGGAGCGAAGGGAGGAAATCATGCAACGAGCATCCTTCTGGGCTTTTTCCATGAGATATTGAAGAGTCTTCAACTCTTCTCCGGCATCAGGAGGGGCATCTCCCAGAAGTTTAGTTATAAGGTTCACCTGAAGTCTTGCTGCAAAAAGTTCCTGGGCTATGGTATCGTGAATCTCTCCGGCAAGGGACAGCTGTTTTTGGCGGACTGCTTCATCTCCCTGATCCCGGAGCCGGTCCAGGGCTTCCACATGGGCATTCACCTGCTGGCGAAGGAATATCTTCTCTGCCACAAAGGTCCCCTGCCGGGCAAGATCTGCCAGCCAATCCATATCACCCTGCTCAAAAATGAAATCATCTCCCCGAGGCTTCAGAATAATCCTTCCAGAAAAGGTACTTCCATCGAAGGTTATTTCATAAGAATTATCGTTAGTTTCCTGGGTGTGATCATTCTCATTCAGGGAGTGCTCCGGCGTTGCTCCCCTGCCGGGCATGATTTCCACCTGGCAGTCAAGGGATGGGATCTCTTTAACAATAACATCCTTCATCCGCCGGATCAGCTCCTCCGACGAATCACATTTCTGTGTCAAAAAAGAACGATTCTGCTCCCCTGGATCCCTGGAGCCGGGAAGCACCGACAGGGATGCAATCCTTGACAGGGTTCGGTGTTGAGAGCCGGCATCTCCCTCTGTGTAAAACAGCAGAATTCCCGCGGGCGGAGAAGCATTGCCCACGGGGACAGAAAATATGCTTTTCTCCTCTGGCCCCGGTATTGCCAGGGCATCGGCAATATCACCGATAAAAGCATCCTCGGGGGCTTTCTGATCCTGGCAGAAGGGCAGGTCCTGCCAGAGAACTCCCGATGACTTCTCATCTCCCCACCTTCCATAACGACAGCTGTTAAGATGGCGGTGAATCAGAACAAAAGAGATCCCAGGAAAAGGTTCCAGCAGTTTTTCCAGATCCCCGGGAAGTATGATTGAACCAGATTCCTGCTCCCATCGGGATACTGCCTTTTCCAGAGGTGTCATTGTCAATCCCTGAATATGATCGCCAAGCTTTTCTGTCAGGATCCGGCCCGGCAGATAAAGTAGTGCTCCCAGCCCTGCCAGGGACAGGATCACTCTCTCATGGTTTTCCATGACCCACAGGGGCTGTCCCTGAAGGCTCCAGAAATAATCAAGAAACAGATAACCTCCCAGGGCTGACAAGGTCAGCACCGGCGCCGTGATCTCAGTCCAGATGCTGCCCCCCCCGGAATCCTGCTCACCGGTTATCCAGGCACTCCAGCCAAGACCGGCAACAGCAAGAACCGGAGTTAGCTGGTGTTGTCCCGAGAGAAAAGTATCCGCCAGGTATCCCCCCCCGACGATTATCCCACCGGTGGCCATGCGGGAGAATTTGCAGATGAGGCCAGGTTCCCCTCCCTTGAGATAACGGTTGAACCAGAACAAAGCCACTGCAATCATACCGGCCAGGGACACCGTCCCGGTCATTACCCCGGCTTTTTGGGGAAAAACTGAAACAGCAGAAAAAAGAACCACCCCGGCAATGATAATCAGCAACCATCGCAACACAGGCTTCAGGACAGGAAGAAAAAGAAACAGCAGGTAAAAAGGGGCCAGAGCTGTGACAACATCCATCCCGGTGGACAAAAGGATCCTGGCGGAATCCCTTAGGGGAAGATTCATTGATATTCCCCCCAGAAGGACAAGACAGCAGATGAGCTGATAAACTGATTCCGGGGCAAAGGGCTGGCGATTATCATTAGTTTTAAGACTGTGGAAATATCGGAACAAAAGCAACAGAAAAATCCCCAGAGCGAGGCTGGAGAAAAGGAAAAACTCCTGATTTTGCGCCCGCAGAAAGGGCATCCCTTGTCAGATATCTCCCTTCTTCAGAGCCAGGGCTACGGCATGTGCCCTGTCCCTGGCATCCAGCTTGGTGAAAATCTCCCGGAAATGAAACTTGACTGCACCCACCTTCAGACTGAGAGTCCTGGCAATATCCTGATTGGAATTACCCCGAGCCGCCAGGGATAGAATATTTCTCTCCAGAGCTGATAGTTTCCGTCTTTCCCTGTCCCAGTGTTCCAGGTCGGAAAAACGATTCACCACGGTCCGGGTAATTGCAGGATCCAGAAAGGCATACCCCCGATAAACATTGCGGATTGCCTCCACCACTGATTCCACTGTAGCTTCCTTGGGAAGATACCCCAGAACCCCTGCTTCGATGGAGTTAAAAACATCCCGCTGATCCGAGTATGCCGACAGTATTATGACCTTGACCGAAGGATCAAAAGATACCAGCTGTCTTGTGGCTTCAATGCCGTTAATCCCCGGCAGCTTGAGGTCCATCACATAGACATCACAGGGAAAACGGGAAAAATCATCAATGGCATCCTCAGCTCTGCTCCAGGATCCAAGAACTTCCATATCAAACTCAAGGTTCAATGTCTTGGCAAGACTCTGTCGGAGAATGTTATGATCATCCACAAGGCCAACCTTGATCTTGTCAAGCTTCGTATTATGCGTCATCTTGAAAAATATTTCTCCCGGAGCAGTTTTATCCCTTCTTCAGCCTTATTTTCTCATATGAAAAACAACACAGAAAATGAAATAATCCAGGGAATATATATAAAACACAAAAACGTTAACAATATATTAACAGCTTTAACACTTATTTTACATATGATACATACATTTCCGCTTTTTTGGGTGTTACAATGAATATAACAAGACAATACGAGAGGAGTTGCACTGGACATGCTTACAACAGGGATTATGGGATACGGGATAACCGATTATCCGACACAAAATCAGCCGGTAAATTCAAGGGATCAGGACAACACAAACACAATCAAAGACACTTATAACAGGAACAGTTCAAGGGATGGCTTGTTTGATAAAAGTCTTAACGCACTCAAGGGCATGCATCGAGCTTTTAAGAGTGCTCCCACCACTGTAAAAACACTTGTCAGATCAGGGGTACCTTTTCTCGGATTGGTTGGGGCTCATTGGGCTTTTGATTCGGGACTACTGTCACAGGCAGCTACCGCCAACATAGGCATTGCATGCGGTCTGGCAGTATGTGGAGCACTGGCCGTGAGCTTGGGAGAAGCCACCAAAGGAATGTGGTAGAAAACACAGAAAAGGGCCCTGCTACAGCGGGGCCCTTTGTTTCCATGTCCTAACCTGTTCGACTGAGCATTCCGTGACGTTTTGCATAACCTTCCGCCACAACAAACAGCCAGTATCCCAGGGGCACCAGGATTATCCCGGTGATGGTAAGTATCACCAGGTATTCCCGTAACTGCCACAGATCCGCTCCCTCCAGCAGTGCCATCCGCATGGCTTTCAGGGTATATGTTGCCGGGGATATCCAGGACAGGGCCTGAAGCCAGCGGGGGAGTATGGTCACATCGTAATAGACTCCTGACACCAGCAGGATCAGAGCCTGAACAATATGAGTCGCCTGGGTTCCTTTTTCCTGGGACATCAGAGGAAGCACAGCCCCCATCAGACCCAGACCGATGAAGGACACGCTGGAGATAGCCAGCACCACCGCCGCTGCAGGCAGGTTTGCCTGGGACAGGTCAATCTTCAGAAAGAGAGCCGCCACCAGCAATACCACCATGGTTCGAACCAGTCCATATATCACAGTAGCGGTGCAGTTACCCATCAGGTAGGTAATCCGCCGTATGGGGGCCATAAAGGAATACTCCAGGGTTCCTTCCCATCTTTCCCAGGCTATGTTCTCGGATATTTCATGGAATATCAGGGACAGAAAACCCCACAGAACTGCTCCCACCACCAGGTAGAGCACCTTTCGGGCATCTCCCATGGATACTCCGATCAATGCAATGGTAAGGGTGTTGACGATGGTATATACCAGAAACACCATCTCCCAGCCCATATAACGCCGGAGCATATTCACATGACGATAGATGAAGGCAT
>CAYNGH010000114.1:0-10869 GCA_964396845.1 uncultured bacterium | reverse complement strand
GCCGGGACATAGCAGAGTTAAACTCCTCATCGGCCTTTCCTTCCAGCAACCCGGCAAAATCCATATCCGGAGGCTCCACCGACAGGTACCCTGCCTTGCTGTTAAAATAGCCGTTAAGAATGTCGGGAATATGCCGGGACATCCACCGGGGCAGGCCGTCTTGAACTATAGTGGCAGGAATCGTCACCCGGATAATATCCCGGGAGGTTTCCCCCGCCGAAAGAATGCCCGAACCCATAAGTACAAGGCACAAGGAGATAATCAAGATTGGGCGGAGTTTCATTTCCATTCAGCCTTCGAAAAATGTTTCAGCAGATTCACAAGATATCTGGTATTATCCTGGGCCTTTTTTTTCAATTCGTCCACTGCGGGTTTCATGCCCTGAATCACCATCTCCCGGTTCTTACATGAGTGCCGGCAGGCAGACCACAGGTTGCCAATATCCACATGATTCACATCCAGCCATGTCAGTCCCACCTGTTCCATTATGGAGCTTACCTTGGGATCATAGGATATTCCCACCGCAGGCACCCCCGCAGATGCAGCAAAAATCAAAGAATGAAGCCGCATTCCAAGGATCATGTCCATCTTGCCCATAAGCCCTGTGAGCACCGTCACCGGGAGAGGCTCCTCCACCAGAACTACGGCAGAACGATTTTTCATCTTCTTTTGCAGGTCCCGGCTGATATCCATATCCTGGGAATGCTGAAAGGGGAATATATAAACCTTGGCATTAAGCTGTTCTATCATACGGTCGGAAACCGCAGCCACAACTTCCATGTAATTTACTCCCGATGACCAGGGCCGTAGAGATACCCCCATATTGAAGCTGGAGGGATGTATTCTGAGCTTTTCAATATACTGCTCCAGCTGGGAATCAGGAGCAGGAGTCAGGGCAAAGACCGGGTCCGCAGTTATGTAAATGGGAGGCTTGTTGATGCCGAACCCGCCGGCGGTGAGCTTGGATTTTTCATCCCGGAAGGTGATAACCTGGGACTGGTTCATGACAAATCGGGCCAGTTTACGGCTTTTAGTCATCTTCAGGGGGCCGAAACCGTGGGCATAACACATTACCCGGCATCCCCGAATCCGGGCCAGCTGAATCATCCCCAGATAATAAAGCACCGTGTTAAAACCCGTGGTATCCTGAATCAACCCTCCGCCACCGGAAACAAACAGGTCCACCTTCCCCAGCATCCAGAAAATCCGCCAGAAATTCTTTCGGGATATGGCTTCCACACCATGTTCCTTGTGGGTCTTTTCCGGATCTTCTGAGAGAACAATAATCTCAACATCGGGGATTTCCTTCTGGAACTGCTGAACCATGGAAGCAAGAATCGCCTCGTCACCGGCATTTCCAAAACCATAATAACCGGAAATCATGATAGTGATGCGGGTCTTTTTCATATTGAAGAATTAAACAGACGGCGGGAGATTCCCTTGTTATTTCCTGATGTAAGTTTTGCCTTTTGTTAACATTCTCCCTCCTCCTCTTGACACATCCTGCCTTCATGTAATATAATCATCGGGCCAGAGACAGCAGGTGCCGGTTTTTATCGGCTTAATCTCCTGCCGAGGTTGACGGGAAGCCCCCTGGGGATTCCCCCGGAAGGAAATTGAACAATATTTGATAATGTTCGCTTTTCGCTGTCCTGGCGGAAAGCTTTATTATTTTTAAGGGAGGTGAAACATTTGGCTCTGACCCACAAGGAGGCGGTAAAACGCAAAAAAGCATCTCTTGATGAAATCAAGGACAAGATGAACAGGTCCGCCATCGCGGTCCTTACCGATTACCGGGGTGACGGGAAGGGCATGTCGGTAAAGGCGATAACACAGCTTCGCCAGAATCTCCGGGAAACCGACAGCGAATACCGGATTTACAAGAACACCCTGTGCCGCATAGCCTTCAAGGAATTAGGAGTGGAAGGCCTGCTGGACCAGTTTGTAAAGCCCACGGCCATCGCCTTTGGCTACAAGGATTCCGCAGCCACATGCAAGGTGCTGGCAGAATTTCTGAAAACCCAGAAGGATAATCCCCTTCCCCGGATCAAGGCCGCCTATATGGACGGCGAGGTTTACGACGAAAAACAGGTCAAGGTACTGGCCACCCTGCCCGGCAGGGATGAACTGCTCTCCCAGCTTCTTCGCACCATGAACGGCCCTGCCCAGGGGTTTGTCACCGTCTGTGCCGCTGTGCCCAGGGGGTTTGTCACGGTTCTGGATCGTATCCGGGAGAAAAAAGAAAAAGGCGAATTATAATTTTTTAATATTGAAAGGAGATAAAAAAACATGGCTATAACCAAAGATGAAATTATGGATGCTGTTGCCAATATGACAGTTCTGGAGCTTTCAGAGCTGGTCAAGCAGATGGAAGAGAAATTCGGAGTTTCCGCCGCAGCCCCGGCAATGATGATGGGTGCAATGCCTGCTGGCGGAGCCGCTGCAGAGGAGGAGAAAACCTCTTTTGACGTGGAGCTTACCGACATCGGATCCCAGAAGATCAAGGTCATCAAGGTAGCCCGGGAAGTCATCCCCGGACTGGGCCTCAAGGAAGCCAAGGAACTGGTGGAAGGCGCTCCCTGTGTGGTCAAGGACGGCCTGAACAAAGAAGATGCTGAGGAAATGAAAAAGAAGTTCGAAGAAGTCGGCGCAAAAATCACTATCAAATAGACAAGCCAGAACAAACCAAAAAAGCCCCTTCAAGGGGCTTTTTTATTTGGAATTACCTGTGTCAGTTGTCAGTATTCATATATTTGCCGAGGGTCCCGGTCAATAATCAACACCTGACTGATGCAAAGCTCACTGAACTGCTGGCCGGGATAAACCATGGTGACCATAAGCCTCAGAGGGCCATTCCGGGTCATCAGGGGCTGTTTTGCAGTAAAAAACTGCATCACAGGATCCGCAAGACAATCAATCATTATCACATCCGGGCGATCTTTTTTCTTCTTCCGTTCCTCGGCGAGATCCACCGGCTTGACATGACCGGGCATATCCACTTTTTCCGACTTCCGGATTGAAGACTTCTGGGGCTTTGCAGGCTTTTCCCTGTCTTCTTCGGGAATCTCCGGCTTGATGATCAGAACCTCCACGATACCTTCCATCAGATGGCTGTAGTTATAAAAGGAAGAAAGGGTGGCAGTATTGCCCGGCACAAGGCCAATCTCCCGGACAACAGGCTCAAAGGGCCGGGTGTTGCTCTTGTTGTCCCGGATCACCGGAGTAAACACCAGATATGACCCAACACCTTTGTTCTCCGGGGGAGAAACCCAGCTGGTTCTGATGTCGCCGTCAAAAACATTCTGTGCCGAAGAGGCCATTCCCGGCTCGGTGTCGGAACTTTCCACCAGCCAGTCGGGATATCCGTCCCGGTAAAAGTATATCGACAGGTCCTCCAGGGGAAGATGATTTTTGAAGGACCACGAGAGAATATTCCTCTGGATTCTGGGGCTGGGGAGGGAGGCATATAGATAGTTGCGCCCGGAAAAATCCGGCTGGGCAACCATGGGCAGATCCCGGCAGTCTATACCCATGTTAACGTCAATATCCGTCTGAATAATAGATCCCGCATAAGCTCTGGACTGACTCTGGCCATAGGAGAAAAAGGGAATCCCCTGATCCCGGCTCAAACGAAGATAATACTCAACCCGGAAAAAACCGTTGCGCCCCGGAGCAATGTCAACCTCCCACAGATACCATTCCTTGAAAGCTCCGTTGCTGGGATCCCCTTCAAGGGTTCGCCGGACGAAATAATCCTGATCCTTTTTCCTTTGGAGAACCTGCAGTCCCATGGGAGGAAACTCTCCCCGATCCATTTCACTGTGGCGGTAAAAAGGGAACCCGAAAGTTGCCGTGACTTCCTGGCGGTTTTCATTTCTCACCAGGTATTCTCCCTCCACCTTGATGAAGTTTGAGTAAACGGTAATATCCACTTTCTGACGCTGGAGAGTTATGTTCTCGACTCCCATGGGATAAGGAATTTTTGCTGAGGTACCCTTTTGTTCAACGGACAGGGCCGGGCCGGCAAAAACAACAATCAGCACCAGTAATATGGCAAAGATGAGAAATCTTTTCATTGCAATATGCTCCTTTCATGGCTTCTTCATACATTCGAGGAAGCCACTGGAGAAATCCTCCCCGGTCAGGGAGGGAGGGTTTTGACCTCCCATGAAATAATCCATGTAAAAAAGAAAGCAGGAGAAACTATCATGAATTGCACTAACGAAACTATTTTAAAGCAGGCCGGGGATGTCCATAAATACGTGGTTGACATCCGACGAACCATCCACCGGAACCCGGAGCTGGGGATGCAGGAGAAAAAGACCGCGGCCCTCATCTGCTCAAACTTGGAAGAAATGGGAATCCCTTACCGCAGTGGCGTTGGAGGCACCGGCGTTGTAGGGATCATCGACGGGACGGCCCCGGGAGAAGGAAAGGTCATTGCTCTGCGGGCCGATATGGACGCCCTGCCCATACAGGAAGCCAGTGATGTGGAATACAAATCCCAGGTTGACGGAGTTTTTCATGCCTGCGGTCATGATGCCCACGTGGCAATGCTTCTGGGAGCGGCACGGATCCTGAGTGAAAACCGCCACTGGTTCCCCGGCAAGGTGGTTCTGCTGTTTCAGCCTGCAGAAGAAGGCCCCGGCGGAGCTGAACCCATGGTCAAAGACGGCGCCCTGGACAATCCCCCGGTGGATGGAGTAATCGGGTTTCACGTGGCCTCGGCAGACCCCACGGGCATAGTTAAGGTAACCCCTGGCCCCATGCACGCGGCGGTAACCGAGGTTCGAATAATCATCAGGGGCAGGGGAGGTCATGCCGCTTATCCCCACAGATCTGTGGATGCCATTGTCCTGGCGGCCCAGGCTATAATGTCGTTTCAGACCGTCATATCCCGCCGGGTTGACCCGGTGACCCCGGCAGTGTTCACCATCGGCACCATTAACGGAGGCTACCGCCATAATGTCATCGCCGATGAGGTGGTGATGACGGGCACCTTCCGCTATTTTGATGACAGGCTCAGGGATGATCTTGTCCGCTGGACCCGGGAGATTTTAGATGGAATTACAAAACCTGTGGGAGGAGATTATGAGATAGGCTTCATATTCGGCTATCCCGCCACCATAAACCACGAAGAGTTTTCCCGGTTCATCGGAAAGCACCTGACGGATCTTCTGGGCCCGGAAAAAGTGTTGCAAGAAAAAGAACCCTCCATGGGGGGGGAAGATTTTTCATACTTTGCCCGGAAAGTCCCCGGAGTTTTCATGATGCTGGGCACCCGGGGAAAAAACGGCGAATATGCCCATCCCCATCATCATCCCTGCTTTGACATTGACGAGGAGGCAATGAAAAACGGCGTGGCCTCTTTTGTAAAAATTGCCGTTGAATTCAACCGGGGAGGTATGAAATTATGAAAGTGTTCCTCACATCCCTGTTTGCCAACGCCACGGCACTATATCTGGTGGCAAGACTCCTGCCGGGAATCAATATCGACAACCTTGTCCCCCCGGACGGGTTCATCACACAACAGGGCCTCATATCAGTGCTCATCGGCGCCATAGTCATGGGTGCGCTGAACGCCAGCATCGGCCCAATACTCAAGCTCCTGTCCCTTCCCCTGACATGTCTTACCCTGGGGCTGTTCTCCCTGGTGGTGACCGGCATCATATTTAACATCGGCGCATGGCTGACTCCGGGAATGCACGTCCAGAGCTTCTGGTGGGCCATCGGCGGGGGAATAATATTCGGCCTGCTCAATTCCATCATCGGCGGTCTCCTGGGAACACATAAAGAATATCAGGAGGCGTGAAGGAAAAAATCAACAAGATTTCAATAAAACTATTGCAAAGTGTTAACTTATATGTTAACATTATGAGGAGGCAACATGTCTGATGAATGCAAGCTGGTATTGCTGGAAGAAGGAAAAAAACATATGGTTGCCTGCCTTGATATGAACCAGAAAAAACATGACTTTCTGACTGTTCTTGAAGGTGTTGAAAAAAGCAAGGAAATACTTCAAATCAAAAGGAAGATTGTATGGCTCGCAGATGGCAAAAAATCCGGTTCAATAAAATATGAGTTTAAGGGAATATGGACGCTCAAACATGGACAGATCCGGTTGCCGTTTTTTTATCACACAAAAATCCCCGGACTGATTGTTATCATCCATTTTTTCCAGAAAAAAAGTGATAAATGGAGCCAGGACCAGAAAAAAAGGGCTCTGGAAAGAAAAAAACTGGCCAATGGCATTGTCAAATTGACCCCGTTGGAATGATGAGAGGAGAAATCATGGCTCAAAGTTTATATGCAAGATTAAAACAAGAACGAGATAGGGATCCTGAGTACAGAAGTTATGGTTTGGAGCTTTCGTTTATTGAACAGGTTCTGGAAGTTATGGAAAAAAACAATGTTTCAAAGGCAGAGCTGGCCAGAAGACTTGACACCTCAAGAGCTTATGTCACAAGGCTTTTAGACGGCACCGCCAACGTGACCCTGCTCACCATTGCAAAAGTTTGCATCGCCCTGCAAGTTGATATGGAACTGGTGACCACGGACAAAATCAAAAATCAGCAGATAGAGCCGGTCCGGGCCCCGGTTCTGATGCAGGATGAATACTCCCGGTGTCCTCACATCAGGGATAATTATTATGCATCAAAGGGAGTAGTGCCATCATTAAGTCTTGATGTGCCGGACACGGATAAGAAAGTTATGAAAAAATATAAATTCACCGGGGAGCTTTACGATGAATGCAATTTTGCAGCTTGAAGACTACAGGCTAACCAGGTTGGTCATTGAGGCAAACACTGATGTCGTGAGGGAAGAAGGAAAAAACTCTGAAGTTAATATTCTTGTTGATTTTGACGTATTGAAGGCGAAAGATGAGCCTCGTTTCCTGGTGCCCATGATATTCAAAATGAAGCCGGGGAAGAACAAAAAATATTGCAGTTTCAAGAAAATTGAAGTTGAAATCGATGGGTACTTCCGGTTAAGCCCTGAAGCCACCGAAGAAGAAGAAAGGAACCTCATCCCGTATAACTGTCTTGCAATCATATACGGCCTGATGCGGGGAATCATTGCAAACAACACAGGAAAGCTTCCCGGCGGGGTCATCATTCTGCCCACAATGAATTTTCTTAATGTAATCCGGGCAAAGATTGAAGAAAACAAAGCTGAAATCAACAATAAACAAAAAGATGAAAAAATGGAATAATTCCTCTCACAGTTTTTTCATTTCCTTCCATTCCAGCAGGGTTCGCAGGAGATCCTGAATCTGGCGGATCCATACTTCCGGCGGTATTTTCTGTGTCTGGCCCAGCATCCTGCCTTTCTTCTGTTCCATCAGGTCCTGGAGGGTCAGCACTGATCGATGAAAGTAACTGGTCACGCCGGTTTTCTCGTATAGCTTCTGGATTTGTTTCAGGCTGATATTCTGGATGGCCGGCAGGAGTATCTGCACTTTGCCCTGGACTTCTTTTACCGACGGAGTCCCCAGATCCCATGCCAGGAGTTTTATCCGAAGGATCTCCAGCAGGTTTTCGAGGGGTTTGGGGACAGGGCCGAACCGGTCGGTAAATTCCCCGGTGAGGTCTTGTATCTTCTCCTGGTTGTCGATGGAGGCAATCTTGCGGTACATTTCAAGGCGAACCTGGGGTGCGCTGATATAATCCTGGGGAATATAAGTATCCACAGGCAGATCCACCAGGGGAGATTCCAGTTTTCTTTTTTGCGGGTTGCCCCGGAGTTCTTCCACTGCTTCTTTTAACAGCTGGCAGTAAAGGTCAAACCCCACCGCGGCGATGTGTCCCGACTGCTGTGGCCCTAACAGATTGCCTGCGCCCCGGATTTCCAGGTCTTTTAATGCAATCTGAAAAGAAGCCCCCAGGTGAGAAAACTCCCGGATCACTTCCAGCCTTTTCTGGGCATCCTCGGTAAGGGACACATGGGGGGGATACAGCAGGTATGCATAGGCCTGGCGGTTGGATCGCCCAACTCTGCCCCGGAGCTGATAGAGCTGGGACAGGCCGAACCGGTGGGCGTTATTTATGATAATTGTGTTAACATTGGGAATATCCAGCCCCGATTCAACAATGGTGGTACACACCAGCACATCATAATTCCTGTCGATGAAGTCCAGCATCACCATTTCCAGCTCCTGTTCATCCAGCCGGCCATGCCCCACGCCAACCCGGGCAAAGGGAACCAACTCGCCTATCTCGTGGGCCAGCCGTTCAATCCCCTGGATCCGGTGGGTTACAAAATAGACCTGTCCGCCCCGTTCCAGCTCCCGGATAATCGCCGATCGGATAAGCTCCCGGTTGTATTCATAAAGATATGTCTTCACCGGAAGCCTGTCATCGGGAGGAGTTTCAATCACAGACAAGTCCCGGATTCCTGACATGGACATGTGCAAGGTTCGGGGAATGGGAGTCGCCGACAGGGTGAGGACATCCACATTCACCTTCAGTTCTTTGAGCCTTGCCTTGTGACGAACCCCGAAGTGTTGTTCCTCATCGATGATGAGAAGCCCCAGATCCTTGAAGTTCACATCCTTTGAAAGCAGTCGATGGGTGCCCACGATCATGTCGATTTTTCCCTGATCCAGAAGCAGGAGGGTTTCCTTCTGTTCTTTCCGGCTTCGAAACCGGGAGAGGATTCCCACCTCCACGGGAAAAGGCCCCAGCCTCTGGCGGAAGGTTTCATAATGCTGGTGGGCCAGTATGGTTGTCGGCGCCAGCAGTGCCACCTGTTTTCCATCCTGCACTGCTTTGAAGGCAGCCCGCAGAGCCACTTCCGTCTTGCCGTATCCGGCATCACCGCACAGCAGGCGATCCATTGCCCGGCTGGATTCCATATCTTTCTTGACCTCGCCGATGGCATCTTCCTGATCCCCGGTTTCCTCAAAGGGGAAACTGGCCTCTAACTCCCACTGCCACAGGGAATCTGGGGAAAAAGAATGCCCAGGAGTAGTTTCCCGTTGTGCATGAAGTTCCAACAGAGCGCCGGCAATTTCCTGGGCGGCTTTTTCTGCCTTCTGTCTGGCCCGGGTCCATTCCTTGCCTCCCAGTTTTGAAAGCTGGGCGGTCTTTCCTTCGGGGCCCACATATTTTCCCAGGAGATCCAGTTGCTGAACCGGCACATAAAGTTTGTCGCCACGGCTGTATTCCAGCTGGACAAAATCCCGCAGGACTCCCTGAATCTCCAGCTGGGCCAGGGCCAGAAATCTCCCGATGCCATGGGATATGTGAACCACCGTATCCCCGGCTTTCAGATCCGACAGGGACACCTTCCGGGTGCGGTCCCAGGTGCGAAGTGCCCGGCGTTTCGAAGGAGAAGTCCCCAGTATGTCCTTGTCAGTGATGAGTCGGAGCTTCTGATCTTCCCAGTAAAAGCCCTCGTGGAAATCTCCGGAAAGCAGCAGAACCCTGCCGGGAATCAGCTTTTTTGCAGGATCAGTGATGCATCCGATGGATTTTTCCCGGAGAAGCTCAGAAAAACGGCGGTACTGCTGGGTTGAAACCACCACAGAATCTCCTTGTTTCTGCCAGTTGATGATTGATTCCAACAGCTTCTCGATATTGCCGGTAAAGGAATCGATGGGACGGGTCCTGAAGGTGACCCCCGGCCCTGTATCTCCACTCCAGGACCAGAGGAACAGGGGGTTTTTTCTGGTTATCTCAAACTGGAAATCACCCCATAAATCCCGGTCTTCCTCAAAATTCCGCTCCACGGCATGAAACTTGATAACATCAGGATCATCCACCACCACAATCCAGCCCTGGGGCAGAAGATCCAGCAACCGCCTTTCCCGGGCATATTCCCGCCGGGGATATACCTGGATTGAATCGATCCGCTCAACGGAAATCTGGCTGTCCAGATTAAAACGACGGATGGAATCCACCTGATCCCCAAAAAGCTCAATCCTCACAGGGCCCGAGGTGGAAGGATAAACATCAACAATCCCCCCCCGCACGGAAAATTCACCCCGACGCTCCACCTGGAAACTCCGCTGATAACCCAACCCAGAAAGTGCATCAATCAACTGCTCTAAGGGAAAATCCGCACCCAATGCCAAATCCACCGAATCCCGGCGCATCTGGTTGAAATCCTCACAGTCCCCGATTATCGAACGAAAAGGAGATACAATAATCCCCGGACGCTGATCCGCCAGAATCTTCAAGGATTGAACCCGGAGATTATTCCACGAGTCATCCTGTGCATCAGTGGTGCGAAGCTCCGGAAATACCCCGGCCCTCTCCCTTAAAGGCCCCGGAAGATAAGGATAAACACCCTCAAAGGACTTCTCGCAAGACTCCCATGAACCGGTAATCCACAAAACACCGCGACCAGGAAGAGTCGCCAGAGCAGACATTAGATAAGGCTTGAAACTGGGAGTTGCCCCGAAAATGTTAACCGACTCCCCGGACACAACTGACCGGGAAATCGTAAAAAACAGATCCGACTGCTTTATCGACGACAATAAACCCAAACAAAAACCTCCCTTATGCCACCTGATGTATTAACCTATACTTCAAAACCTCAATAATTCACTAAAAACAACCCTTTACGGTTTTGGATAAACAACAATTATCCTCCCCCCCCATTTGGAATGGGGGAATATAAGTCGCCCGGTTTAAAACCGGGGAAAAATGAGTCGGGACCCATTTTTAGAAAATGGGGAAAACATGAGTCGGGATTGTCATGATCGGTGGGATACAGCTCTCGGGCCGTTGGTTATGTGTTGGTGGGTGTTGTCAGGTTTTGTTTTCCTTTACCTGGCTCAGGATCAAACTTAATTAACAACCAGTGTTTTCAATTTCCTCAAAAATCTGGCAGAATGATCCTCCCCGCCGGGCTGGTTCTGATCAG
>CAYNGH010000113.1:0-10987 GCA_964396845.1 uncultured bacterium | reverse complement strand
AATCCACAAGAAATAATGACAACCGGTCAGGGAGGTAAACCAGTGAGCGAAAATTCAACAGAAAAATTTTTTGATTTGATTATTATCTGCGGTGGCCCTGCAGGTCTTACGGCTGGCCTTTATGCATCAAGGGCCAAACTGAATACCATTCTGCTGGAACGGGGTCTTGCCGGCGGACAGGTGGCAGGCACGGGTTTTATTGATAATTATCCAGGAATCAAGAGAATCTCGGGAGTTGAGCTGGCGACCCAGATGGAGGAACATGCCAGGGAATTTGGACTGGATATTGATATGGCCGAGGTTAAGTGCATCAACCGGGAAGAAGAACGTTTCTGTGTTGAAACCAGCAATGGAAAATATTATGCCCTGGCTATCATCCTGACCACGGGAGTTCATCCCCGCCTTCTGGGAGTACCCGGTGAAAAGGAATACAAGGGAAAAGGAGTTTCCTACTGCGCCATATGTGACGGTTTTTTCTACAATGGAAAGCATGTGGCCGTCATCGGCGGTGGTGACTCTGCAGTAGAAGAGGGCACTTATCTGACTAAATTTGCTGACAGAGTCAGTATTATTCACCGCCGGGACAGTCTTCGAGCCCAGAAACTTATACAGGAAAAAGCTTTCGAGAACCCCAAAATAGAGTTTATCTGGAATACCCGGGCTCTGGAAATACTGGGAGATTCCCAGGACCTTGTTGCAGGCCTCAAGTTGCTTGACATCAAGTCAAACAGGGAATACACCATCGATGTGGATGGAGTATTTATCTATGTGGGAACCATACCTAACACCTTTTTGTGTGATCTGGGACTCAAGGCTGATGATATGGGTTTTATCCTTACCGATGAAAAAATGATGACCAGCGTTGAGGGAATATTTGCCGCCGGGGATGTTCGTTCAAAACCTCTTCGCCAGATCGTTACTGCCGTGGGCGATGGTGCTCTGGCTGCAGTATCTGCGGAAAAATATATCGAGGTAGTCAGGGATCGAATGGCAGAAGTGGAAAAACAGAGAATTATCATCAAGTGACAGGTGGGATTTTTTTGGATCCGGTCATTATCGACAGGTTCAACCGTCATCTGATTCTTCCAGGGGTTGGCCAGGAGGGAGTCAGAAAGCTTCTTTCTTCGTCAGTTCTTGTGGTTGGCTGTGGAGGGCTGGGATCTGCCGCAGCTTATTATATCTGTGCCGCCGGTGTGGGAACCATCGGCATGGCGGATCCCGACACAGTGGAGCTATCCAACCTCCAGCGTCAGATTCTTCACCGGGAAGACCGGGTGGGGATTCCCAAGACCGCATCTGCCCGGCTATCACTGTCTTTTTTTAACAGTATCACCCGAATATATGAACATCCCATTTCCATTGATGATGATTCCGGCGGGGAGATCATCCGCCAATATCACCTGATTATTGATGCCACTGATAATATCAAATCCCGTTATGTTCTCAACCGGCTCTGCCACAGGTACAACAAACCCCTTGTAACCGGGGCTGTTAATGAACTCTCGGGAATCATCACCACCATAATCCCCGGCAAAACCCACTGCTATCAATGCCTTTTCCCCCAACCCTCATCAGAAGAACCTGCCCCGGCGGGGATTCTATCGCCGATACCGGGAGTCATCGGAACCCTGCAGGCGTTGGAGGCGATTAAGGTAATCCTTGGCCTGGGCAACAGTCTTGCCGGACGACTGCTGGTTTTTGACGGATTGAACATGGAGTTTGAAACTGTCGAATGTTCAAGACATCCCCAGTGCCCCATATGCAAAAAGATTGAACCCAGCACTGATGAACAATCCTGATTCAATGGGACAGGTCGGTTTCATCGTAATAGACAGTTATCTCCTCGATGTTTGATTTGAGCTTGTTTTCATCCCGGGCGTATGCGGATATGGAGCATTTCATCCCCTTCATGAAAAGGGGAAATCCAAAGTGTTTCTCAAAAATTCCTTCACTGTCGGATATTGTGGTCATTCCGCCGGTGTCAGGCCCTCTGGCGGTGAAAAAATCCGTGTTGGTGTATCCCAGCTGGGCGCTGAAATGAATAACCACATTGGGCCTGGTGCGGCCTCTTACCACAAAGGATTTGCCTGCCCGATCTCCGTCCCTGGGACTCAGGATCTTTAGTCGAAATAGCTGTGCAAATATGGAAATACTTTCCCGGGTCTGCATTTCACTGATGGTGCCGTTTTCATCAATAAGCCGTCCGATAATCGGTTCATCCACAGCATGATCCCGAACTTCCACAGTATAAGTCCCCTGATATACTCCATCCTGAATTTCCTTCAAGGGAATATCTTTCTTGAAGGTTCCAATGTCAAAAACTCCAGTGCATCCAGGTTTTCCCGTCAGGGTGACGGTAATGGTTTCCTTTGCCATCAGGGGAGATATTCCATCATGGGTCACGCTGTCAATCAGATCCAGAGATAAAACCTCAAAATTCCAGGTGTAATCGACCTTTTTCCCTTCACTGGTGAAGTATTCCACCGACACGAAGTTTCGACCTCCGGGCAGGGGATCTCTTGGTTTGAAGCTGATAAAGGCCGGGGTGATGACGCACAGGTTTGTCACATCTTCTCCGTTGACAAGAAATTTCAGGGTTGCAGGAACCGGCCGTCGGCTTCCAAAGGAAAAACTGATGCTGGGAGAATAATCCCTGACCTGGGCTCCTTCATATGGAGAATGCAGAAAAGCACTGCCCATACATACAGAACTGTTTCCTAAAAGCATCAGGAACCAGAGTATCAGGACAAATAAAATCAATTTCAATCTCTTGTCAAACATCAGGTGGTATTCGATTCCGCCGACATTATCCCTTGGATTCTGAGGATAAATCCCGGGTCTGCAGACTTGATCATTGGAGGGTTTTTCTGATCCCTTCTATTACCTGTTGAATCCCCGGCAAGACTTCAGCTTCGAGAACCGGACTGTAGGGTATGGGCAGGTCCCTGGCTGCAATGCGCACCGGTGGAGCATCAAGGCTGTAGAAGGCTCCTTCCATAATGCGGGCGCAAATTTCGGCCCCGGATCCTCCAGTGAGGGTTCCTTCCTCCAGGGTAACTATCCGACCGGTTTTTTCCACGGATCCACAGAGGCTGTCAATATCCAGGGGCGCAAGACTCCGCAGATCCAGAACTTCCACCGATATTCCATCCTGCTCCAGTTGCCGGGCTGCATCGAGGGCCAGATAAACCATCCGGCCATAGGCGGCAACAGTCACATCCCTCCCCTGCCGGGCAATCCGGGCAGACCCCATGGGTGTGGGATCCAGCCGGGGTTCCAACTCTCCTTCCATTTGATAGAGGAGTTTGTTTTCCAGAAACAACACAGGGTTATCATCTCTGATGGCGGATATCAGCAGGCCTGCAGCATCTTCCACCGTGGAAGGGCAGAGGATTTTCAATCCCGGCATATGCATAAACAGAGCTTCAAGGCTCTGGGAATGACTGGCTCCATAAGCCCGGCCACCGCCAAAGGGAGTGCGGATTACCAGAGGAATACGGATCCTGTCATCACCGCCGAACATATACTTGAGCTTTACGCAGTGGTTCAGGATCTGATCAATGATGAGAGTGGTAAAATCCATAAACATGATTTCCAGAATCGGCCTTTGTCCCAGCAGGGCCGCGCCAGTGGCAATACCCATAAGAGAAGCCTCGGAAATGGGGGTATCCATTATTCTTTTTGAGCTGAATTTGTCCAGAAGTCCCTGACTCACTCCAAAGGCCCCCCCGTATGCTCCCACATCCTCACCCAAAAGAAAGACCTGGGAATCTCTTTTCATCTCTTCGCTAAGGGCATAGTTGATGGCTCCGGCAAAAGTGATCCTCATGAATTCACCTCCCCGGTGAACAGCCCCCGGTTTATATTGTTTGTGCCGGGGTTTGGCAGTTGTCTGGCCCAGGCAACTGCGTGGTTCACTTTTTCTTCAGCTTTCCGGATTACCTGGTCAACTTCTTCCGGGGTAGCTTTGTCGCTGTTTTTGACAGCAAGGGCAAGACTGTCGATGGGATCCCGTCCCCGCCAGAGTTTTTCTTCTTCCCGGGTTCGGTAAACCCGCTGGTCAGATTTGGAATGACCCAGGTATCGATATGTCATCGCCTCGATGAGGGTGGGGCCGTCACCTCTGCGGGCCCGGTCAAGGGCCTTCATCACCACGGCTTCCACCTTCAGGGGATCCATTCCATCCACAGTTTCTGACTCCATGGAATAAGATGCTCCCCGATGAGCTATCTGATCAACCGAGGTTGATTTCCAAACAGGGACGCTCATGGCATAGTAGTTGTTTTCACATATGAATATTACCGGCAACTGGTTGATGGAAGCAAAATTGAGGGATTCGTGAAAGTATCCGGTGTTGGATGCGCCGTCGCCAAAAAAGGACAACACTGCGCCGGGTCTGCCCTGCATCTTTATGGCCAGGGCAGACCCGGTGGCGATGGGAATTAACCCTCCGGTAATGCCATTAGTTCCCAGAAAACCGCGGTCAATATCTGACAGATGCTGGGTTCCTCCCCTGCCCCGGCAAAGGCCTTCTTCCTTTCCCAGGAGTTCCGCCACGATCCCTTCCGGTTCAATCCCCATGGCAACGGCATGGCCATGACCCCGGTGGGTCGAAGCCACGTAATCTCCTTTTTGCAAAGGATAACAAGCCCCCACCGCAACTGCTTCCTGACCGATGCAAAGATGACATGTCCCGTGCATCAGACCCCGGGAGAAAAGATCGTTTAACGCTTCTTCAATCCGGCGGATTATAACCATACGGGAGAGCATGTCCAGAAGCTTTCCCCGGGAATGCCCAGTCACGTCGGAAAATTTTTGATCAAGATATTGTCGGGGTTTCGCCATTTTCCTCTTCCAATTCTCCGGGTTTACTGTTAGTGCTTTCATTGCCCGGGGAAGCCTTTCCCGAGGGTCTGACCCGGAGCTTTTCCAGATTGTCGGTGTATATCCCTTCTCCCTTTATCACCACCGTGACTGTGTCAGCCATTATCTTGAAATCCAGTCCCAGAGAATAATTCTCCACATACCATACATCATACTCAATCCGTTCATTCCACGAGAGCAGGTTTCGTCCCTTCACCGTGGCAAGGCCCGTCATTCCCGGCTTTACCAGCAGTCGCTTCCTCTGGAAATCGTCGTATTGATCCGTCTGGTATTTCAAAGTGGGCCGAGGACCAACAAGGCTCATCTGTCCCATCAGGACGTTAAAAAGCTGAGGCAGTTCGTCGATGGACCACCTCCGAAGGAACTCTCCCACAGGGGTGACCCGGGAATCTCCCTGTTTAATTTCGTAGCCCAGCCCGGTCTTCTCAGCGCCGGTTACCATGGTGCGGAACTTGTATATTTTAAATACTGCCCCATCCCTGCCAACCCGATCCTGCAGGAACAGGACCGGCCCCCTGGATGTCAGTGCCACCGCGAGGGCGGCAATCAACAGGACAGGCCATGTCAAAAACAGCACCACAAGGGAGCCGGCAATATCAATAAAACGTTTAGCAAAACTCTGAAAACCTGTCACTGACTGTTTACCGCCTCGTTATATACTTCAAGGATCTCCCCGGCGCATCTGCTCCAGGTGAACTGCTTTTCCCATTTTTCTGCCCTGCTGGCCCATTCCTCCCGATGACTTCTGTCGGTGAGGAGTCTGGCAACTTCCCCGGCAAATTCATCCACCTGATCCGGATCCGTCAGGATTCCTCCTTCCCCCACTACTTCAGGGAGGGATGTCCGATCCGAGCTGACCACGGGACAGCGGTAATGCATGGCTTCCAAAGGAGGCAGGCCGAATCCCTCGTGATATGAAGGAAACAGAAAAACCTCGGCATTGGCATAAAGAGTGTCCAACTGGCGGTGTTCCAGGTAATCGATGGACAGGATCTCATCCCTGTGGGGGGATGACTCAATCAGGCCCTTCATCTCATCCGAGGGCCTGCTGACCATCACCAACTGCAGGGGGGAGCGGTATTTTTCCCGGATTCGATTGTATATTCGTATCAGCCCTGCCATATTCTTGTGAGGTTTGGGATTGCCCACCCAGAAAAGATAAGGCCCGGTAATGCCAAGCTTCTCTGCGGTTTCTTCAAAAGGAGCCGGCCCTCCCGGCGCAGGGGTTGATGCCAGATGAGTCACCCGGATTTTCTCCTCTGGAGTGCCGTATGTCTTCATCACATCATCCCTGACAAACCGGGATATGGTGATTACACGCCGGGCATAGTGAAGGCCCTTTAACAGCACTGTTTTACAGTAGAGCTTGTGGATGGGGCTTCCTGAATGCAGAGGAGTGAGATCCGGCACGGTTATAACTGTGGGCATCACATTATAGGGAGGCACGGAGATGGATGTCGCATGATATAAATCCCCCCCGGTTTCCTCCAAAACCTTTGGTATCTCGAAGAGTTCCGTGGGAGCAAAAGGTCTGGACTTAACCGCCACCGCTGAATAAGCCTCCAGCAGGCCATGCCCTTTGAGAAGACTTTTATCGTTGGTCAGAAGGGTGACGCGGTGAGAAATTCCCTCCTCCATCCAGACCCTGAGGGTTTCCAGTATATACCGGCCTATACCATGGGTGCGCTCCATTATCATCCGGGCATCTTTTATTATGTGCATCTCAACCTCCCGGAGTCTGTGCCGGGACAGGGTGAACTGTATTGAATATCAAACCCTTTCCCTCCAGTAGTTCAGAATTTCTTTCAATGTCTGCTCCAAGGGTATCTCCGGCTTCCATCCGGTGGCTTCCCGGAAGTCGGTATCATCGCCGTATATGTCCGGTGCATCCGCAGGACGAAGACGCCGGTGATCTGATTCGATGGCGATGCTTCGCTGGGTGAAGGAAAGCAGGATGTTCAGAATATCCCCGATGGATATGACCCTGCGGGAGCATACGTTGTAAGCTCTTCCCGGCTCACAGTGTTGAACTGCAAGCCAGTAGGCCCGCACCATATCCCGGACATCGGAATAATCCCGCCGGGCATCCAGGTTGCCCACCTGGATTACCGGATCTGATTTATCCTTCTCGATGAGGGCTATCCGCCGGGCGAAGTCCGACTCCACAAAGTTGGGTTCCCGGCGGGGGCCTGTGTGGTTGAAAGCCCGAATCCTGTATATGTTGAGGTTGTAGCTGTGGAAATACTGATACCCTGCCATATCCTGAACCACTTTGCTCACAGCATACGGGCTGAGGGGATGCAGTCGGGTTTTCTCGTTGACAGGCAGTTCACCGGGGGCTGTCAGACCATATTCCTCGCTGGAGCAGGGGATGAGAATCTTTGTCCCGGGGGCAAGATCCCGCATGGCTTCAAAGAAATTTACTGCTCCCTGGACATTGGTGGTCATGGTTTCCCCGGGAGCATGCCAAGAAGCAAAAACCGATGACTGGCTGGCCATGTGGAATATTATGTCGGGGGTTGTTTCTTTTATAAGATCCCGGACACTCACCATATCCCGGATGTCGCATTCCGACAGGGTTACCCGGTTCATTATATGGCGGATGTTGTCCACCCTGCTTCGCCAACGGATGGTTCCGGAAACCTCTGCTTCCGGATGATTATTCAGCAGGAATTCTGCCAGGTAACTTCCCGCCAGTCCTGATATTCCCGTGATCAATACCTTCACGATTTCACCTCCCCGGATATGTTGGCCATCCAGTAATCCAGTATATCCTTCAGGGTCTTGTCAAGGGGAATGACCGGCTCCCATCCAGTGGCATCCCTGAATTTTGAGTAATCTCCCAGAAGCAGAGGAACATCCGAAGGCCTCAGGCGATCCGGGTCCTCCTCAACCTGGATTTCCATTTCTGCCATGTCCAGAAGCATATTTAACACTTCCCTGATGGCATAGGCCCTGCCCGATGCGATGTTGTAAACCTCGCCGGGCTGACCTTTTTCCAGGGCCAGCCAGTAGGCCCGCACCACGTCCCGCACGTCGGTATAATCCCGCCGGGCAAGAAGGTTGCCCACCTTGATCACCGGTTCTGCAAGACCTTTTTTTATTCGGACAATCTGCCGGGCAAAGTTGGACTCCACAAACACATGTCCCCGGCGGGGGCCTGAATGGTTGAAAGCCCGGGTTCGCACCAGGGGAAATCCATAACTCTTGTAATACTGATATGCCATCATATCCTGGCCCACCTTGCTGACTGCATATGGACTGAGTGGACGCAGAGGGTTTGTTTCTCTGATGGGGACCTCATCGGGATGTACCAGGCCGTATTCCTCGGATGAGCCTGCCAGTTGCAGAGCACAGTTGAGTTTCAGGGCTTTCATGGACTCAAGGACATTGAGCTGACTCATGATATTGTTGGATATGGTGTCCCCGGGGGATTTCCAGGAAGCCTTTACATAACTCTGGGCTGCCAGGTGAAATATCCAGTCGGGACGTACATGATCCATCATCTGAAGGACCGAGTTGGAATCCTGCAGGTCGCATTCCACCAGTTCGATTTTATCGGCAATATGCCTGATATTATCCATGGGGCTTCGCCATCGCCGGGTGCCGAATATTTTCAGATTCTCCTCCCGGTTCAGGCAGAATTCTGCCATATGGCTTCCCACAAAACCGGTGATGCCGGTAATCAGTATTCTCATTGAATAATCTCCTTGTTCTCCTGTGGAATCTGTCCCCCGGGGCTGACGGGGTTAATCTGCTTATACATATCTTTTTCAAGCTGGAGGATTTTAATCGGGTAACTCAGGGTAAGGGTTGCCATTATCATAATCTGGGGAAGAATTGCCGCCCCCCAGTATGCCCGTTCGGTGCCGGGCCCCAGCCTGAAAAACAAAAGCAGGGGAACAAGGGCAGTCCCCGAGAGAATAAGAATCCTGTGATCCTGTCGATGGAGATATGTCCCTGCAAGGAACAGAATCACCATCAAGCCTGCCATATAACCGCCTCCTGACAAGAGGATCGAACCGAATGACAGGATGGCGGAGATATGGGATGGCCCTCCGGAAAACCATTCTCCGATTTGAGGAGCTGTCCACTGAACGACCCTGGCAACTGCAGAGAGGTGGAAAAATATCCCGATGACGAATATCAATCCCGGCAGGGACATGAGGGCCAGCTTTTTTCTTTCTTCCCGTCGGGCAATCAGCACTATCATCAAAACCATCCATCCGAAGAAGAAAAACCCCCTGGTCAGGATTGCCAGAGTGAAGCCTGCCACAACCACCGGATCCAGTTTTCGATAAATTCCCCAGATCCCCATTATCAGAAAGCATACTCCCCAGAACTCCGGGAAGGTGAACCAGAAGGCCACGCCCCCATATATGAAAGGGTAGGCGGATAAGATCACCGGGAGCATATTGACCGGCGCAGGCAGATAAAAGGACGAAATATCAAAGACCATCAACAGGGTAACCACCACAAGCAAAATATAAAGATAGAGAACAAAAAACCCGTCGGGAGGAAGCAGTGCCCACCAGAGGTAGAAAACCACCGGCGATCGCCAACTCCAGATGTTCTCCGGGGTCTGCCCCCAGCTTTGTTCTCTTTGGGAAAAGGCATCGGAATAGGCCTGGTAAAAATTTTTGCCTTCTTTCATATCGTAGAAAGTGAGCAGGTTCATGGAATTAAAGTTGTTGAACTGTCCCGGCGCTGGCTCGGCAAAAACCATCTCCACCACCGCCGGGTTGAGATCCATGGTTATGGCCACAAAGTTGATCAGGAATAACAGGACAAGTCCCCAAGTGATATAGCCGGTGACTTTCCGGGAGCCCCGAATCAAGGTGGCGCTCCCCCATCCCAGAGCACCTCCCAGTATCCCCAGAAGCAGGGGAGGAGTGTAGGAAAGCATCTGGTTCTGCCTCATAGATAAGATATGCTGAATAACAAGATGGGGCGATGATAAATCCCCGGTGGTGCCGGGGCCATCTGCAAAAACAAGGCTCAGGCCCCCGGTTATCAGCATCACTCCAAAAACTGCCCACCGGTCCCTGGGGAGCAGAAAAGTAATGATAAATGCCGCCAGGACCGGCACAAGAATATATATCAGGGGACGCAGGGTGTAGCTGGTGGCAGAAAAGACAATACACGCCGCCATCAACGCCAGGCTGTAACAGGCGACAGGATTGGGGGGCTCAGTCCTGCCGGTCTGGGGTTCTGTGCCCGGGGACTGGTTCGTGCCGGTATCTTTTTGTTGGAATTGTTTTCCTCGGTTTTTTTTCTTTGCCACAAGTATAACCTTGCCGGCAGGTTTTCGGGACAATACCCGGCCTGTCCTTTCAGGGGACTTTCGTTTTCCCAGGGCCTGTTTCCTCCCCGGGAAATTTTGCAACTATCCGAGGCTGATTTGTCAATTTCCCGGATAATCAGCAGGTTTATAAGTTTTGTCCTGTAATATATACCTTAACTGCACTCCGGGGAATTTACCCTGGATTAAATGCGATGAGTTTTTGGAGGGCTTGTTGAACCGGCAGAATATCGACAGTCGAATCCGGCGGATCGAAGGGCAGGTCCGGGGCATAGGAAAAATGATAGAATCCGGCGCCGAAGGTGATAAAGTCCTGCAGCAGATATCTGCGGTCAGGGCAGCCCTTTACCAGGTGGGGGTCTTGTATTTTACTGACAAATTAACAGATGGCATTGAGCCTATTGCAGACCCAAAAAAGCAGATTCGGGAAGCAATTGGCAGAATTTCCCGATTTAGCTGATTTTTTCTGGAAGACAAGTTCAAATTTTGCCGGTATTACTCAACAGTGGGAGGAACGATCATGGAATGCCCGGTATGTCTTAAACCGATGGATCCATTGAAATTTTTTGAAACAGAAGTGGATGCCTGCCGTTTCTGCGGTGGAGTATGGCTTGATCGGGGAGAGTTGTCCAGCTACATATCCCGGGGGACTGTCCCGAACCGGCTCCTGAAAGGTTATTGCCTTGATGACAGTCATATGCAGGTGGCCGAAGGAAACCGCAAGTGCCCCCGGTGTCCAAGCGTAATGAAAGTGGTTGCTCACAAGGGAATAAATGTGGACCTGTGTGAAACTTGTGGCGG
>CAYNGH010000112.1:0-11127 GCA_964396845.1 uncultured bacterium | reverse complement strand
AAAAGGGGCCGGATGTATGCCGGGACAAACCCGGGGAAATCAAAGGCATTCTTGACCCCATGATCCAGAGCCACCTGGCGGATGTTGTTGCCGTAGTCAAACACTACTGAGCCTGCCTTTTTGAACCCCAGCATAGCTTCCACATGCCGGGCGATGGAATCCCTGGAGCGAACCAGATAATCTTGAGGATCCGCCTCCCGGAGTTTCAGGGCATCTGTCAGGCTCATCCCCCCGGGGACATATCCCCGCAAAGGATCATGGGCGGAAGTCTGATCTGTTACCACATCGGGGACAATACCCCGGCGGAGGATTTCCGGCAGAACCTCCGATGCGTTGCCGATTAGCCCCACAGAACGGTTGAGCCCTTCTTTCTGATACCGGGTCACCCGATTCAGAGCTTCATCCAGACTGTCAACCACTTCATCAACATATTTGTCTAAAAGACGTTTTTGGGCCCGGGCGGGATCAACCTCCACCACCAGGGCCACTCCCTGATTCATGGTCACCGCCAGGGGCTGAGCACCACCCATTCCTCCCAGGCCTGCGGTGAGAGTCAACCTGCCCTTGAGGCTACCGCCAAAATGCTTCTTCGCCAGGGCCGCCAGGGTTTCATATGTCCCCTGGAGGATCCCCTGAGTGCCGATATATATCCAGGAACCTGCAGTCATCTGGCCATACATGATGAGGCCCTTCTTCTCCAGCTGGTTGAAGTAATCCCAGTTGGCCCAGTTGGGAACCAGATTGGAATTGGCAATCAGCACCCTGGGGGATTCCCTCCGGGTCTGCAGGATCCCCACAGGCTTCCCCGACTGAATCAGCAAAGTTTCATCATCCCCAAGGTCCTTCAGGCTCCTGATGATGGCTTCATAAGCCTCCCAGGATCGGGCTGCCCGTCCGGTCCCCCCATATACGATGAGCTGATCCGGGTCTTCTGCCACCTGGGGATCCAGATTGTTCATAAGCATCCGCATGGCGGCTTCCTGTCCCCAGCCCCGGCAGGTAATTTCAGACCCCCGGGGAGCTTGTATCTTCTTCTTGCCAAGAGTTGCCATTCTCAATTCCTCCTGTGACTCATCCAGTTTTCAATTGTTATCTTCATCGGGGTTTTCGTTGGTTTCCCTGTCATCCTTCCGGCCCCTGTCGCTGGGGGAAACCGGCCAGTCCGCATCCTCATCGGGCTTCTCATCGGCAGAGTTCTCTTCCTCAAACTGGTCTTCATCCTCAACCTTGAATGATGAAACCATGTCCCGGAGGGTCTTGCGGTAGTCCAGGCCTTTTAACTCTTCAACCTTTTCCATGATTTCCTTCTGGTGGTTGGAATAGACATAGGTCATCACCATCAGGAAAAAAAGCCCCATATATCCCATCAGGAACGCCAGGATTTTCAGCAGTATGATGAAGGGAATGATGCCGATGGTGCGCAAAATGAGCCATGCGGAAAAGACAATAATCATGTTGGTGGTGGGGTTGTTGCCGTCAGCGAGAATCTCCTTGTAATTCTTTTTGTTGACGGATTTTTTAATCTCCTTGAAAAAGTCCTTTACCTGCTCGATGAGATCCGGCTCCTCCTGAAACATATATGAGGGAAGATCCCCGGAAAGGGGTTTCCCGCACTCGGCACAGAACTTGGCATCAATAAGGTTTTCTTCCCGGCAGTATGAACATTTCATATTATCAATCCTCCTGTTTTCTACTTAAGAGCATTGGCCGACAGGGCAACTATCTTCCCGGCCCCTTCCAGCATGGTATCCACCGTGTCAAAACCTGCCTCCGACAGGACATGCCGGCCTTCCTTCTCGTTTGTGCCACAGAGGCGTATAACCACGGGAATCTTCACCTTCAGCCCGGTTATGCCCTCCACAAGCCCCCTGGCCACCTCGTCACAACGGGTTATACCGCCGAATATGTTTATAAACAGACCCCTGACTCCAGGATCCATCAGGACCAGCTCCACCGACTGGCGGACTTTATCCGCCTTGGCTCCTCCGCCGATGTCCAGAAAATTTGCCACCCGGCCACCGGCCCGATCCACCATGTCCAGAGTACACATCACAAGTCCCGCACCGTTGCCGATGATGCCTATGTCCCCCGACAGACGCACATAGGCGATATTCCGCTGGCGGGCCTCCGCCTCGATGGGATCCGACTGGGCTATCTCCTGGTATTTCAATAAATCCTTCTGGCGATACAGGGCGCTGTCGTCAATGTTTATCTTGCCGTCCGCAGCGATGAAACATTTGCCGCCGGTGAACACCAGGGGATTAATCTCCGAAAGAGTGCAGTCGCAGGCGCAATAAATATCATACAGGGTACCCATGAACTTCATCAGAGATTTAATCCCCTCCGATGGGACATGACCGCAGAAGGCCAGGTTTCTCTTTTGAAAATCCCCAAGACCCATCAGGGGATCCACCGGCTCCCGGAATATCATCTCCGGGTTTGTCCGGGCCACCTCCTCGATGTCCATTCCCCCCACAGGGGAGAATATCATCACATTCTGTCCCCGGGATCGATCCAGAGTTATCCCCAGGTAATATTCCTTCTGAATGTCAAGGGCCTCCTCCACCAGGACCTTTTCCACGGTCAACCCCTTGATGACCATTCCGATTATCTTTTCCCCAGCGGTTCGGGCTTCGCCGGGATTCCGGGCCAGCTTCACACCGCCGGCCTTTCCCCGTCCTCCCGCGTGAACCTGGGCCTTGACCACCACGGGGCAGTTCATTTTCACCGCAGTCTGTTCCGCCTGATCCGGTGTTGTGCATACTTGTCCTCTGGGGACTGCCAGCCCTGCGCCGGCGAAGATCTCTTTGGCCTGATACTCATGAATGTTCATAGCTACTCCCCCTTAAACCTGTTCTTTGTTTCAGTGTTCAATCCCCTTTCGGGCTTCCAGTCCCTGGGTGCTGTAATAATGCTTCTCTTCAACAAAACGGGTCACAAGATCCGCCCTTTGGATTATCTCATCGGGGACCCTCCTGCCGGTGAGAACAAGCTCCTGGCCGGGGGGTCTTTCTCCCATAAGATCCAACACATCCTGAAGGCTGATAAGCTCAAAATACAAGGCAACATTAATCTCATCCAGAACCAGAATCGACACATCGGGGGCCTTCATCACCTGGCGGGCATGATTCAGAGCATCTTTCGCCTCCTGATAGTCGATGGGCCTCTCCTGCCCCTTGAAGACAAAATCCGGGGTTCCATACTGGTGGATGCTGATGCCGGGAATCCCCTTCACTGCCTCAAGCTCGCCGTAGTCGGTCTTTCCCTTCATAAACTGGATTATCACTGTTTTTAATCCATGGCCCCAAGCCCGCAGAGCCAGACCCAGAGCACTGGTGGTCTTTCCCTTTCCGTCGCCGGTATATACCTGGATGCAACCTCTGGGCTGAATCATAGGGCAAACTCCTTTTTCTTCCGTCGTATAAGTCCCCTGTAAACCTTTTCCAGCCGGCGGGCGGTGATCTCGATGGAATATTGGCTGGAGGTCTTCCTGGCGCCGTCGCTGAGGGACTTGTATAAGCCTTCGTCGTCGAAAAGATTTTGAACGGCCCCGGCAAAGGAATCAACTTCCTGTTCCGTCAGTATTCCGTCAACTCCCGAATGAACAGTATCTGATGAACCAGCAGCCTTGACCGCCACCACTGGAAGACCCGATGCCATAGCTTCCAGCAGGGCCAGAGGCTTCACCTCGGTGGTGGATGTCATCAGGAAGGCATAACCTGCACGGAAATATGCGGGAATCTGGTTATATTCAACCCTTCCTGTAAGGATGACCCGATCCCCCAGGCTCATTTCTTCTTTTAGCTCTTCAATGCTTTCTACTTCCGGGCCTTCCCCCACAATCATAAGACGGCAGTGGGGCTGGCGGTTTAGAATCTTCTTAAAGGCTTCCAGCATAAAGGGCAGATTTTTTTCAACCCCGATCCGTCCCACATAAATCAGGATTTTTTCCTTTGGAGATATACCATATTTATCCCGGATGCTTTCAGGCTTGCCGTTACGGAACTGGGCCAGATCAATAGCGTTGGGAATCATCTCCACGGGCTTCTTGACACCATATTTTGCAAGCAGGTTCATAATGGTGGGGGATGGGCAGATGATCTGATCGCATTTCTCGGTGTAGCTTACAATCTTCGGCCCCACCGCCATCTTCAGTATGTCCTGGGGCAGGGGAACATAATGGGTGTATTGTTCAAACTGGGTATGAAATGTATAAACCAGGGGGATGTCCAGCTTGCGGGAAAAATGTGCCCCCAGCTCTCCCAGGATAAAGGGATGATGAGTGTGGATGATGTCCAGATCCAGCCGGTCTATGATTCGGTATATCCGCATGGAGTATGGTATGGCCAAGGGAAACTTGACCTGGCCTGAAAGGTTCAGGGACATGAACCGGAATACTCCCGCCTCCCTGTCCCGGTAGCCGGGATAACGGGGAGCAAATACGTAAACCTTGTGGCCAAGCTCCCGCATGCCCTTCTTTATCAGGTCGATGGAGTTTACTACACCGGATATTATCGGCTTGTAAGCGTTGGTGAAGATTCCAATCTTCATTATACTGGAAAATTTGGCTAAAACAGGTGAAATCCTTCTCTGAAAGGAAAAATTCGCTTACCGGTAGAATCAGGATAAATGCCCCTGCGAGGTAATACATACGGAAAAATCCTCTATACCGACAATCCCGGTGGACTGGTAAAGCTGGCGATGAAGAGGTTCCTGATGGTTACGGCAGTGATCATCCTCACTGCCGTAATTTTTTATTTTGACCGCACAGGACTGATTGATCAGACCCACCCTGACAAACCTCTGGACATCATCGGGGTCATTTATTTTACTATTGTGACGGTGACCACCCTGGGTTACGGCGACATTGTCCCCATCACTTCCGGGGCCAGGCTGTTCAATGCCATCTTTGTAACGGGGGTGCGGATTTTTACTTATCTTATCATCCTTACCACCACATTTGAGCTTACACTTCCAAAAATGATGGAGGGCCTCATGATCAAGAAACTAATCGACAGAACCAAGGATCATATAATCATCTGCGGACTGGGAAAAGTGGGCCAGGAAATCCTGGAGAACACCCTTGCCCAGGGACAGGATCCAAAGCAGATTGTGGTGGTGGACATCGACGAGGATATGGCAACCTTGGCAGCGGAAAAAGGAGTGGCAGCCTTGCGGGGAAACGCGGAAAAAGAAGAGATTCTCAGAATGGCCGACGTGAAAAACGCCCGGAAAATTTATCTTTGTGCCGATCAGGATCACACTAACATCATGATCGGCCTTACCGCCAGGTCCATGTCCGACAAAGTCCAGATTGTAGCCTTGGCCAGAGAAAAGGAAAATGTGAAACTCTTCAGGAACAGCGGGGCCACCAGAATAATCAGCCTGCCAGAGCTTCTCTCAAAAGAGATGCTCAAAGACTCAGATGGGGATGAACCCGCCGGGGGCAAAGACTCGGCATAACCTCAAAGCCGGGGAACCATGAATCTCCCCGGCAACACTGGAGATTCTATCATATCTACCTCCACATCATAAACCTCGTGAATCACCGACGGGGTCAGAACTTCCCCGGGAGGGCCGGAAGCAACAATCATCCCCTGGCGGAGCATCACAATATCATCGGCAAACAACGAGGCCATGTTTATATCATGGAGTATGGCCAGAACCGTTATTCCTTTTTCCCGGACAAGACTCCTCAAGAGCTTGAGAATCAGCACCTTGTTCTTGATATCCAGAGCTGACACCGGTTCGTCCAGGATCATCAGTTGGGGCTGGGAGGCCACCGCCTGGGCAATGAATACCCGCTGGCGTTCTCCCCCTGACAGGTTCTGGATCATCCGATCCGACAGGTGGGGAATCCCCGTCATTTCAAGGGCCAGGTCCGCCTGCTTATAATCACGTTCCCCTTCGATACCCATCAGGCCCAGATGACTGTAACGGCCCATAAGCACTATCTGACGGCAGGTGAAAGGGAAATCCACATGGATGTTCTGGGGGACAAAAGCCATCATTCGGGCTATCTCCCGGCGGTTCATCCGGTAGAGATCCTTTCTTTCAAACAAAACAGAACCTTTCACCGGAGGAAGAACACCGCTGGCAATCCGGGCCAGAGTGGTTTTCCCGGAACCGTTGGCCCCCATCAGTGCCGTAAAGCCACCCTGTTTCAGCCTCAGGCTCACATCACAGACAGCCTGAATACCTCCGGGATAGCTGTAGGATATCTTGTCCAATTTCAACAGATGATCCATGGAAGGAGAACCTCCAGCAAAAGGGGGCCTGACGGCCCCCGGTTGTTACACGTAATATTTGCCCAGAATGTAGGGCACCTGTTTCTTCCACCAGAACTCATGATGATCGCATGGCGGAGGCCATATCTCGTAATGATGGGGTATCCCCTTCTCATCGAGGATCTTGTGCATCCGATCGGTGGCGTCCAGGAATTTATCCGCCCCACCGCTCATGATGATGATGAAATTTTCCCGTCCGAAACGGCTGAGAGTGTTGGCATCCCACATCTGAGGGACATAATCCACGGGGTTGTTGAAGTAAACACCCATGTCATAATGGCCCTGCATATAACCGCTGATGTCGAAGACTCCTCCCAGGGACAGGGACAGTTTGAATATGTCCGGGTATTTCATTATGCTGTTGAGGGCGTGATAAGCCCCGAAGGAACACCCCATGCATCCCACGAAATCATTGCGGGAGATGTCATATATGAGGGGGACCACCTCATCAAGAATGAAGGATTCATAGGCCTCATGGGCCATAATCTTGTGATGGGGGAATTTGTCGGAATAAAAGCTTTCCACATTGTAGCCGTCAACGGCAAAAAACTGAACCTTTCCATTGTCGATGAACCACTGGCAGTCCCGATGAAGCCCGTAGTAATCAAACTCCCCGGCGCCACCTCCTGAAGTGGGATAATAGAGTATGGGAGGCCCCCAGTGTCCGTAACGGGTTACGTCCATCCACCGGCCCACCCGGTGGCTGTACCAGCTGTGTCGTTCTATGTTCATTGCTTCTCCTCTCTGATACGATTAGTTTTTCATCTTTTGAGTTGTGATTTTTCTTCCCGGCAGGGGCCTGATCCTGCCCGCAACAAATAAAGTTAAGCCAGAAATTATCAAGATGGAAATTCCCCGGAGTTTGTTTTATTTCCTGCCCGTCATACCACCACTTCTGATTCCCTGCTCATATAGTCGATAACATCATCCACAATTCTGTCATCCCCCACCAGGGGATGTGCCGATAAAGCCTGCCGGGCAGTTGTAACATTCCGGGACAATCCCGCCTCCACTGTCAGGGTTTCATACTCCCGAACCCTTTGGAGGATAGATCGGATCTCAGGGGTAAGACGGGATTCGTGAGGATAAACATATTCAAAATCCCCGGCGGTATCGGCTCCGGGGCCTCCCGATACATATACCGGCAATTCCACAAACATATCCCCCGGCCCCATGACCTCATCTCTATCCGGAACATTGAGGATATGACAGCCCTTTTTCCCCAGAGCCAGATCCCTGATCAATGACACCGCCAGCCGGGAATAGTCGGCGCCTCCCCGATTAGAAAGCTCCCCTGGAAGCTCCGGCGATGCTTTTCCCCGGTCAATGGCCCTGGTCAAATCCCGGTAAAGCTCCAGCAGTTCCATTTCGATCTTCATCACCATCTCACCCCGCAGTGGCGATGAGTGCTGTTCTTCAAGAACCGATCCGGTATCGGTATAATAACGAAGATACGGCGACGGGATGGCGTTGTTCCGACGGGCAAAATCCCGGTTCACAGGAAAGTATTCCCCAGGATTGTAATCATCCCCGGTGATGAGATCAAGGGCCTCCTGAAAGTGTGAAACTCCGTCCACCTTGATGTCAAAAAGCCACGACAGATGATTGAACCCGCCCCACAAAAGGGTTACCCGGTCATGATCCTCCTCCCGGGAGAGGATCCCCTTATGCGCCAGCAGGGAGATGATTTTTCTCTCCATGAATATGGGAACGTTGCACAGGCCTGCCATGTTCTTCTTGCCCTTTGCCCTGTAAACCGCCGAGGACACCAGCCCCGCAGGATTGGTGAAATTAATGAGAAAGGCATCGGGACAAAGGGACTGGATCTTCTCCACCATGGAACAGATCACCGGGACAGTTCGCCATGCCTTCAGAAATCCCACTGCCCCGGTGGTTTCCTGGGCAATTATTCCCAGGCTTGAGGCAAATTCCTCATCGGCGGCACGGGTTTTATTTCCTCCAACTCGAATCTGGGTCACCACAAAATCGGCTCCTGTCAGGGCTTCATCAAGGCTCCCGGTGGAGATCACCTTTACGGGGCTTTTTTTGCCACGGGCAAGAGCATTGCAAAAGCCTTCAACAATATCAAGCCTGTGGGGATCCGTGTCCAACAGAAGTATCTGCTTTACGGGGCTTTCTTTCATTTCAAGAAACCCGTAAACCAGCTCCGGGGTGTATGTAGATCCTCCTCCGATTACTGCAAGGTTCATTTTATTCTTCCTAACCTCCGAAGTGGAGAAAATCCCGTTTCAGCTTCTTATAAAGGTGAATCATCTCCTGGGCCATATTCATCTCGCTCATAGCGGTCATCAGGTGCCCATGGGCATGAACAAACAAAAGATCCGCCCTGGCCTGGGGGCCTTCCCCTTCAGACTGGAGCAGGGATGTCTGGGCCCGGTGCCCGTTGTGAACGGCTTCCTCTGCCTGTTTCATTTTTTTGTCGGCTTCGTCAAACAAACCCTCCCGGGCGGCTTTCAACGCCTCGTGAACAAATCCCCGGGCATTGCCTCCTTCGATGATAAGCTCCAGGGATACTTCCTCAAGGGTTGGTGGATTCATTTTCGGGGTCATCTTTCTCCTCCTGTTTTTGTTTCTGTTCCTGTTCTTCACCAATTTCCCGCTGGTGCATCTGCCGGTCATAAATCCGAATAAAGGGATAATAGACAATTCCAGATAACACAATGGCAATCACCGACAGAACCAGGGCTTTCCAGTCGCCTCCCGTGGATACAAATGCTCCCAGAGGTGCCGGCAGGGTCCATGGTGCGCTGATGTAAGGCCTCTGGACGAGGTTCATGGCAAAGGCTCCATAGGCCACCACTCCTCCTGCAATGGGTGCTAAAGTGAAGGGGATGATCATCAGGGGGTTGGCTACAATGGGGAGGCCGAATATCAATGGTTCATTGATGTTGAACATTCCCGGCAGGAGGCACATCCCCCCTAACTGTCGCAGAAACTTTGATTTGGCAAAGAGAAGCTGCAGTACCAGGGCCAGGGTTGCGCCGGAGCCTCCCACCCAGACAAACCAGTAATAAAACTGATCAACAGCGATATGAGGCAATATGGTTCCAGGGCCTCCCGCAGTAAGAGCCTCGGCATTGGCCGTCAGGAGATTCAGCCATATGGGGCGGGCAAAGGGAGAAATCACCGCCACCGGATGAATCCCAGCAAACCAGATTATCGATGCCAGAACCGTTATCATGATTATGGCAAAGAGGGAATCCCCTAATTTCTCTATGGGAGAGAAAACAGCGATAATGAGATCCGGCAGGTTCAGCTGGAGAATGTCCCTGAGAACCCAGAACAAGGTGATAACCAGAAAGGACGGGATTATGGCCTCAAAGGCACGGCTGACTCCCTCGGGGACTCCTTCGGGCATGGTGAACATGAGTTTTTTTGACCGCAGAAACCGGAGGGCTTCCACCACCAGCAGGGCCACAATGATAGCCAGAAAAAGCCCCTGACTGCCGTAATAGGTCATAGGCAGCTCCCAGCCCATCTTGTCCTTGTAGAGGCTCAAAATCTGTCTGCCCTCGTGGAGGACAGTGTCCCGGGGTGTGGCCGCCACAAAAAAGCCCACCATGGACAGGACAGCAGAACTGATGCCTTCCATCTTGTAGGATCGGGCCAGAGAATATGCCACGGTCCCGGAAACATAAAGGGCGATAAGGCCGAAGGTGAGCCGGTATGGGATAAAAATCACCGGCAGATAAGGCTTCACCAGGCCCTCCAGATATTTTCCCGGAGGCTGAGCTAAAAGCAGAAAAAATGACCCGATGAGAATCAGGGGAAGTACAAAAATAATGCCGTCCCGTATGGCCTGAAGATGCCTCTGGGCGCCAATCCTGCCAGTTATGGGAATAATATGTTTTTCGATGAATTTTTGAAATTTGTCCATGAGGAGATATACTTGAATGAACAGATAAAACCCTGTCTGTTGCTGATTTTTTATATAAAGAACAATACCATAAGAAAGGTGAAGGCAGAATTATCCTTGCGAAAGTTAAGTCCCTGTGATACAATCAAAAAAACAGAAACAGGATGATCAGCAAAATGAAAAAATCAAGCATAATAATTAGTACAATATTGGTTTTAATGATTTTTGCCGTGGTTCTTGCTGTGGGTTCAATACCTGCCCGGGCGGAAGACGGCGAAGGGACCATAACTGTATATAATTACACCGACCGGGATCTTTACATTGTAATAAGCGGTCGAAACCAGGGCAATGTGTCCGCCGGATACAGCGATACCTTCACCGCCAAATATGGAAGCCACCGGGTAACCGCTCACCACAACGACGGTCAGATTTATAAATATGTCAACGTCAGCAAGACATACCCCAATGCCACATGGACCATCAACCAGAATGATATCTGACCTGACTGAACCCCGGAAATTATAATTTTGCCCCGGCCCGTTCCAGAACTTCCACCATATTTGTCTGTTTTGCCATAGTAGCATATTTTAGAGGCTTTATCCCCATGGCATCGCCGATGCCGGGGTTTGCCCTGTTTCTCAACAGCAGGGTCAGCATTTCCGGCTTCTTCTCCATAACTGCCACATGAACTGCCGTCAGTCCCTTTTTGTCCTGAGCGTCGATATTAGCCCCGTTATCTATCAGGATCTGGGCCAGTTCTTCCTTTCCGTTGCGGACGGCACTGTGGAGAGGCAACAGCCCGTTTTCGTCAGAGGCATTCACATCGGCCCCGGCATCGATAAGAGTCTTGACCATGGCAGACTTGCCCCAGTATAGAGCCGCCAGCAGAGGAGTGGAACCGTCACTGTCCCGGACTTCCACCAGCTGGGAGTTTTGTCGGAGAAGCTCCCTGACCACTATCAG
>CAYNGH010000111.1:0-11215 GCA_964396845.1 uncultured bacterium | reverse complement strand
ACATTGCCGTCCTTCGATACACCAAGAGAACAAAGCATGTCCGGTTTTCTCCCGGGGAGATGGAATCCTTTACTATAAACCAGGAGTCGGTGGAGGATGCGGTAAGTGCCATAGAAATCCTCAGGGAAGAAGAAAAGATTGACAGGGACAGAATATTTGTTCTGGGCCACAGCCTGGGGGGATTGGTATTACCCAGGGTTGTTGAGAAAAGACCAGAGATTGCCGGAATGATAATCATGGCCGGCGCTGCAAGGCCCCTGGAGGATTACTTCCTGGAACAGCACAAATATCTTCTGGGCCATACGAATGAAGAAGAGATCTTGCCCATTGAAAAGGAAACCCTCGACAGGATCAATCGGGATGTGGAGTTGATAAAAAGCGGAAAGATCAAGGATCTGGAGCCGGGCCGGATGATTTTTAATGCTCCTGTTTCTTACTGGATGGACCTTGCGGGGTATTCTCCTGTGGAGAAGACCCGGGAGCTGAACAAGCCTGTTCTGGTGCTCCAGGGAAAGCGGGACTATCAGGTGACCTTGAAGGATTTCAACCTCTGGAAGACAGGCCTGCCGGAAAAACCCGATAACCGCTTTATTCTGTATGAAGACCTGAATCATCTGATGGTGTCGGGAGCCGGCAGAAGTCTTCCCACGGAATACATCAAATCAGGAAATGTATGCGCCAGGGTCATCGAAGATATTGCCCAATGGATTGAATCGATTAACCCCTGATAATATGACAGTCGATATGAAAGAAAACCAGCAAGAACAACTGCTTCAGCCGGAGTTTCTGCAGAAACTGCAGAGCCTGGAGATGGCTTTTCGAAAAATGGTGAAAGGCTCCATCAAGGGTGAAAGAAAAAGCACCCGGCGGGGACGTTCCGTGGAATTTGCCGATTATCGGGATTACACTCCCGGTGATGAGATTCGTATTATCGACTGGAATGTTTTCGGCAGATTGGATCGGTTGTTTGTAAAGCTGTTTGTGGAGGAAGAGGAGGTAACCTTGTACCTTCTCATTGACAGCTCCGCCTCCATGGATTTTGGTCAGCCCAATAAACTTATGTATGCCCGAAAGATCGCCGCGGCCCTGTCCTTCATCTCTCTGTCCGGCTATGACCGGGTTTCCCTTGCTCTCATGAGTGACCGCCTGACGGGACACCGGGGGCCCATCCGGGGAAGAAACCAAATATTCCAGGTCTTTAAATATCTCCAGGAAATCCAGGCACACGGGGGGACGTCCATCGGTGAAAGCCTGCTGAATTTTTCCGCCCGGAGAAAAAAGCCCGGCATAGTAGTAATCATCTCAGATTTTCTTGACCCCGGGGACTTTACTTTGGCCCTGGGAAGGCTTCAGTTCCAGAAACACCAGCTTTACCTGATTCAGATACTGGATGAATCAGAATTGAACCCCCAGACCGGCGGTGATGTAAAACTCCGGGACATGGAAACCGGCCAGGAAAAAGAAGTCACCATCACCGATGACCTTCTGAACCGATACAGGAAAGCCGTGGAGGATCACTGCGACAAAATCCGATCCTTCTGCCGGCGAAATGGCGCAGGATATATACTGGCTCCCAGCCGGATTCCCTTCGAAGAGCTTGTTCTTGAGTATTTACGGGCCGGGAGGTTGCTCCGATGAACCTGATAAACCCCTTTGCTCTGTGGTATCTGCTGGTGATCCCTCCGGTAGTGGTTTTATATTTTATGAAGCTCCGACGCAAGGAAATGCCGGTTACAGCTTCATTTCTGTGGGATCGGGTTATGCGGGATGCCCGGGTTGACTCCTTCTTTCAGAAACTCAGGGTGAACATCCTGTTGATCCTTCAGATCCTCATCATCCTGTTTCTCATTAGCGCCCTGGCAAGACCCTACTTCCGTTCCACCGGTATGCTCACCTCGGAAACCATATTTATCATTGACCATTCCGCCAGTATGGGAGTCCGGGAAGGGAACAGAACCCGGCTGGAGCTGGCCAGGGAAAAAATCGACAAAATGTTGAATCATGCCCGCCCGGGAAGCCGTTTTATGATAATCGAAGTATCAAATCAGGCCCGGATCCTGTCAGGATTTACCGATGACATATCACGGCTTCGTCAGGCTCTGTCCCGGGTTAGAGTCCGGGACACCGGCTCCGACTTGAAATCTGCCCTTCTTCTGGCCACTTCCCTGATGAAATCTCATCCCGGAGCTGGAATAATACTGGTGGGGGATGGCCTTCCTGAAAAAAGCCAGGTGGATGTTGCAGGTATCCCCCGATTTGAGTATGTTTCCGTGGGTTCAAAAGTATCCAACATGGCCATCACCACCTTTGACATATCCGGAGTGACAGGCAGGATGCCGGGACAAGTGTTTATTCGTGTGGAAAACTTCTCCCCCACCGCCGGGACAACCCAGCTGGAAATGTTTCTTGACGAAAACCTCGTGGAAGCCCGACAGCTTGAAATTCCTCCCGGTGGAAATGAAAAGGTGATAGTGAACCTGCCCGGGGACTTTTCCGGAGTAGTTCGCTGTGTCATATCCGATGAGGAAGGCCTACACAGCGACAACCAGGTCTGGGCTGTGGTAAGGGGAAGCAGGGATATGCCGGTTCTGCTGGTGGCAGATGAAGGGTTCTTTCTGGAACGACTGCTGATCCTTTTGCAGGGGGTTTCTCTGGAGAAGATTTCTCCCGGCGATGTATCAGGAGTGGACCTGGGAAAATATGAACTGGTTATCTGGGTCAACTGCCGGGTACCATCCCTGGACAGGGGAAACCACTGCCTCATCGGATGCGAAACCGACGGAAGACAGGAACTCCAGTATCCCGCAGTCATCTCCTGGGATCAGAACAGCCCAATTCTACGTTTTGTTGATCTTTCGGAGCTGGCAGTAGAAAGCATGACCTTGCTGGAGCCTCCCCCGGAAGCCCGAATTCTTGTGTCTGCCAGCAGGGGCCCTATGATTCATCTGTTGGAAAAGCCTCCCCTTAGAACCTTGCACATAAATTTTGACCTTATGAAAAGCAACTGGCCCTTGCAGCCTTCCTTTCCCATATTCTTCTGGAACCTTTTGGAATATATGGCCCAGCGTACTGCTCTGCCACCGGTGGACAACAATGCCACGGGGCAGACCATGAGCCTCGACTTTGTGGAGCCGGGCCAGAAAGTCCGGGTAAGGCCCCCTGGCCAGGGGATAGATTTCACACCAAAACAGGTCAACAACCGTCCTGTCATAACCCTGGATCGGGCAGGACTCTACCGGGTAACTGCCGGAGAAACAACATACCTTATCAGTGCCAATCTCCTTGATCCGAAGGAATCCCAAATCAGCCCGGCCCCAGAAATACAGCTGGTTCAGAGTGACCCGGCAAAGATGCGACAGGTTCCACTGGTGCGGGAAATATGGTGGGAGCTGGCATTGACAGCCCTGCTGATTCTGGTTCTGGAATGGTTTATTTTCAACCGCAGGAGAACTTGATTTGCCCCATATCGAATTCACAAGACCCATCGCCCTTCTGTTGCTGGCCCTTATCTGGCCGGCGGTCCTTTGGCACAAAAACAGCATTGCAGAAATGCCCCATATCCGGCGAAGGATTGTCTTCATTACCCGCCTGGCCCTGATTATCTCCCTGGTGTTTGCCCTGTCTGGTTTCCAGCTAAAACTTCCTGCAGATCAGGTTTCGGTAATCTATGTGGTGGACAGATCCCTTTCCATATCCGGGGCCAATCAGGAATGGGCTCTGGAATACATCCGCCGGAGCCAGGAAGAAAAAGCCACAGAAGATCAGGCCGGAGTAGTAGTCTTTGGAAGGGATGCATTTCTGGAAGAATCCCTGACGGGGGATCTCCGGCTGGATCGGTTCTCATCAATAATCGACAGTGCCAGTACTGACATCGGTCAGGGTATTCAGCTGGCCTCAGCGGTATTTCCAGAGAACACCATCAAGCGGATTGTTCTTGTCACCGACGGCAATGAAAACCTGGGCAATGCCGTGGAAGAAGCCAGCATGGCAGCTGCCCGGGGAGTGGAGATAAACATTCTCCCCTACCCCCGGTCAGATTTCCCCGAAGTTCTCATAAGCAGAGTGGAAGCTCCCGGCGATGTGGCCATGGGCGCTCCCTTCGCATTAAAGGTGATGGTGGAAAGCAACCAGCCTGCTGAAGGCATCCTGAACATCTTCAGAAACGAAGAACTGATTGCCAGGGAAGAAGTGGTGCTGGAAGAGGGACAGAATCTTTTCACCATCACTCAGCGCATGGAAGAACCTGACAACTACCTGTTCCGGGCCACCATCGAATCTCCCCAGGACCACTTTGCCCACAACAACCACGGGGAAACCATGACTATTATCAAAGGAAAACCAAGAATTCTCTACCTGTCCTCAAATGAACAGCAGGCAGGGAACTTAGACAGGGCTTTAAAGATACAGAACTTTATAGTGGACACCGGCACCGCGGAAGACCTTCCAGGGAGTCTTTCACAGTTGAGCCGTTATAAAGGGCTGATTTTTGACAACATCAACGGCTTGCAACTGTCCCCCACCCAGTTGCAGATGATTGAAAACTTTGTCAAGGATGTGGGGGGAGGCTTTGTAATGGTGGGAGGGCCGGAATCCTTCGGCGCCGGGGGATACCACCTCAGCCCTGTGGAAAGGATACTTCCGGTGGACATGGATGTCCGGAAACGGAAAAGCCTGCCGTCGGTTGCCCTGGTCCTTTGTATCGACAAATCCGGCAGTATGTCAGAAAGAACCGGCAATGTGGAAAAAATGGCCCTGGCCAGAGAAGCAGCCATCGCCACCGTCAACCTGCTGGAACCCAGGGATCTCATTGGGGTCATCGGCTTTGACTATGCCTCAAAATGGGTGTCAAAACTCCAGCCCGCTACCAACAAAAGGCAGATAATCAGCGACATTGCTTCCCTGAGGGCCGGCGGAGGCACCCACATATACCCGGCCCTTGACGCTGCCTACCAGGCTCTGAAAGAATCTGATGCCATGGTACGCCACGTGATTGTCCTCACCGACGGCCGTTCTGCTCCGGGGGATTTCCTGAACCTTGCCCGCCAGATGAGCACTGACAAGATAACCATCTCCACCATCGGAGTCGGCAGGGATTCGGATCTGCCCTTTCTTGAAAATCTTGCCAGCTGGGGACAGGGACGTTTTTATTATGCCGATGATGCCACTGCGCTACCCAGAATATTTGTCCGGGAGATTATCCTCACTGGAAGATCTCCCATCGTCGAGGAAGTTTTTGACCCGGTGGAAACCGGAACCGCCCCATTCCTTTCCGGGATTGACACTGCAAATCTTCCCCCCTTGACAGGATATGTGGTGACTACTCCCCGTCCCATGGCCAACACGGTTTTAAAAACCCACCAGGACGATCCTCTGCTGGCATACTGGCGTATCGGGCTGGGCAAATCAGTGGCCTTCACCTCCGACAACGGCCTTCGCTGGGCTATGGAATGGGCCCGGTGGGAAGATTATTCCCGATTCTGGTCCCAGCTGGTTCGATGGATTGTGCCGGATCTGTCCAGAGATGATTTCATGGTGAGAAGCGTCATCGAATCAGGCCGGGGTCAGGTGGTGGTAGAAGCGATAGCCCCCGATGGCGAGCCTGTCAACTTTCTCGACCTGTCAGTCCGGGTAGTATCTCCCTCGGGAAAATCCGGAACCCTTCCTCTGTCCCAGACAGGAAGCGGGCGATATGAAGCTGATTTTGAAGCCGGAGAAGTTGGAACTTATATGCTCAACACCTTTAACAACACTGATGGCTCAGCTCCCCAGGGAAACCTCCAGACAGTCACTCTTTCATATTCTCCAGAATACAGGGACTTCTCCACCAACCGCTACCTGCTGGAAAAAATCGCCTCAGCCACAGGAGGTTCTGTTATTGATACCCAGTGGGATGTGTTTCGAAAAACCGGCCAGGTGGCATATCATTCCAGGCCCACATGGAGAGAACTGCTCCTCCTGATCCTGCTTTTGTTTCCCTTGGATATTGCCCTCAGGAGGGTTTATCTGCCCAGAGAACTCAAGGACAAATTCGCTGTATTATTGAAGGGCGCATCGAAGAATAAAGAAGCGATCCCTCAACACGGCACCATGGGAGCGTTGCTGGCCCGCAAGGAAGCAGTGCGGGAAAGATTCAAGGCTGATGTTTCCAACACAGAATCCATGGAAATACTCAGGTCCGCCATAGAAAAAGACGGCTCCTCCAAGATGGCAGTACCCGGAAGAGAATCCCTGAGAGGTGAAAGTCAAACCCCAATAACGCCGGCAACCTTTAAAGAAGAAGAAATTGAATCTGTCCATCATCAGCCTGATCCGGCGGATGATGACAATCTGTCTTCTGAAAAATCAACCCCGGGCCAGGACAGTACCCTGTCCCGACTCAAGAAAATTAAACGGAAATTCCGACAGAAATAATCTTAAAAATCAGGAAAACTTATTTTGGATCAGTTGCGGACGAATTTCTGGACTCTGTTGTTAATGGTATCTGCGACAAAAATATCTCCTGCAGGATTGAAACAAACAGACTTTGGGCCATAGAACTGCCCGTTGCCGTTCCCTTCAGAACCGAAGCTGTCTATAAAGAGGCCATTTTCATCAAAGACCTGAATCCGGTGATTGCCGTAATCAGCGACGCACAATAACCCTGAGGGATGAAAATTCAAGCCCATGGGGCGCAGGAACTGCCCCTGGCTCGAACCTATGCTCCCCCATTGCTGTCCCAGGTAGTTGCCGTCATTGTCATACTTCTGAATCCTGTCGTTCATAAAATCAGTGACAAAAAGAACATTATCGCCTCCAAAGGCAATCCCGTAAGGACGGTTGAACTGCCCCTCACCGGAGCCTTCAAAACCCCAGGTGCCGACAAACTGACCGCTCTGGTCAATTTTCCGGATACAATTTGCTGAATTCTCCGTCACCTGTATAATGCCGTCAGAATCCACCGCCAGCCCCATGGCGTTGTCCAGCTGGTGCAGTGCCCACTGGGCAATGAAATTCCCGTCGCTGTCAAATTTTTGCACACTTCTCATGTCCAGAACATACAAATATCCCTGGGCATCACCGGTAATATCAGTAGGCCCAAGGAAATCACCGGGATTGTATTTATCTGCTCCCCACTGGGTAATAAAATTTCCTTCGGAATCAAATTTCTGCACCCGGTTGTTTCCATATTCAGCCACATAAACATGATCATTGTCAGCATAAATACCCTGGGGCATACTGAACTGTCCCGGCTGATCTCCCTGAGCGCCCCAGACCCTTTCAAAGCGGTAAAGACCCGAGGATTCCACCCCGGGAACTCCGAAAACAGCAGTTTCTGCATCATCAGATGTTCCGGTGGAGCATCCCGACAAAAAGAAGCCCCCCACTGCAGAAGCCAGTAAAAGCATGAAAATCAAGGTTACACTTCGTCGCATAATCATCCTCCCACATTATTCACTTTGTATGTTTGTATTAAATATAGTTCAAGCCGGGAATGCATGGATTCCTTCTCTTTTATTTTTCAGCTACAACAAGCATTTCAAAGTCATCTGTTTTCAGCTTGTCTTCCCTTGAAAAGGCTCCCAGCTTTGCTCCGAATATTCCAATTTTTTTGTAATCCAGGGATTTCAGAAGCCATGTAATTTCACATGGAATATAATACCTTTCATTGCACTCAAGTTTATGTTCAACTCCCTGGTCATCAGTAAATGTGGTTATATTATAGTCCCTGAAAGTCATCAGATCAAAATTTTGGCTCCTGTAAGCTGCTCCATCATTTTTTATGCTCCCTTTATGAAAATCATTGATGGAATTAAAGAGTGGAAACAGGCCATTGAGGGTTGTGAAGATTATCCTGCCAGGGCTTTTTAATGATTTTGTGACATTTTTTAATATCTCAAAATTCATCTCGTCTGTTTCCATAAGGGGAAAACCCCCTTCGCAAAGCATAATGGCAGCATCAAACTGGTTTTCATAGGGCAGGCATCTGGCATCATATCGTAAAAAAACAATGTTGAGGCTGTTCTTTTCTGCTTTCTCTCTGGCTTTTTTAATCTGTGATTCCGAGAGATCGATCCCTGTAATGTCATACCCTCTTTTGGAAAGCTCAATTGAATGCCTGCCGGTTCCACATCCAATATCGATAATTTTCAGGGTCTTGTCATATTGCAGTTCCTTTTCGATGAAGTCGCATTCACCGGCAGTCCCCTGAGTATAACACTCGCTGTCATACTGTTCCCCAAAATTCTCAAATAATTTTTCATACCACTGCTTCATTATTTTGTTCTCCGATTCATTTCAAAGAATACTGTCAACCTAATATGGATTTGAAACCATCTTCCATCTCGGGATAACTGCTGAACCTCATAATGTTGAGGTTTCCCTGTGAGCCGAGGTAAGCCTCAACATTTTGAATAATTATCACATAAACAATCTGTTTCGTCAACTGTTTCTTGAAAATTCTCAAAACTGTTTCCCGTTCTTTTCTTTAAATCCATCAGTCCGGGGGATGTCCAGTCCTGCTGGGAGGAGGTTGTATGGGATTAACGTATAGATAATCATGGAGGCATGACATTTGTCGATTCTTTGGAACATATTACTGATTGTGGCAGGGGTTGTTCTCCTGGTGATGTTGCTTTTTCTCCTGGTGGTGTTGCTTTTTCTGCTGGTGCCGGTGGTTCTGGTGGTGGACACTTCCCGGGAGCTTTACCGGATCACTTTTCTGGGTGGAATGGGCCGCCTGAGGCCGGGAAAGGGTGAAAAATCTCTGGAATACAGCATCCTGGGCCGAAAGGGAATCTGGAAGCTGGATCAGAAAAGCCACCGGGAAGAGATTCCGCCGGACCCCGAGAAGGAAGAAGAAAAATCACACCCCTTTCCCAGAAAAATCTTGAAGATGCTTTGTCGGGAGTCGGAATTGATCCGGCTGGTGATTCAAAAGACCGGCAGGTTGCTCAAGGGTCTGGTTTGCCAGTTTCGTCTGAGTTACCTCCGGGGGACCTTCTGTCTGGGGGACCCTTTTATGGATGGGATTCTTTCAGGGGTCCTGTGGCCCATGGCCAGCGAAAGGTTTCATCTGGTTCCAAATTTTATCGACGAAGGTTATCTCAAGGCCCGGGTTCAGGTGGTCCCTGGGGGACTTCTCCTTCAGGGAGCAATATTTGTGCTGACTTTGCCCCTGCTGCGACTTTACAGATTATACAGGGAATATCAGCGGGACAGGGAAACTATCCAAAAGAAAACAAATGAAAGGGGATCTGAAAAATGAGTATTTCTGGCGACAATATTCCTGCGACTATCTCTGAGGTTATGGAGAAACTGGGACGCACGGAAACTGTAATCGGCAAGGAATTCAAGATGGGGGAATTTACGGTGGTGCCGGTAATCTCTGTTTGCATGGGCTTCGGCATGGGCCGGGGAGCCGGCGACCAGGAAAAAGGCACTGACGGTAGCGGTGGTGGAGGAGGAGGCATAAAGGTTCAGCCGGTGGCTTTCCTGGTGGCCAGGGAAAACGAAGTGAACCTTCTTAGCATCAACCGGGGCAAGGGATTGGAAACAATTTTTGAAAGCATGCCCAACATTATTAACGTGGCGGGCAAAACAGTCAAGGAGATTGTCGCCACAGGAATAGATAAGGCGAAGAACGCCGACAAGCCCGACACGGAAGCATAAGGACAGCGGGCAGTTTCAATAATTTTCTATATCAGGCTTTTTACATTTATAATCGTCCCTTCAGCTGATCAAACAAGGTTCCCTCATAAGCGAAGGATTTAATTTGATTTTGAGGTGTTTGCCCTGTGAGAATAATTGAGGTCATAGACTACGATCCTGTCTGGCGGGAAAAGTTTGAAGCAGAGAGAAAAATGCTGGGCCAGATTCTGAGTGATGTGGCCATAAAAATCCACCACATCGGAAGCACTGCGGTTCCCGGTCTGGCCGCCAAACCGATAATCGACATCCTCATGGAAGTGACCAGCCTGGAAGCCCTTGACCGGCTCAACCCTCAGATGATATCCAAGGGTTATGAACCCAGGGGTGAGTATGGAATTGCCGGGAGAAGATACTTCATAAAAGGAGGGGAGGATCGGACTCATCATATCCATGCCTTTGCCAGGGGGGATTTCAATCTGGTGAGGCATTTGGCCTTTCGTGATTACCTCCGGATTCACCCCCGGATCGCCTGGGAATATGGCGAATTGAAGAAAAAAATCGCCAAAAATTGCCGGAACAATATGGAGCGATACTGTAACGGCAAGGACGACTTTGTTAAAAAATCGAGGCGACAGCCCTGAATGAACTGTCGTCGTTGAAATAACCAAAGACATCAGAATGATTTCTCATATGCCTTGCCTGTGGGATGCTGGAGTGTTCTCAAGATCAAAAAGAAAACCCCCGGGGCGGAGTGCCTGCCGGGGGTTTTTGGTTGTATGTATGTTCTTTTTACTCAACCGGAGCGGGCCAGAGTCCCGCACAGTAGCTGAGGATATTGGCATACACATTGCTTGCCTGAGGTTTCGGGTTATGAAAGTAATTAGAAGTTATCCCTCCGTATATTATGAACCCGTTACCCTGAAGACTCTCTGAAAGGCAGGAATTCCCCGGGATTGAAGAGTTAACCAGAATTGGCGTCAGGTCATCTCCAACAACCCGGTTATGAGCATAGTCCATAGCTGTCATCGCAGTTGCTGTGGGCAGGGCAGGCCCAGTGAATATGGGGTGATTCTCATCTGTAGCAGTTACTGAGCCCATAAAATAATCAAATTCAATAAGAACCCCAAAAGGCGCACTTACATTTGGGCCTTGAGATGCTGCATTGATAAAAAGCCGTCCACCGCTGGACACGTAATTTTCAATGACATCAATATGCTGATCAAGGTAAGTGTTCAGTTGTGCCGTATCGTCGTCGCTACCTTCCAGGTATATGAACCCATACTCTCCAGAAGAGAAGGGAGTGGCGTCAACAGTGTAAATATTAAGCTGATCCCAGTTGTCTTCACCAAATGCAGTGTTCATCAACGCCTGGTAATAACCAATGTAACCCCACGGTCCACTATTGGAAATTATCATTGCGTATTTTTCCCCAATCTCAGCAGTGGTAAAGCTGAACACCAGGTCTTCTGCCATGGCCCGGACTCCGTCCACCGCCCCCGTAGGGACAGTCACGGTGTATGTGGTTCCATATGCCAGAGGATTCAAAGGATCAATGGTAAGGGTTCTACCGGAAATAGAGTTATCAGTG
>CAYNGH010000110.1:0-11435 GCA_964396845.1 uncultured bacterium | reverse complement strand
CCGTCAATTCATTAAGTGTTCCATCGGGATTTTGAGTTCCGAAGATGTCGTCGATGCTCTTGGAAGCAGGCTCATTGCCGAATACATTGGCCTTGTATTCAAAACGGACATTCTCCCTGAGTTCATTGAGCCCCAGTTCCAATTCCCCTGTCTTATGGTATTTTGCCACTGCCTCGTTGAATCCCCTGGGGAGAGGGGTGAACTCGGTGCCTGCAATAGTGGGATTGTTCCGGTGGTCTGTCATGAATCTCAAGGTGGGTTCATAACTGTCCGCCTGGCCGTTATTGTTGAAGTCCACGTGGGATGCTCCGAATTTTTGACCCTCGTGCTCGTTTCTTACTATATTGAATTCTTTTCTTATTTCCATTATATCCTCCTGTCAATTTCGGCTTTTGTGCCGAGCTGTTGATTAAATTATAATACAACTAAATGTTAAAGTGATGAAATCTTTGTTAACATTAAATACCGAAATTGTTAACTCTCGATAGAATCTGAGATTGCTGAATCTTCTGGCAGAACCTCTCCCCGGCATCGGCCCAGAGATGCCCCGGCAACAGGGAGCCAAACATAACAAAACCCGACGTTTTTCTTCGCCGGGTTTTGTTGTTTTTAAGATGATGGTTAACTGTTATTTTTTTGGTTCATATATTACAAATTCATCTCTTGTCACGTCAATGGCCCAGTTGTTCCCTGCCAGGGGATCAATATCCTTTACCGCCTCACTCAAGGGCCTGGAGTCTTTCGAATAAACCCCGAAGAGAGCTCTATCTTTGAGGGAAGAAGGCCTTTTTGTTGATAAATAAAGACCATTAACCTCAAGGTCCGACAATTTATCACTTTTGAGGATTTCAATATTTCTTCTTTCAGCTGCTTCCTTGAAAGGCTGATAGGGCTTGGACAGTATGGGTTCTGTCACATCAAAATATGTAATCCGGGTGACATACTCACTCTGTGAGGCATTGAAATCCGCCCTGCCGTTGCTGTTTACATCGATATAGTCCAGGTCGAACCCGTCATACTTCAACTTGTCAATATCTTTGCCGGTAAGCTTTGCGGGGCCTTTCATGCTGTCTAAAAGCTTACCTATCTTTGCCCTGAATATCACGTTATTCTGCCTGTTAAACTCTGCTGATGTTATGTTATTCATGTTAATTCCTCCTGATTTATTATTTAAAACCCTTGACAACCACAATGTAACACAGGCAGATGTTAAAATGGTTGAAGGGTTGTAAACATCTTATGTAAAACTTGTTAAATCCTGACAGATTATGGGGTCGATGCATTCACTGGCAGAACTTCTCCCCGGCATCGGCCCAGAGATGCCCGGGCCAGGGCAGTGAAGAGCCGGTGAGGTTTCAAAGGGGCCGACTGGAATTCCGGGTGGAATTGAACTCCTATAAAGAACGGGTGGATCCCCTGCTTCAGCTCGATTATCTCCACCAGCTCACCTCGGGGAGATGTGCCCGATATGACCATCCCCTTTTCTTCCATGATCTCCCGGTAGCGGTTGTTAAATTCATACCGGTGCCGGTGGCGTTCCCGGATCATGTCAGTGCCGTATATGTCCCGGGCCATGGTTCCCTGTTTCAGGCAACAGGGATAACCTCCCAGGCGCATGGTGGCCCCGTAGCCTTCTCCCATTATCTTTTTCTGCTGATCCGGCATCAGGTGGATTACCGCCTCGGGGGTCTGGGGATTAATCTCAGAGGTATGAGCATTGGAGATACCACAGCAACTCCGGGCAAACTCCACCGCGGCCATCTGCATGCCATAGCAGATCCCCAGAAAGGGGATCTTGTTTTCCCGGATATGGCCTATGGCTTTTATAATTCCACCCACACCCCGGGACCCGAATCCTCCGGGGATGACAATGCCGTGGCACCGGTTCAGCTCCTCAAGCCGGGAAGGATCCTTTTCGTAATCCTCAGAGTCCAGCCACACAAGCCGGGGGTTGACTCCCGCCTCCCAGCATCCATGGCGGATGGCCTCGATAACTGATACATAGACATCCGCCAGAACAAATTGCCCCGTGGAAAAGTATTTACCCAGAACTCCGATGGTGAGAATTTCATTAAGGCTCTCAACCCGGTCCAGAAATCCCTGCCACCGGGAAAGATCATCGGTGTCACTGCGAATGCCAAGTTTTTTTAAGATGAGATCATCCAGCTTCTGATCCCGGAGGATCATAGGCACCCTGTATATGTTATCCACATCCGGCGCAGAGATGACATCCTCGGTGGACTGCATGTTGCAAAGGTTGGCAATCTTCTGACGGCGGGGTTCATCCAGGGGGCGATCCCCCCGGCAGATGATAATATCCGCCTGGATCCCAGATTCGTTCAATGTTCGGGATGCATACTGGGTCGGCTTTGTTTTCATTTCTCCCAGGGCTTTGGGCACCGGCACATAACTGACCAGAATGGTTATGACATCGTTGCGGGTCTTGTATTTCATCATGCGGGCAGCTTCGATGAAAAGTATGTTCTGATATTCTCCCACAGTCCCGCCGATTTCGATAATCACCACGTCGGCATTGTCGGTGGCTGCGGCGTTTTCAATGCGAGTAATTATCTCCAGGGGTATGTGGGGTACCACTTCGACGCACTTGCCCCGGTATTCAAGGTTGCGTTCTTTCTGAATCACCGAGCCGAATATCTGCCCGGTGGTGGCGTAGTTGGCTCTTGAAAGACGGCTGTTCAGAAACCTTTCGTAATTTCCGATATCCTGATCCGTTTCAATGCCGTCATCAGTGACGAAAACCTCGCCATGCTCCGTGGGGTTCATGGTGCCCGCGTCCACATTCACATAAGCGTCAATCTTGATGTTGGTCACCTTCAGGCCCCTTCCCAAGAGGAGCCGGCCCACCGATGCCGCGGTTATGCCCTTGCCCAGCCCAGATATGACACCGCCCACGATGAATATATACTTGGCCATTTTCATCAAACTATACCTCGCATGGATAGAAGTGCAAATACCCGCATGCCTCAATGTGGGCCTTGCTGTTTAAAAAGCAGAAATATCTGGATTATCGTTCCGACAGAAAGTAAAACAGGAACAGGGCTGCCATGGAGCATGTGGCGTTGCGGATGTCAGTTTCAGGATTCAAGCCCACCAGGTCAAGATATTTTACAAAAGCATAACGGGATGCGGTTTTGGCAGTCATGATAACATCATCGGGAGTAAAACCGCCGGGAAGAGGATCCATACTGCCAGGCAGAGATCCTGAATCGCAGGAGTTCATGTCGAAGGAGAAAATCACCCCTTCACCAGGCCCTTGAATGCTGTTAAGCCCGAAGAGCAGATCCCGTCGGAGTTGGCGGATCTTGTCCTTGTAAAAGAGCCGGATCTTGTGCTTTTCGATGGTTTCAAAAAGCAGAGGAGAAACCAGAGCACGCCGAGCACCAAAGAAGATGACGGAATTCTCAGGAAAAACCGAGGAAAACTCCTCCATAAAAGGTTTCTCCCCTTCCCTATCCTCCAAAAGCGACACCGACGAATCACAACAGAGAAGACCAAGCCGGTCATATCTGGCAGACTGAAGAATTCCCCTGATCCCAAAAAGAGTCGTTCGGGAATCAGCTCCAATGATGATGGGAGTTATGTTTCTGCTGACAAGATATTCCACCAGCCCGGCAAGGCTGGCAAGAATCGATTCTTCAGTGGAATCATCAAGAATCTTCATATCTCCCAGGTCCGTCATAAAATCTCTGGACTTCTGGAAATGATTGAACATCCGGTAAAAAGTCCCCCTGAAGGCCCTGGTCCGTTCTGAAGTGCCCAGGTTGTTTCTGCTTCGTTTTATGTCCTCCCTGTCAGGGACTCCCAGCAAGGCATAACGGCACTCATCGGGGATCTGGTCATTTTCCTTGAGGAAATGAACAACATCTCCCATCTGGTGGCCCTTTCCCGAGGGTAAAAAAACCTCCACCTGGTTGACTGGGGTCAGATGTTCAATAACAGCGTCAATGGTATTCATGCTCCATCTCCTTCCCGGTTGCATTCCCGGCAGATACCGGGCTTTACTGATAGATTCCCCGGATGTATCTAATTACCTGTTCATATCACCGGCGAAGACAGGATTTTTCAACAGGCCCGAAAAACCTGAATGAAAGCCACTTGGCCAGATAACCCACCGGCAGAACAGTGGCGGTGAAAAGAATAATCCTGATCCAAAGCTCAAGAGATATGGGCACCGTGCGGAATAACTCCCCTCCAAAATTGACCACGAAAACCTGAACTGCAAAGATGATCCCAACTATCACAAGGAATGGCGGGTTCTTCAGAAGCCCCTTGAAGGGAGAATGCCCCGGGGTAAGACTCCGACAGCTGAACATGTTCCAAAACTGGAACATTACGAAGGTGGTAAACAAAACCGTCAACTGCTCCAGACCGGGAGCCCCTCCTAAAAATCCCGTGGTTAAAAGAATCAGCATGATTATCGTCATGAACAAACCGATAATGCCGATAAATACCGCCATGTAAGGGGTGATGATATGTTCGTCCCTTTTCCGGGGACAGCGTCTGAGGGTATCATCCCTGGGGGGTTCCGTGGACAGGGCCATGGCAGCAAAGGTGTCCATTATGATATTGACCCAAAGAAGCTGAACCACCGTCAGAGGGAGGAGGTTTCTTCCCACCAGGGGGCCGACAAAAGCCACAATCAGGGCCACCACATTAACCGTCAGCTGAAACTGAATCAACCGCTGAATGTTTTCATATATGGTCCTGCCCCACAGGATCCCGCTGACGATGGAATCGAACCGGTCATCCAATATGATAATATCACTGGCTTCCTTGGCCACCTGGGTTCCGCTTTCTCCCATGGCTATTCCCACATCAGCCTGGGACAGGGCGGGAGCGTCATTGGTGCCGTCGCCGGTCATCCCTACCACCTCCCGGCGGGTATGGAGGATTTTCACCAGCCGGAGCTTGTCTGAAGGCCGAGATCGGGCAAGAACCTTGATCCTGTCAATCTTTTCCCTTAACTCGTCGTCGGATAGAGCTTCAAACTCCTGCTGGGAAAGGGCGATATCGTCATCATATTTCAGGATTTTACACTCTTTAGCAATGGATCGGGCAGTGCGGATATCATCACCGGTAATCATCTTCACATCGATGCCTGCATTATGACAAGCCTCCACCGATTCAAACACCCTGGGGCGCAGGGGATCCCATATCCCCACCAGCCCTGTCAGAACGAAATCCGATGCCTCGTCCCACTCCTTCAGGTTCTTTGTGCAGGAGTGATTCACAGTTTTTTCTGTAAAGGCAAGAACCCGGTATGCATTCCGGGAAGCTTCTTCCAGGACCTTGTCGATGTTTTCCCGGTATTCTTCAATGGGATGTTTCTCACCCCGGATCATGATGTGGGAGCACTTCTGCAACAGGATTGACGGGGCACCCTTTTCATAACAGCGACAGTTTACCTGACTGTTGACCAGGGTAATCATCCGTTTCCGATCTGATGAAAAGGGTATCTGCCGGATAATCTCCGTTTCACTGCGATGATTGAGGTAATTCTCCCCCAGCTCATGGAGCAGTCCCAGGAGAGCACCTTCAGTGGCGTTGCCTATGGGCCGATATGTGCCGTTTTGAAACTCCAGGTGGGCGGTGGAGTTGACGGCAGAGTTCATAATGATGCTTTTCCATTCATCCCTGTCGATAAAACTCTCCAGTCCCTCCCGATCCATCTGTTCTCCCGACAGGTAGAACCATATGGGTTTCATTTTATTCTGGGTGAGAGTGCCGGTCTTGTCGGAGCATATTACCGTAACTGCGCCGATGGTTTCTGATGCTTCCAATTTTTTTACCAGGCATTTGGCAGCGGTCATCTTGCGCATATTAAGGGCAAGACTCAGGGAAACCATCATGGGCAGACCCTCGGGAACCGCCATTACAACTACCGCCACTGATACAGTAAAGTAGGAAATCAGGGTTTCCAGGGTTGTCATATTCCATCCCGTCAGGCTTCCCCGGCTGAAGTTCACAAACAACAGGACGAAGAATATCAGGGTGGCCATGGTGAAACCCACATAACCGATTTGCCGGCTCAGGACTTCCAACCTCTCCCCAAGGGGGGTCTGGGGCTGGGTTTCTTCTCCCAGGGATTTGGCGATTTTACCCATCTCGGTGGAATCCCCGACGGCTGTCACCATGAAACGGCCGGAACCGTCGGACACCAGGGTCCCCCGGTAAACCATATTCCGATAAAAACTGCCATCTTCGTCAGTTATATCGGCATCGACGAATTTTTCCACCGAGGCTGATTCGCCGGTGAGAAGAGATTCATCAACGAAAAGCCCTACTGTTTTGATTACTCTCCCGTCAGCGGGAATCATATCTCCCATCTCAACAATCACCACATCACCCACCGCCAGATCCCCCACAGGTATGGTTATAAAACTGTGGGATCGGATCACCTTGGCTTTTTCATCCTTAATCTGGTTTAAAAGGTCAAACTCACGATTGCTTTTAAGCTCACTGTAAAAAGAAACCCCGGTGGCCAGGAAAATGGCGATGAATATGCCGATGCTCTCAACAAAACTGCCGTGATAAACACCTATCACAAGGGAGATGGCTGCGGCCACTGACAGGAGAATGATGGTGGGATCCTTGAACTTGTCGAGAAACTGCAGCCACAGGGGTCTTCGCTCAGGGGGGGTGAGGGTATTGCAACCGAACCTCCTGCGGGATTCTTCCATTTGCGAAGGATTCAGGCCATCGCGGTGATTAACTCCCCGGAGAAAGGACTCAACATCCGGAGGAATGGCAATATGTGACTGTTCAGTGCTCATATAATATAGAAAATTTCAAACCAATATAAGCCGGGGAATTTTTTAAAAAAACCCGGCACACGGTTATTTTCCTACATAAATTCTTTTTCCTCCATACCAGACCAATAAATGAAAAGATCCCCGGACTAAATCAGGTCAGACCACGAGGGTTTTTCAAAATAGTATCTGGCCTGTTATTATCTGATATGGCCCCGGAGAATCTGTTGAAAATATCAGCTATATCTTGACAATTCAACTGCCTGGTATTGTGCTATTTTTCATAATGAAATAAACAGCGGGAAACTGCTCCTGTGATTCTATGATGTCTTTCTGTCAACAGTCAGGCTTGATGGGGGATTTTTGCAGTTTATCATTGGGATTTTGTCAGGAATTCAGAAAGTGGCAGTCATTAATACCAGGGGTTAAAGGATTTTATATGCCAAGACAGAAACGGTAATTTAATCATAATTAAACAAACTATCCGCAAGGGGATTATTGGAACAATGACAGGTATAACCAGAAAGTCAGTTTTTTTTCTATTATTTATCATATTAACCTTGATGTTGCCGGTAATTACTGTTGTGGCCCAGACATCCCAGAAGGGAATTCTGGTGGTTACTGATTCTGCCAACGCTGACATGATGCAAAGAACTGATGCCCTGAAAAAATATCTGGCATACTACCGGCAGAAATCCGGCCACAGTGCTTCCACCATGCCGATTCTGGTTTATGATTACAATGACAGCAGGGTAAGAGAATACTGCCAGGATAAACTGGGAATCAAGAGAGATGATATCCTCTTTGTAGGGATTGTTGCAGTGCGGGGACAGGTGCCCCTGAAAGTTCACATGAAGGTGGTAGATCCCAAAGATTTGGAAAACAACGCCCGGGGCCTGGTGGAGAGAATAACAGGGCCTCCTTCCGAAGAAACCCCCACAGTCAGGGGTGAAGATCGAGGAATTGTCCGGATAGAGTCAGAGCCAGCCGGGGCAAGAGTCTTTGTTGACGGAAGGGAATATGGCCATACTCCCCTGACCCTGCGGGAGCTGGAATCAGGCCGGCATGTGGTGGTTATGCAGTTGGAGGACAAAAGGTGGAAAGGGGAATTTCACACATCCCCCGGCAGAGAAGCAGAAGTCCGCCATAGTTTTCTGGATCCCACCGGGACTCCCATACCTCCCCGACTGAGTCCCCCGGAACCCGAACCAGAGCCCACATCTGCACCGGTTATGGACGCTTTCATCCCCAGGAGTGAGGCCAATCAGGTCTTCCGGGTCACAGTATCCAACCTGGAAGATTCCATGAAAATCAAGGATCACTACAAACCGAAGCCTGGGCACAAGTTTCTGATAGTGTATCTTTCCCAGCAGAACATATCCGGGGAGCTTCAGGTTTACTCGGGAAAACTCTCCCTGATGGACAACGGCAACAACACCCACGAAGCCATCGAGAACCTGAGCAATTTCTGGCTGGTGGTTCTCCGCCCCGGCGGAATGATAACCGGCTATCTGGTCTATGAAATCCCCGTTGATGCCCGGCCTGCCAGCATCGTTCTCCACGATCTCAACATGCCTCCCCTGACAGTTAACCTGCAATAAAAAGAAAAAGCCGGCCAACCCGGGCCGGCATGAAAATCGGTTCTTCAGCAAAAGCCAATCAACGGCTTATTGTATCAACAATTTTTCCATGATGGTTCCGAATGACTAATGTTATGGGCATCTGGCCCGGCAGGGTATGGGTGGCGCAGGAAAGACAAGGATCATATGCCCGGAATGCCATCTCGATCATGTTCAAAGCCCCTTCGGTCACTTTTTTGCCCTTCTGGATGATTTTACTGGCGGCTTTGTTTAAAGACAGGGAGATGGCACCATAATTGTTGGTGGTCCCCACAATCAGATTGGCAAAGGTGATCCTGCCCTGTCTGTCGGTTTTATAGTGATGGGTCAGGGTTCCCCGGGGAGCTTCCACAGAACCGACTCCCTCGGTGGGGATGCTCTGGGGAATGGCTCGGTAATTATCCCCGGTGATGTCGGGGTCATTCAGTAGTTCTTTCATTCTTTCTGCAGCATACATAAGCTCAATGAGCCGGGCCCAGTGGGTGGCAAGGGTTGCATGGACCGGTTTGCCTCCCAGGGTTTCATAGAATCGTTCATATTCCTCCTGAGCCAGGGGAGTGGCCATGCCATCGGCGGCATTAAGCCGGGACAGGGGAGTCGCCTTGTAAATTCCGCTGTCCTGACCGTCCACAAAACCTTTCCAGCCGATGGATTTGATGAAGGGATACTTGAGATATGTCCACGGCTCCACATGTTCGCCGATGTATGACAGGTAATCTTTTGGATGATACCTGTGGATCTCCTTGCCCAGGGTGTCAACAATCCGGATCATCCCATCATAGAAGTTAACCCGGTTATTCTCATCGACGGTCCCCATGGAATGGGTTTTGTGAGAATAAATATCTCCGGTAATAAGATCCACATATTCTTTATTGCCCAACACCACCTTGTGGAATATATCCAGGGAGAACTGCCCGAACTCCACAAACCAGTCGGCTATCTCCACCAGCCGTTTATGATCCTCCTGGTTTATCCCCTTGGAAACACCGCCGGGAATTGAATTGCAGGGATGAATCGACTTGCCCCCGAGAATATTCATCACCTCGTGCATCAGCCGGCGGGTTTTTATCACCTTACCGCCGATTTCCACACCGACTTTTTTGACTACCCCCAGGATATTTCTCTCCTGGGGCGGGGCATCAGGCCCCACGATAAAATCAGGCCCTCCCAGGGCATAAAAATGAGTGGTATGATCCCCCACATAAAAAGCCGAGTATTGCATCTCCCGAATCAGCCTGCCGGTGCGGGGCACCTCCACCCCGTAAGCAGCATCTCCAGCCTTGGATGCTGCCATCAGGTGAGCCTCAGGGCATACACCGCATATCCGGGAAGTGATGGTGGGCATATCCTCGATGGGCCGGCCCTGGCAGAATACCTCGAAACCACGGAGTTCCGGCACCATGAAATAGGTGTTTTCCACCTCGCCCCGGTCGGTTAGAAAAATTTATATCTTGCCATGCCCATCCAGACGGGTTATGGGATATATGGAGATTTTTTTCATTTATGAATACCTCTTGCTTTTTAATTATTTTAGCCTGTTGAACAAAAGAGAACCAGCCCCGGAAAACTTGTTGAAGTATCCCGCAGGATCCACAAGCTCTGCCACGGCAGATTTTACATCCTCTTCATCCTGACAATCCAGCACCGACGCGGCAACACCAATCATTTTTGATGCGAAGTCCTCCACCTCGTCCAGAGGGCCGTAACAGCCGATGCAGGGCATATTGGCGGTGGGACAAAGGGCACCGCAACCTCCCCTGGTGGCAGGCCCGCAACAAAGAAAACCCTGGTCCAGCAGACATTCCTCGGAATCGATAGTGTCCAGGTGAGGTCGCTTGAAACGGGACACTTTCTTCTCTTTTCTTTCCCGATCACATTCATCGCAGAGGCTTTTCATGCTGGCCCCAATAATGGAGCCCCTGGCAGGGAGATTTCCAGAGAAAAGGGCGTCCAGGAGCTTGTTTGTGGTAACCGGAGCAGGTGGACATCCCGGCACAATATAATCTACATCCACCACCTGGCCCAGGGACATTACCCAGTCGTAAAAGCCGGGTAGCTCCAGGTGACCTTCCCGGACCTGATACTGCTGTTGCGGGGTTGTCTGCTGGCTGTTGTCAACCGAGGGAGAACTGCAATAAACAAAATTCAGGAGCTTCTCCCTGTCAGTCAGGTTGGCCAGGGCAGGAATACATCCCTCATATGCGCAGGAACCGTAAGCAATGAGAATCTTGCTCTTGTCCCGGAGCAACTGTGCCATTTCTTCATTCTCCGAGGACCGGATGGCCCCGTTAAAAAGGGTCACATCGATATGTTCATCAGGCATATTTCTAAGGTCTTCATATTTGACATCCATCAGGCAGGGGCAGAAAATCAGCTGGGCCTTGTCGGCAAATTCCAGAATTCTTTCGGCAATCTCCAGAAAAGCAATCTCACATCCTCCACAGGATGAAGCCCAGTATATGGCAACCCTGGGTTTTTCAATACTCTTTGGCCGGCTTGCTTTTTTCTTGTGGGTCCTTTTTCGTACCGGTGGTGCCATTCAGATACCCTCCAAATTAAATTCCTTGTTCTCTCCTGATATTATTTTTCTATTCGTTGCTGTTTCATCCTGCTAAAAAATGATTTCCCTTTGATTGCTTCGACATTAATTATTAAATCATACAACCCTCCCGAATTCCTGGTTTACATAAATTTTTTCTGTTGCATCACCGGGCAAAATATGATATGATTGTAATCAGATTCCCTGCGGTGTTCGAGTAGATCATGTGGACTTAAGCTAATCGTTAATTCTGGCGACATTACTCCCGGTGATGTGTTGAAGGCCCTCTTGCAAATAAAAGAGGGAATCCTGATTTACCGGGGACAGAGGAGTCGCCACCTGGTGGACAGGTTTTAAGCCACACTTTACACGGCACAGCGGGGAATTTTATTTTAGCCGGATATCTCACCAGTGCATCCGGCTTCGAACTTTTCTGACAAACTGCCACCCATAGGAAGGGATGCCGTTGGAAACCCCGTATGGGCCTACATTATACGCGGCAATGGT
>CAYNGH010000109.1:0-11507 GCA_964396845.1 uncultured bacterium | reverse complement strand
CAGGCTTTCCCCATCCCGTTCCATGGATTTCCTGATGTCTGCCATCCGTTTATTAATCCGGTCAATCCCCCAACGGTATTCCCCAAGGGCTGCCTCCCCCTGGCGGATTCTTTCCCCCACAAGGTCTTCGCTTCCCCGGAGCTTCTCCTCTTCCAGACTCACCTTCTGCAGGGCTTCCCGTTCACGTTCCATCTCATCCCGGACATGATCCATCTCCCGAGATTTTGACTCCACCAGATAATTCTGCCGTTCAACCCTGAGGGCAAGCTCCTCCTTCTCCCGGGCCAGCTCCTGGCCCAGTTGTTCAATCTCCCGTCGGCGGGTTTTTAATTCTTCCATATCCCGGTGAATCAGTTCAATTTCCAGCTGAGAAAGCCGGGATTTCACCTTGCGGTATTTTTCCAGCCGGTTCAGCTGTCGCTGGCTGATTTCCAGCTGACGGGTCACTTCCTGCAAAATGTCGTTGAGCCGGGCAATATTTTCCCTGGTGGACTGGAGTTTCCGCAGGGTTTCTTTTTTTCTGAACTGATATTTATTAACCCCGGCAGTTTCTTCCAATATTGAACGGCGCTCATCGGAGTTAGGACTCAGGATGCGGTCAATTTCCTGATTTGAAAGGATGAACAATGCCCCGGAACCGATGCCTGTATCTGCCAGCATCTCGTGAATGTCCCGGAGTCGGACATTCTTGCCGTTGAGTTTGAACTGTCCCGCCCCTTCCCGGAAAAACCGCCGGGTGATGCATACCTCGGGTTCATCCACGGGGATAAGGCGATCCTCGTTGTCAAAAACAACTGATACCTGGGCCATTCCCTGGGGCTTCCGTTTTCCTGTTCCGGCAAATATCACCTCCTCGGAGGTCTTGCTCCGCATCAGGCTGTATTTCTGTTCGCCAAGGACCCAGCGAACCGCATCCAAAATATTGCTCTTTCCACATCCATTGGGGCCCACAACACAGTTAATCCCGGGCATCAGATCAACTGTTGTCCGGTCGGAAAAAGATTTAAACCCGCTCATTTCCAGATGTTTGATATACAATGAACATGCGCCTTTGGTGAAGATACCCCCCAGGGGAGTCAACAGACCAGTCATCATTTCTTCCCGGCAAACCCGAATCCTTCGAAAACTTATCCCCTGCAGGTTTTTTTGTGGGAACACACCTGATCAGCGTGGATGGAGGTTGTGACTATTCCCCGTCATTGTCATTTTCTGAAGGGTTTGATATAATTAATCTGCTTAAGAGCACCCCATGAAAATCTGATAAAACAGCTTTCGGTATTTTAATACAACAAGGGAGAAAGATATGACCCGATACAAATTCTGCCCGTCATGCGGAGGAAACTTGACCACCAAGATGCGGGAGCACCGACAGAGGCTTGTATGTAATAAGTGCGACGGGATTCTTTACATTAACTCCAAGCCCTGTGTTGCGGTGTTAGTGGAAAAAGAAGGCCGTCTGATGCTGACCCGCCGGGGAATAGAACCTTTCCGGGGCTGGTGGGATCTCCCGGGAGGATTCCTGGAAGACGGAGAACATCCCCAGGAGGGAGCACGGCGGGAAATACGGGAAGAAACCGGCCTTGAGGTTCAAATTACCAGGTTGATGGGAATTCACATGGACACATACGGCGATACAGGAGTCAGCACCTTGAATTTTCATTATCTGGCAGAAGCAATAGGAGGGAGTGAATCTCCAAAAAGCGATGTGGATATGATCCGATGGTTTCTGCCCGGTGAGCTTCCCCGGGAGATGGCCTTTGAGAACTGCCGTATCGCTGTTGACCGGTGGAAAAACTTAAAGCTCACCAATCAAATTGCCGGGGTTATGTAGATGTGTCAGAAACAGGACAGCCATGGGCAAAGACCGGACATTCCCGGAGGCAACCCCGAGGAACATCCCGATGACCACAGATCCGGCAAGTCTGGAGGTTCTGTTGGAGATGGCGTTGATCCACAGGAATTGAATAAATTCCAGGATATAACCCGGCAGATTGATGCCCGGATATATGGAGGCCCCCGGCCCGGGGGTATCCGAAAACGCCGGCTGATGAGCTTTATTTTCACAACAGCCGGGCTGATTTTTTTGATCCTTTTTATTGTTTCCCTTGTCACCATCAGGTTTGTTGAACGGGACCTGCTCTCCCGGGAGCCGGTGGAGTATTCACTGGAAAAGTTGGACCCAGAAGAAAGCCGACAGATGCAGAACCTTATCGACAGCTACAACTCTGCCCTGACAGTGCATCAGGAAGACCCCGAGGGAGAGGGCAACAACCGTTTTGAATTAACCCTCACCGGGGAACAGCTGAACAACCTGCTATCTCGAATGAAGCCTGCCACCAGCACCGACGGACTGGCCCGGTTAAGCCTGGTCCCCAGTGGTGACAGGGCCAGGATCTCTTATTCCATCCCCTTCGGTTCCAGGGTATTTTTTAATGTAACCCTCCATGGAGAGCCTCGAATAAAAGATTACCGATTTGAGATGGATATTCATCAGATTTCCGTAGGCCGGCTCAAGAATGCGCGAAAATTCAAAGATCGCGCCATTGCAAGGATCAACCGGCTCCTCCAGACAGAACCTTCCCGGTTGAAGCTTCCCTTTTTCATAGAGGAAATGGAAGTCAGGGAATCAAAAGTATATCTTATCTTGAAATTCAGGGATTTCTGATTATGAAAAAAGTATTTTATAATATCCTTGTGAACCATTCCCGGTATCGAAGGCTTGTTGTGATAATGTCCGTCTTCGTGGCAGGGATTGTCATAGCCTCAATATTGATACCATACAGGTCCCTGGAAGCCAGAAAAGCTGAAATATCGCCGGAAGCCTATATTCGACAGAAGAAACAGGCGGACAGCAAAGCCTTCGTCAATATGGCCTTCGGTCTGCTGATGATTGCCATGATGGGCATAATGTCAGAAACCAAGAGAAACACCCGCATAATCACCGACAAGGACGGCATTCTTTATAAATCCGGCTTCAGAAAAACTTTCATCCCCTGGGACAATGTAAAGGATCTCAAACTGGTTCAGTCGGGCACAGCCCATGAAAAATGCCGGGTAAAAGCCGGTGACCGGGAGATTGCATTTACTGCGTTTTTTGTGGATATGGAAGAAAAATACCAGGTAAAAGGCGACGGAATATTTGACTGCCATGGCAAGGCCGTCACTCCCCAGGTGAGAAAAAGCAAATTATACAAAGAAATAAGCCGATGGACAGGAAAAGAATAAAACCAGTCAACATAAATATAATTCCCTGGTACTGCAAACTGGTGGAATGGGGACTGATGCGCCCGGTTCTTTATATTCTGCACGAATTTGTCGTTGAGGGCCTGGAGAATATCCCGCCGGAAGGCCCTGCCATCCTCATATGCAAACACCAGTCCTGGATGGATCTCTTTGCAACCCTTTCGGGTTTTCCCGGTCATCCCACATATCTTGCAAAATACGAACTGTTTGAAAACCTCCTGGGGGATTATAAGGGGACTCGAAAGGAAAAAATCGGCCGGTTTCTGGCTCCCTTCACTGCTTGGTCGATCAAGGCCCTGGGAGCCTTACCCCTGGATCGGGAAAAGCCGGCCCGGTTTCTATCCACCTTCAAAACAGTCCACCGGCTGATTAAAGAAGGGGGCAAAATCGTGGTATTCCCTGAAGGACAGGTGGTCCCCGGCAGAATGGGGCCTTTCAAGAAGGGGTTCATAGAGATGATGGTTCAACTGCAGAGAAAAATAAAATTGGAAATCCCCTTCGTGCCTGTGGGAATATCATATTTAAAGAATCCTCCCGGAAAGACCCGATTGATTCTCCGGGCAGGACAGCCGGTGATATTCACGCCGGATCAATGCCCCGACGCAACTGCCATCCTCACGGAAAAAGTCGCCGAAGTGACGGAATTTGACCGGGAAACCGACGACACAACTTCCAGGGAGTAATCAGGCCCCTTCATCTTTATCCCCATCAGGGGATCCCCAACCTCCGCCTCCGGGAGTTTCGATGACAAGACGATCTCCGGTATTCATCCCAATGGTTGTCTTGCCGGGAATCTCTGTCAAATGACCCGTGGTGCTGTCAAAGTGCCGGTTGATTCCCCTGGCGCCGGGAGATCCTCCCTCGAGTCCCCATGGTTGACGGCGACGGCGTTCCGTGGCCAGGGACACCTGGCATGGCGCATTAAAAAGATACTCCCGGATAATGCCGTTACCGCCGGGGTTTTTGCCTGCGCCCCCGGATCCTTCCCTGATGCAGTAACGGGTAATCATGAAGGGATATGTGTTTTCCAGCACTTCCACCGGGGTATTCCGGGTATTGGTCATGTGGCTGTGGACTCCATGAAGGCCCGGATAATTAGGCCCGCCGCCGGTACCCCCGCCGATGGTTTCGTAATAGGCAAAACTGCCTTCCTCCTGTCCCCGGTATCCGCCGATGGCCACGTTGTTCATGGATCCGCAGGATGCTGAGGGAATCCGATGGGGAAGGAGTTCTGACAAGGCCAGAAGCAGAACGTCCACCACCCGTTGAGAAGTTTCCACATTTCCGGCGCAAACTCCGAAAGGGGGCTGGGCATTTAGAAGACAGCCGGAAGGCACTCTAACGGTGATAGGCCGGAAGCATCCCCCGTTAGCAGGGATATGATCCCCCAGAAGACAGCGGAATGTATAATAGACCGCCGCCATGGTCACCGGCAGGGGAGCGTTGAAGTTGGCCTCCTGCTGAGGAGCTGTCCCGGCAAAGTCAACTGACACAGAATCCTCCATCAAATTGATCAGGACTTTAATGGGGATGTCCTTGTGGAGTCCTTCAAGATAATCCACCGCCGAGGCTGTGCCGTTACCCAGCTCCGACAACCCTCCCCGGGTAAGCCGTTCTGAGTAGTCCAGCAATTCCCGGCACAGGGCCAGGGATTCATCAAACCCATACACCCCCGCCATCCATTCAATCCTCTCCCGGGCAGTGACAAGGGCCGCCTCCTGGGCCAGAAGATCACCGGTGCGCTCATCAGGATTCCGGGTATTGGATATGATGAGGGATAAAAGCTCCCGGTTCATCTGTCCATTCCGTTTCAGAAAAAGGGGAGGAATGATTATCCCTTCCTGATATATCTCCCGGCTGTGGGGCATGGATCCCGGGGACATTCCTCCCACATCGGAATGATGTGCCCGGGCTGCGGCAAATCCCCAACGCCTGCCATCGACAAACACCGGGGCCACAAGGGTAATATCCGGCAGGTGAGTGCCTCCCCTGAAGGGATCGTTGGCGATAATCAGATCCCCGGGCCCGGGATCAAACTCCTCCAGAATCTTCTCCACTAACAGGGGCATGGATCCCAGGTGTACCGGTATATGAGCTGCCTGGGCAGTTAGAACGCCGTCCCCGTCAAAAATGGCGCATGAATAATCCCGCCGTTCTTTTATGTTGGCAGAATAAGCGCTTCGCATGAGCCGGGTTCCCATCTCCTCGGCGATGCCCGACAGCACATTGTTGAATACTTCCAGCCTTATGGCCAGGTTCATGTTTCAAGCTCCATTATGATATTCTCCCAGGGATCAACCGTGGCCCTCCACCGGGGAGGCACAAGGATCACCGTGTCATACTGCACCATCACCGACGGCGATGGCAAATGGCATCCCGGGGTCAGCTCCTGCCGGGAAAACACCGGCGCGGTTATGACACTGCCGTCGGGAAGGACAATTTTCCGGGGTTCGCAACAAGGCTCCGGCAGATCGGCTCTGTCGTCATTCTGACGGGGAATAATCTTCGGTCGGGGGGTCATCCCCATAAGATCCAGCCTTAAGTTCACTGCTTCCACAATATGGCCGGGCCGGGTAAATCCAAAACGTCTTCGGTGAAGCTCTTCAAAATCTGTTTGAATTTTTTCTATGTCAGGATGCAGAGGCACCGGCTCAATCTCCATTTTGCCCCCGTTGGTGGGACAATCCCGCCGGCCAAGACTGACATTGAGTTCAAAGGACTGGCCCCGGTAACGAAGGTCCAGACTGTATTTCACCACTGCCCTGTTAAAATAATTTTCATCAAGAAACCGCCTCGCCCTGGGATAAAGTTCTTCCGCGGCCATCTTAAGGGTTCCGGGATCCAGCTGATTCAGATCCACAAGGATGGTTCGGATAAAATCCATCCGGAAGTCGCATAGAAGCATCCCCATGGCCGATAGAACCCCGGGGAAACGAGGTATCAGGATCCGCCGGATCCCCAGATTCTCCGCCAGGGCCGGCCCATGAACCGGGCCTGCACCGCCAAAGGGGACCAGAGTAAACTGCCCCGGATCAAATCCCCTCTCCAGGGAAATTATCCGCATGGCTCTTTCCATGTGGGACAGAGCTACTCTGACAACTCCCGAGGCAGTCTCCTGCAGGGTTGTTCCTATTCTCCGGGCCAGTTTCATAATCGCCTTCACAGATCGATCCCTTTGAACCTTGAATCCTCCCGAGAGGAAATCCCCTTCCCCGATGGATCCCAACACCAGATGAGCATCGGTGAGGGTCGCTTCATCACTCCTGCCGTATGCCGCAGGGCCGGGATCCGATCCCGCGGACCGGGGCCCTACCTTAAGGACTCCGCCCGGGTCAACTCGGGCTATGGACCCGCCACCGGCGCCGATGGTTTCGATGTCAACCATGGGAGTCCGCACCGGGTGGCCGTCGATACTGCCTTCCCGGGTTTCCCCGATGAAGCCGTCACACAGAGAAACATCGGTGGATGTCCCCCCCATATCCAGAGTGATTATCTTGTCAAAACCTGCTGTCCCGGCCACATGAAAAGCCCCGGCAACCCCCGCAGCAGGCCCCGACAATATGGTGCGGACTCCCAGCCGGGAAGCTTCCACCCCAGGAAGAATGCCTCCCCCGGATTCCATAATCTTAAAATCCACGCCTCCAGCTTTCTTGACCTCATGGCCGAGCCGGCTGATGTAACCGGCAAGGATCGGCGAAACATAGGCGTTGAGCACAGTGGTGGAAGCCCTTTCATATTCCCGGTATTCTCCCAGGACACTGGAAGAAACCGATATGAAATCAAAAAGTCCCCGGGCAGTCTGTTCAACTGCCTTCTCGTTTTTTTCAGAGGCATACGAAAACAGCAGGCAAACCGCAAGGGATCGAGCGCCGGTGGCAGAGGCATCTTTTAACACCTCCAGCAGTTCATCCCGGTCTGTCCGGCGCAGAATATCTCCCCGGAAGTCCACCCTTTCCTTCACTTCAAAACAACGATCCCTTTCAATGAGAGGTTCAGGAGCTGGAATTTCCAGGCTGTAGAGCCGGGGCCGGTTCTGCCGGGCTATGAAAAGCATGTCCCCAAAGCCCCTGGTGGTGATAAAGGCAGTGGGACAGCCCCGGCGTTCCAGCACCGCATTGGTAGCCAGGGTGGAGCCATGGTTCAGAACAAACCTGTTCCCCTCCATCTGTTTTAACAGCTCCATGCATCCTCGGACAGGATCATCAGCGGTGGTGGGAGTTTTCATTATCCACATTCTGTTATCTGCAAAAAAAACAGCGTCGGTGAAAGTACCGCCAATGTCAATCCCCACAAAGGAGATTCCCCTGTCCTCATCCCTAACTTTCATCTTTATCCATATCCCGGGGAAGGGAAGATCCCCCGTCCATGTCGGAAGGTTCCTCTTTCAGTTCCTGGAGGATATTAAATATTTCCGGCTCATAACCCAGATCCTCCGCCATCACATCTCCCTCCCGGAGGAGGACCTTCACAAAGGATCTGGTAACTTTCGGGTCAAACTGCTGTCCCGAAAGACGCAACAGTTCACTGACGGCATCGGCATATGTGAGGGCCTTGCGATAAGGGCGATCCTCGGTCATGGCATCAAAGGTATCGGTGACAGTGATAAGCCTTGCAGCCAGAGGAATATCCTCTCCCCGGAGGCCGTCGGGGTACCCCGCGCCGTTGAACTGCTCATGGTGATGCTTGATGCCGGGTATGGCCCGGTGAAGGGCACGATAGGGTCTGACGATTTCCACTCCGATCATGGGGTGAGTCTTGATAATTTCATACTCTTCGTCGGTGAGGGGAGCCTGTTTATTGATGATCTCCTCGGGAATCTGCATCTTGCCGATGTCATGAAGACTGCCCGATTCCCGGATTATCTCGCGGTTGATCTGAAGAAACCCGCTGATTAAATCCCGATCCTCCTGCCCGGCACTGCCCATGGTCATCCCCATCATGCCGATATCCCGAAAAAAAGCCCCGTTGGCGATGTCGTCAAGTTCCTGTTCATCCTGAATTCCCATCTCCTCAGCCAGGGCCACGGTCCAGTCCATCACCCGTTCGGAATGGTCAAAGGTATATTCAGAATGGATTTTCATCAGCAGGGCCAGAAGATACGCGGCAATCTCATCATCATCTTCTTCCCTGGTGGCCTTCTTGATGATGTCCCAGATGGATGCCGAGGCAAAGCGGGCCGCCAGCCGGGCCTGCTCCAGAGAAGGTTCTTTCTTTAAAAACGAGAGAAACTTTCCTTCCAGACTGTCCCGAATGTGAATAGTTCGAGTCCCTTTTCGATCCAACTGCTTGAGATGGGACTTCATATCCGATGAGAAACTCACCTGATCCGATGATTTCTGGATCAGCTTTGAAGTTTTATCCCCGGTGGCCGGACTCCCTTCCCTTCCAGCTTCTGCAGGAGCTTTTTTCCCGGCCAGGGCAGGATCCCGCCGGGGAACCTGAGCCGAGTCAAGACGGTTGGTGTCCTGGGCCCGGAAACCCTCCTTGGGGGGACGGTTGATAAACTGCTTGAGTCCCAAGGGTTTTAAACTGTCGGGTAGCCTGGGAATGTCAGACATTCATATCACCTGTATCATACTGACTGCCGTCATTTATGAGTTATCTATTATATGGAAGGTCAGATTATCCTTCGTGGAAAATCTTCCCGGCATCTCAGCGCAGGTGGGTCTTGAAAAAATCCACCAACTCCCGGTACAAAAGCAGGCGGTTTTCCAGTTTGCGAACCCCGTGGCCCTCGTCTTCAAAGATCAGGGCCTTGACCTCCACACCCCTTTCCTGGAGTGTATCAATAATCAGATGAGCCTCGGACACCGGCACCCTGGGATCGTTCTTTCCATGGGACACCATCAGGGGAGTGATGACCCGATCCAGTTTGTGGATGGGAGATATGCTCCTCAGAAACTCTTCGTCGCTCAGAGGGCCGTATTCCGCCTCCCGGAGTTTCCGGCGGTAGGATTTGGTGTTCCTGAGGAAATTGACAAAATCCACTATCCCCACCGATTCATACGCGGCTCCCCACATATGGGGATACTCGGTGATAAGAGCCATGACCATGAACCCGCCGTAACTGGCCCCCATCACCCCAATCATCTTTTCCCTGGTATATCCCTTTTCAATAAGATACTTTGCCGCATAATAACCGTCCTTCACCGAATTCATCCGCAGACGGTAATTATCCATAGCCAGATAATCCCGGCCATAACCACTGCTTCCACGAATATTGGGAGCCATAATGCCAAAACCGTTCTTCAGCAAATAGTTGTAATGCCTCTGAAAGCCGGGCCTCGACTGTCCTTCGGGACCGCCATGAAAATGAATAATAAATGGAATCTCTCCCATCCTGTCTTCCCAGTCCCTGGGCAAATAAACAAAAGCTGGGACTTCCAGGCCGTCAAAACTCCGATACCGGATCAGTTCAGGTTCAACAAATTTTGTATAATCGATCCCCATATACGTGGAATGGGTAATTTGCCGGTTCTCACCGGTTTTCCAGTCCCAGGTAAATATCTCTGATGTGCGGGTGGGCCTGATATATGAATAAGCTATCTTTGACGCATCGGAAAGGGATACCTGATAAACCATCCCGTCCAAGGACGGCGAAGGAAGCTTTTTTCTTTCAGATAGATCAAACAGTTGCAAATCTCCATACCCGTCACGGTTGATGATGATTCCCGCCACATCGCCCCGGGGATTCACGAAAGCATCATCCAGGCCCCAGGGAGAATCTCTGTCGAAGATAATCTCAAAATCCCCGGTGACCCGATCCATGGCAGCCAGTTTCACAAGACCCTGGGGGCTGTTGTCTGTCAGAAAATAGACTGTATTGTTATCGGGTGACATGGAAAGAAAATAGTTCTTGTATTCCCCGTCAAAGGGAGTGATATGTTTTTTCCTGCCGGTGGAAAGCTCCAGCAGGTATAGATCCACATCAACATTGGTATTATACAGGTAACAGGCAAGGATTGTACCGTCGGGGGAAATACCCGACGGCCCCCAGTATCCCGGTGATCCCAACAACAGTTCGATTATTCCGGTGGACAAATCCATGGAATAGATGCTGAAATCCTGGGGTCTTTCCCGATTGGCCCTGAAGTATATCCTTCTGGAATCCGGGGCCCATATGGCCTGACCGAATCGAACCCCCGGCTCATCAGTCAACTGCCGGCTGGCGCCGGTTCTGGTGTTGAGGATATAGAGCTGATACTGTTCATCTCCCCCCTCGTCACAAAGATATACAATCCACCGGCCATCGGGGGAAAGGCTGGGATAGAGAACAGCCCGGCTCTTGTGGGTAAGCAGATATGGATATGAACTCTGGCTGTCAATACGAAAAAGCTGGCGGGGACTGATAAAGTTGTTGGAAAAAAATATTGTTTCCCCATCGGGGGAAATCAGGGGATTGATGGCAAAGCCGATCTTCATGAAATCTTCGATTGGCGGGATTCCTGGCTCCGGCTCAAAATAGTTGACCTGTTCCCCTGCAGTGGCCGTCATAAGAGAACAGACTGTAAAAAAGAGCAGAAATAACAAGATAATATTTTTTCGGGATCTGAATAACAGCAAGATTTTACCTCCCAGGGAGAACTATTTAATCGGGGATTTCGAAGGTGGCATTTCGACCGCTTCCTTCGATTGTTGCTCCCGCTCCCAGCAGGATGTTGGCCATCACGTCCTTGAGAAACACAGGCGAACGGGGAAACTGCATGTCAAGATAACGGTCAACGGCAGGGACATCAAACCTGATGTTTCGAAGCTCCCGGTAAAGATCCCGGATAGTCTTCTTTTCCCCCGGCTTTATCAGAGAAAGAAGAGCCTGCTTGAAATCCTTCTTGTTTCGAATGATTTCCACCAGCATCTTGTTGATACTGCTGTCGGTGGTTAAAGGCTCATCATGAACAGAGTCGATGAGTATATCCACCAGCCCTTCCTTGTTGAGATCCAGGATCCATCGCATAGCTTCTACCATCTTTTTTCCTTCGGAATGGCCGGGCATTGCAGGAAACATATCCCAGGTAAGGCAACCTGTGGCCATGAGTTTCTTCTTTGGGAAAAACACCACAATATGCTCGGGATTCGGGCCTTCAGTATGTACGATAACCGCATCGGATATCTTCCAGCCATGAATCTTCAATGGGCCAAGATCAATGGCCACCACATCCCCGGACATGGACAGGGATTTTACAGTTACCGGCCCTATCTCGATGGCTTCTTCCTGTTCATCTTGAAGAAATGTAACAGTTTCCAGGGATGACTCAACCCTGGTA
>CAYNGH010000108.1:0-11792 GCA_964396845.1 uncultured bacterium | reverse complement strand
ATGCCAGATGAAAGGATCAAGGCCGATGCAGACTGTCAAACCAACCCGGCAAAAACCCATCCTCGGGCCGTGGGACACTTTGGAAGTGCCCGATTTAGAATCGGGGAATATGAGTCGGGACCCATTTTTAGAAAATGGGGGAAATATGAGTCGAGATGCCCATGATCGTTAAGATATAACGCTCGGGCCGATTCAGACTTGATTTTGACTGCAACTCTTGGTTCTGGGCTTCCCCCGAACCCTCCGCCCCCTGAAAACCTCTCCAAGAAAACCCTGTGGTTGTTGTTGGGAGTTATCATAAACAGCATAAGGCCGTGGGGAAGGATTCTGTTTTAAAAAGCAGTTCCTGAATCTGCCAGCGGTATCGGGTTTCCACCACGTCCAGGGGGTATTCTTCCGGGGGCCAGATTTTTTCCGACACATCCGACACTTCCACAGCCACAAGATGCCCCATTCCGTCAATGGTGGCGAATTTGTCCCGGTATAGATATGGACAACCTGCAGGAGAGCCGTCGGTCCAGTAATGGGAGCTATCATCTTCGCTGTCAAGCTTCACGGCTCCATAGAGGGGATTTGCCTTGGCCAATGCGTTCCAGGCCTCTTGGTAACCATCAAACCCCAGGGATGATCCCATCTCCTTTGCCAGCTGGATTATAATCTCAAGGGTTGTTTTTCCTCCCGGCGGTTTAGTGGCCGGGGCAAACCGCTGGATTTTCCGATCCATCCGGGTGAAGGAACCTCCTGATTCTGCCGGGGCAGATCCCGGCAGGACCAGATCAGCTCTTTGGGCGGTTTTTGATTCAAACAGATCGATTACGCCGAGAAACTCCAGGGATTGTAACAAACCGGCGTTATCGGGATCATTTAAGGGATCTTCTCCGATGGCCAGAACGGCTTTGATTTTGCGGGATTCCATCATCTCCCTGAGGCTGGTTTCTGGCGGAACATATCCTTCCGGCGTGTGTCCCGGTTCCGCTCCCATATCCATCAGCCCGGTGGTGTTGGCTCCCTGTTGCAGGAGGATCAGCCCCTTCCCTGCATCCCCCAGGTTCCCCGTGAGGAGGAGAAGATTCCCCAGGGCTTCCAAATCTCCCCCTGCTCTGTCAAGAGATCGGTGGCTGTCATAAACTACGATAATTCTGGATGACGAAGCAATCATCCCCGCCAGACGGGTTATCTCTTCCGGGGCGATTCCGCAGGCTTTCCCCGCCATCTCAGGTGTGAAGCTCTCCAGTTTTGGCCATATGGAATCCATCCCCCGGACTCTCTGGGAAACAAACTCCCGATTATAATGGTGGCCCTGAATGATTCCCCGGCAAAGGGAGTTTATCAGGTGGGTGATGGTTCCCCGGCGGGGCTGAATCCACTGTTTTGCCCACATGCCAAGACCTGTGCGGGTGGAGCTTATCACCGCCACCGGTTTTCCCTCTCTGGCGGCTTTGCGGATTTTCCAGCCCAGAGGCGGATGGGTCTTCACAGGATCTGCGTTGACCACCAGGATCAGATCCCCTTCATCTACTTCATCCAGATCATTTATGGACAGAGTGGACACGGTATGGCCCAGCATTGAATCCAGCCGGTGATGATCCCCCTGGCGGAAAATCTCCCCGAAGGATCCCGCCATATCCGTCAGAAGAACCTTCCGGGCAAGGGTCACCCCTGCAAAAATCTCTTCGTTGGTGAGCCGGGGGGATAATAATACCGCCACCGAATCCCTGCCATGGTTCTTCACCACCGACGAAAGCCTCTCCGCCATGGTCTTGAAAGCCTCATCCCATGTGACAGGGCTGACTCTATCCCCATCGGTCCTGAAGGGGTATCGGAGCCTGTCGGCAGATGCGATGTAACTGCTTCCAAACCGGCCCCGCCGGCAGAGGTAGTCCCCAAAGCCGGTGAACTGGTCCCGGTTTGATCGGATCCGCAAATCCCGGCCAAAGGTTTTTATGTTGATTCGGCATCCGACACTGCAGAATGTGCAGATGCCGGGATGATCCTTCACCCCTTCATCTGTGCGGGCCAGGAGGGTCTGGTTTTCCGACAGAGCTCCGGTGGGACACGAATCGATGCAGTTTCCGCAGGAGATGCAATCGGTTCTGGCCAGAGGCATTTCCATGGAGGGAGCAACATAAGTCCTGAATCCCCGGTTCACAAACCCCAGGGCGGAACCTCCCAGGATCCCCTCGCATGTCCTGATGCAACGTCCGCACTGGATGCACTTGTTGGGATCAATCTGGATAAAGGGATGTTCCCGGTCAACCTTGTAGCGGTTCACCTCCCCCAGATAACGTTCCGGCAGAACTCCGTATTCCTCGCCATAAAGACGAAGCAGACAGCTGTCCACCTCAAGACATCCGCATTCAAAACACCGGGTGGTTTCCCTGGTGACATCTTCCCGGGCAATCCCCAGCTCCACCGGGACAAAGTCCCCAATCCTCTCGCCGGGATCCCGCTGGGGCATAATCAGCCGGGAACACTCCTGAAAACAAGGCAGGTCCTCGCAAGTTACCGGGCCGAACATATCCCGCCGGACGGTGAATTCCTTCTTTGTCAAATTCACCTTTTCCCCCGAGAGCTTCTGATGAATGGCCAAAGCTGCCCGCCGTCCGCCGGCTATGCCCTCGATGACCGTCGCTGCGCCGGTGACCACATCCCCCGCAGAGAAAACCCCCGGAATACTGGTTTCCATGGTGTTTTCATCCACCCATATATTTCCCCACTTGTCCAGCCGGGGAGGACAGCCTTCGTCCTTGAGGCATTCCAGATCCGACGACTGGCCGATGGCGGAAATAATCCACCGGGCCGGCTCCACATATCGGGATCCTTCGATTTTTACCGGGCGGGGCCTTCCGCTCTTGTCGGGAGGGCCAAGCTCCATCCGGTCACACTCCAGCCCCATGGCCCGTCCGGAAGAATCGGTAACGACTCCCACAGGGGCCGTCAGGAACTTGAACAGAACCCCTTCATGCCGGGCCTCGTCTATCTCATCCTGATGGGCGGGCATCTGGGCCTCGGTGCGACGGTATAGGATCACCGTTTCATCGGCTCCAAGCCTCACCGATGTTCTGCTGACATCTATGGCGGTGTTGCCACCGCCCACCACCAGAACCCGGCCCTCAAGCTTTTTCAGTCGGCCTTCCGCTACCTGCCGGAGAACCTCCAGCCCCGACAGCACTCCCGGAGCATCTTCGTTTTCCGCCCTCATCCGGGATGCCCCCCAGGAACCTAATGTCAGAAGGACCCCATCGTATTTTTCCCGCAGTTCCGTCAGGGTGAAATCCCGGCCCAACCGCTGGTTGCAATGAATCACCACTCCCAGATCAGTAATGGACTTTATCTCCTGATCCAACAGTTCCTTGGGCAGTCGGTATTGGGGGATTCCATACCGGAGCATTCCCCCGGCGTGGGGCATCCCTTCGTAAATGGTCACATCATAGCCTTCTGTTGCCAGATAATAAGCTCCGGAAAGCCCCCCGGGGCCTCCTCCCACCACTGCCACGGATTTACCCCGGCGGGGCTTCACCACAGGACGGTATTTCATGCCTTCATCGGATTCTGCAGCAAAATGCTTCAGATAGTTTATCCCCACCGGATCATCGATGATATTCCGCCGGCAACCCACCTCGCACTTGCGGACGCATACCCGACCGCATACTATGGGAAGAGGGTTTTTTTCCTTGATAAGCTCCACCGCCTCGGCATACATGCCCTTTCGCACCAGGGAAAGATACCCCTGAATGTCAACCCCTGCGGGACATTCCATGGCGCATGGGCTGATGCAGTCGGCGTAATGATCAGAAAAAAGAAGCTCAAGGCAGGTTCTGCGGGCTTCCATGACTTTTTCCGTGCGGGTCCTGACCACCATTCCTTCCCGGATGACCGTGGAGCAGGAAGGGACCAGCCCCCGGGCACCTTCTACTTCCACCACGCACAAAAAGCACGATGAAATATGCCCCAACCGTTCTTCGTAGCAGAGGGTGGGAATATCATCCAGCATATTGTTTCGCACCACCTGAAGAATGGTCAGGTTTTCGTCGGCGGATATTTCTTTTCCGTTTATGTTGATTTTAATCTGGGCCATAATTTTTACCTCTTAACTCTTGTGTGATGTTGTCAGCAGTCCGGCAGTTTCCACTGCGTCAAACCGGCAGGCAACCCGGCACATACCGCACTTGATGCATAAATGCTCGATGATGGAATGGAGTTCTTTGGGCTTTCCCGTTACGGCATTGGTGGGACATGCCCTGATGCAGGCTCCGCAACCGATGCACTTGTCGGGAAGGATGGAAAATCTCGTCAGAGCCGGACACTGCCCCGCAGGACAACAGCCCTCCCTGATGTGAGCCTCGTATTCGTCACGGAAATACTTTAGAGTCGTCAGCACCGGGTTGGGAGCAGTCTGGCCCAGACCGCAAAGGGAAGTGTCCTTCACCTTGTATGCCAGATCCTTCAAGGTATCCAGATCCTCCATACAAGCCCGGCCCTGGGTGATTTTTTCCAGAATCTCCAGCATCCGCTTGGTGCCGATTCTGCAGAAAACACATTTTCCGCAGGATTCATTCTGAGTGAAGGACAAAAAGAACCGGGCCACCTCCACCATGCAGGTAGTGTCGTCGATGACAATCACTCCGCCGGATCCCATGATGGCGCCGGTCTGGTTTATACTCTCGTAGTCAACCACCGTGTCGATAAGGTCCAGGGGAAGACATCCCCCCGATGGCCCTCCTAACTGAACCGCCTTGAGTTTCCTGTTGTTTGCAATGCCTCCGCATATGTCAAAAATTATCTCCCGGAGGCTGATGCCCATCTCCACTTCGATAAGGCCCGTGCGTTTCACTTTGCCCGCCAGAGCAAATACCTTGGTCCCCCGGGACTTGCCCACCCCCATAGAGGCATAGGCTTCAGGGCCATTCTGGATTATCCATGGCACATTGGCAAAGGTTTCCACATTGTTGATGTTGGTGGGATGCCCCCACAGGCCTTTGCTGGCGGGGAACGGCGGGCGGACTCTGGGCATTCCCCGCCGGCCTTCGATGGAGGCTATCAGGGCGGTTTCCTCTCCGCACACGAAAGCCCCGGCCCCTTCTTTTATCTTCAGGTGAAAGGAAAAATCCGTCCCCAGGATATTATCCCCCAGAAAGTTTCTTTCTTCCGCCTGGGTTATGGCCCGCCGAAGCCTTTTCACCGCCAGGGGATATTCCGCCCGCACATAAAGATAACCCTCACCGGCGCCGATGGCATAAGCGGAGATAATCATACCCTCGATGACCGAGTGGGGATCCCCTTCCAGAATGGAGCGATCCATGAAGGCTCCGGGATCTCCCTCGTCGGCATTGCATATCAGGTATTTTGTATCATCCCGGGCTTTGCGGGCAAAATCCCATTTGAGTCCCGTAGGGAAGCCCGCTCCTCCCCGGCCCCGGAGGCCTGATTCCTTCACCTGATCAATCACCTGTCCGGGATCAAGCAGTTTCAATGCCTTCTCAAGGGCCAGATAACCGCTCCGGCTGATATAGTCATCGATGGATTCAGGATCTATGATTCCGCAGTTTCGAAGCACTACCCGCTTCTGGCGGGCAAAAAAACTGCCGTCGGGCCGGGGTGTCTTGTCCCGAACAATCCACTTGTCCACGGGTTTTCCCCCCAGGATGTCTTCTGCAACAATCCGGGGGACTTTCTTGGGAGTGACATCGCCGTAAAGCCGGGTTGCTTCGCCGTCGATTATCTCCACAAGAACTTCCCGGTAACACATGCCCATACAGCCTGTTTCTCCCACGGTTATATCCAGGCTGTTTTTTTCCAGCTCTTCCTTTAAAGAAGAAAGCACACCGCCGGCCCCTGCAGATACACCGCAGGTTCCTGTTCCCACAAGAATTTTCATATACTCTGCCCCTTACATATGATCTGAATTATCTATTATAGAACGCCCCGGAATTCTCCCGGATCTAAAAAGCCGGCCATCCCTGGAGGCCGGTTTTATATGTCTTCCCGTTTTTTGAACATCTCGATAATACCCGCCACTCCGTCGGGTTTCAACCGGCCAAAGGTTTCGTCGTTAATGACCATCACCGGAGCCAGAGAGCAACACCCCAGACAGGCCACCGACTGAAGAGTGAAAAGACCGTCGGCGGTGGTTTCGTCAATTTCAATGCCCAGCTTGTCCCTGAGAATGTCCAGCACTGTCATGGAGCCGTTCACATGGCAGGCGGTGCCGTCACAGACCCGGATGATGTTTTTCCCCGGGGGGGTCATCTTGAACTGGGTGTAAAATGTGACCACACCGTAAATATCGCTGGTGGGTATGCCCGTTACCGAGGATATGCGGTGGATTGCCGAGGGAGGGATGTATGAGTACTGTTCTTGAGCCTTCTGAAGAAGGGGAATCAACGCGCCCTTCTGGCCATGATACTGCCACAGGGCTGCAGAAAAAGGCAACAAAACCGGAGCTGCCGAATTATCTGCTGTGGGGTTGGATTGGGTTTCCATTGTGGTGTCCATCAAACCTCCTATGAATTATTTTAAAAACCGCCTCACCGCCTGTTCAATCCGCATGCAGGCTACCTGTAGCTTTTCCACAGGCACGGTGATGCATATGCGGATGTAACCTTCCCCGCCAGGGCCGAAGGCACTGCCGGGAATGGTGATGACCCGGTATTCCTGTAGCAGGAGCTGGGAGAACTCCATGGATGTGCATCCCAGCTGTTTTATGTTGACAAACAGATAAAAGGCACTCTGGGGTTTCAGGCAGTGAATCCCTTCAATCTGGTTGATGAGGCCGGTCATATAGTCCCGCCGGGCAGTATAGGCTTTTTTGATGTATTCCACAAACTCGCCGGATCGGTTCAGGTAGAACATCACTGCTTTTTGCATCGGAGCCGCGGGATGAACCGAGCTGGATTGCTGCATCTTTACCATATTGCGGATGAGCAGGGCTGGCCCGGCACAGAAGCCTATGCGCCACCCGCATATGCAGAATGTTTTGGAAAAACTCATCACCGTGAGGGTTCTTTCTTTCATACCCTCCAGAGAAGCCATGCTTGTATGTTCCAGCCCGTCATATATAAGTTTTTCATAAACCTCGTCGCTCAGGACAAAAAGATCATACTCCCGGGCAATTGATGCAATCTCTTCCAGGTCCTTCGGATCCAGTACTGCTCCAGTGGGATTGTGGGGGTTGTTGATAACCAGAAGCCGGGTTCTGGAGGTAATCCTCTCCCGGATGTCCGCGGGATCAATGCGGAACTGCCGATCCTCCCGAAGGGGGACCCCCACCGCCACGCCACCGCACATCTGGGTGCAGGGTTCAAACCCCACAAAGGCAGGATCCTGAATAATCACCTCGTCGCCGGGGTTCACCAGGCACAGCATCGCCAGATTTATGGCATTCATGGCCCCCACAGTGACCATAATTTCCGTGGCGGGATCATAGTCGATGCGGTTCTCATCTCGAAGCTTGTCCGAGAGGACTGAGCGCAGGTCAAAAAACCCGCTGTTGGGGGTGTAATGGCTGAACCCTTCGTCCACCGCCATTTTAAGGAGGGTTTTTAGTTCTTCCGGAGCGCCGAAATCCGGTTCTCCCAGGCCCAGATGAATGACATCCTTCATGTCCCCTGCCATTTCAAAAGCCTTGCGGATTCCCGATTCTTTTATTATTTTCGCCCGGTCTGACAATCGAAGCATTTGTTTAATTTCAAGGTTTGACAAGTTGCCCCCCCCCCCCTTTAACAGTTGCCGGTATGGCCGGAAGATATTTCATAGTTTCAATCCGGGATGGATTTGTCCTTCAGAGGATACTCTGCCCGGTGAAGAAGCCCTGTTAAAAGGGATTTGAAGCCTCTGCATAGAAATGATTTCTTATTATGACAAGGGCCTGTTCTTGAACAGGACAAAGGGAGTTTGATCCAAAGTGAGCACCGAGGAAGTCAAAAAGAAAAAAAAACCTGAGGATAACGGAGATCCTTTCTGGTCAAGGATTCTCATTTTTACCATAATTATTGTCTGGATAGCCCTGGTGGCGGGCAACTGGATTGGGCATTATGTTATTCAGGCAGGGGTATTGTCGAAAAAAACCGCCGCCTATGAGAGCGAGTTCAAACATATACCCGCATCAAAGCCAAAGCCCTGGAAGATGCCCGTCAAGGTTGTGGAGCCGACCCAGGCCCCGGAGAAGGATTTTTCCACCCCGGAATTCGAGCCGGGTACTTCACCGACCCCTGAACCCACAAAAGAATTAACGCCGACACCCACGCCGACACCCACGCCAACACCCACGCCCACGCCGAGGCCAACACCCACTCCAACACCCACGCCAACGCCAACGCCGAGGCCAACACCCACTCCAACGCCGACACCAACGCCGAGGCCAACACCCACTCCAACGCCAACGCCGAGGCCAACACCCACGCCCACGCCAACGCCAACACCGACACCGGAGCCAACTCCGGAAGCGACTCCCGAGGCAACCCCGGAAGCGACTCCCGAGGCAACCCCGGAGGATGCCGGAAGTTTTTCCCTGCAGGCAGGCAACTTCAAAAAGCACGAAAACGCAGAGGAGCGGGTAAATTCTCTCAAGGCCAAGGGATACAGTGCCATGGTGGTTAAAGTAGGCGACCGTTACAAGGTCTTTGTGGGGAATTACAGCAGTCGGGAAGAGGCCAGATCCGCCACCGACAAACTGAAGGCCGACGGTTTTGATTCCTTTGTGGTAAGTGATTGACGCCTGTTATGAAGCGGATCCTGCTGGATAAAGAGAGTCTGTCTGCCGAAGGGGGCCTTGTGATTGCCCTGGGCTTCTTTGACGGTATTCATGTGGGGCATCAGAAACTTATCAACTGGACGGTGACCCTTGCCCGTCAGTGGGGTTATTCGCCGGCCCTTTTCACTTTCAGCCGTCATCCTCTGGAGGTGATTCACAGCGGTCTTTGTTTTCCATATCTTTCATCTATGAACGAGAAACATTGCATCGCCCGGGAGCTGGGAATCGAATACTTTATTACCATAGATTTTTCCGAGGAGTTTTCCCGGCTTTCACCCAGGGAGTTTGTTTCTGATATTCTAAGAGATCGCCTTGATGGAAGGGTTTTTGTTGTAGGCAGGGATTACCGCTTTGGCTTTCATGGATCCGGCAACCGGGAAACCCTGGAAAAACTGGCATCAGAGTTCGGCGGGAAAGTTCACTCCACCGAGGATGTGACCATTGCCGGGCAAAGGGTCAGCTCCACGGGAATCCGGGAAGCCATTATGGGGGGCAACATGGAGCTTGCCCGCAAATGCCTGGGACGCTGGTATAACCTGTCTGGAGAGGTGAAACAAGGAAAGAAGCGGGGGCGGGGCCTGGGGTTTCCCACTGCCAACCTGGACCTGCCATCAGATCGGGTGATGCCAAGGCCCGGCGTATATGGAGTTTTTGTCCGGGCAGGAGAGCAGGTTTATCCCGGCGCAGCTCATGTGGGAGAACGCCCTACCTTTCGAGAGAGCAGTTATAACCTGGAGGTTCATCTGCTGAATTACTCCGGGGATCTCTATGGCAGGGAGATTACCGTATATTTTGTCCGGCACCTGCGGGACACCGTTGATTATGAAACCCCGGAATTGATGATCCGGCAGATCCAAAAAGATGTGGGCCGGTGCCGGGAAATACTGGTTCCTATGAGCCAAAGGAAGATCCTGGAAAATATTCCATGCCCGGGAGATGTTTCCATCGCCTTCAAGTGAAGCGGTTACAGGAATCCCCCAGTTATATGCAATAATTTTGGAAAAATTACTCCAAAGAGGAGATCATTATTTTTCATCGAATCCTTTGAAGGACTAATCTGATTTTTCGCCGGGTTGAAATTATGCCAAGGATTAGGTCAAACCTACAAATAATCAAGAATGGAGGAGGAAGATGAAGAGATTTTACACTGTCATGCTGGTGGCCCTCATGTGCATGCTTCTCGGAGCTTCTGTGACACCTCGTCCCGCCAGTGCCAATGCCTGGATGGATGATCATCATCACAATTACCTGCACTGGCTCTGGGAAGGCCAGCATGCCACCATGATCAATGCCCTTCTTATCACGGCCAATGACAACATCGTGAAGAACCACGAAAAGATCGTCATGTTGACAAAGGAATATTCCGAAAGGGATCCCCTGATTCGCGTTTACGGTCTGAGGGAACGAGAAGATGACGACTCAGACAAGGACGCATTCCTGGTGGGCCTTAAAGCCAACAACCTGATCTATCTCATTCACGTGGCCGATGATAACCCCGAAGCCCGCAAACTGGCCATCAGGGAGCTGAGGCTTCTGGGAGAACATGTCCATGACACCATGGTCAAGAGGGAGTTTCCCTACTGGGCCGAGCTACTGGAAGAAGGACGCTATCCTTCCCGGAGGCTTTCCCATATTTACGTCCATCACACCATCGACGTGGGGAACTTCTTTGAAGATCGCCAGAATATCAACAAGCGTTTTCTTTTCTGGCTGGGTTACCTGGTAAATGATTTTACCATTGCCAACCTTTGCCAGCACGAAGACTGGATGACGGAAAACCAGAAGTATATGGAAAAACTCTATTCCGTCAGGATATTCGGACACATGCCCCGCTCGGTCTATCACGACTGGGACAAGATTAACACTGCGGACCTGTCCCTGAAACAAGCCATAGATTCCACCAACCGGCGCATGGAAGGCATCAAAACCAAATGGACTGACCGGGGAATGGGCAAGTAAAACCCCTGAAGTCATAATAATTTCAAAAAGGAAGGTTTTACCTTCCTTTTTGTGTTACAAGTTTTTTCTCTGCGCAGGTTATTAGATAAATGTGAAGAAAAATAAAGGGAGCTTGTCTGATGGTATAATTAATTTTTGATTGCCGGGTTGATGGAGATGAGGGAAAAGATCATAGAAAAATTCCGGATTCTGCACGTTGATGACAACATTGATGCGCTGAAGCTATTCCATCTAAAAATGAAAAACCATTTTCATGTATTTACCGCAAACTCTGCCCTGGAAGCCTTGGAGATCCTTGAAAAGCAGGATTTTGATGCAGTGGTGACCGATTACGACATGCCCAGCATCAACGGCCTGCAACTGCTAAAGAAGATCCACAGCATCAAGCCCCAGCTTCCGGTAATCTTTTACACCGGACAGGGAAACGAAGAAGTGGCCAGAGAGGCCTTTGTCAATGGTGTGTCTGATTACATCACCAAAAGCCGTCACGAAATCGCCCATACCGAGAAGCTTCGAAATTCCATCCTCAAGGCAGTCAAGGCTCATCGGGCCGGCGAGGAACTGCGGGAATCCCACCGCCGGTTTTCCACTCTCATCCAGAATGTCCCCGGCATTGTCTATCGATGCAAGAATGATCCTTACTGGACCATGGAGTTTCTAAGCGATAACTCCCTGGACCTGACAGGCTATCCTCCCGGCGACATAGAGGGAAACAGGGTTGTTTCCTTCAGCCAGCTGATTCATCCCGATGACCGGGAGTTTGTCTGGAAAAATATTCAAGATGCCCTTTCCCAGGGCTTTCATTTTAATATCGAATATCGCATCTTTACCAGATCCGGTCAGCTCAAACATGTTCTGGAAAAGGGACGGGGTGTTTTTAGTGCCAACGGTGAACTGCAGGCCATCGAAGGAGTAATCCTGGATGACACATCCAGAAAACTGGCGGAAAACAACCTGCGTCAGGTAAACCGGGTCCTGATGGCCATCCGGGACATCAACCGGCTGATTGTCAGGGAGAAAAAGCCTCAGGAACTGATGAACCGTGCCTGCGACTCCCTGGTGTTGCACAGGGGTTATTCCC
>CAYNGH010000107.1:0-11957 GCA_964396845.1 uncultured bacterium | reverse complement strand
CCCTGTCAGAAAAACAGAGTCTTACATAATCCCTCTGGGAGGCAGTGAAAAACTTGTCAAACTCCAGGGGAGGAGGCAGTTCAATTAAAGCTTCATGAAACCTGGCCAGGGATCCCCGGAGGCTGACTTTTTGCTCCCGGGAAAGGGCAGGAGCATCCCGGAATTCATCCATTGCCATGATCCCCCAAAGAAGCCGGGATACATCCATCCTTCCCCGGGGGAGTTCTCCCCCAGGGCTTTGTTGTATTCCCCTGTTATTTTCAAGATAATCCAGCAGTCTGCCGGTGAGAACCGGCAACTCTTCATCGGGATGACCCCATGGACAACGGGTTTCTATCCACTGCCACTGCTCCGGGGTCAGCACAGCCAGACAGGATCGGACAAAGTTTCTGCGGGCCTGACGGGCCGACTGGTATTTTTCAATAGTCTTCAGCAGTTCTGCCGATTGCTCCCTGTCCGGGGAAAGAGGCTCATTCCACTCCAGCAACAAAAAATGAAAAACAAGGAGCCTGATACCGGGAAAATCTCCATCTCCGGGGATGAAACCTGTCCGGACTGTTTGTTGCAGTTCCATCAGAAGGGGATGAACTGGCCGGGTTTTTTGGGGGGTTGGGGGATAATCCTGCCCTTCTCCTGGCATCAGGCCGGGCACCTGGGCCATGGTTCCAGGTTCTGCGGGACGGATTTCCCGGATAGACCCGGCTCCCGCCGATAAATATTCCTGTTTTCCCTGAAGATTCAACAAATGTCCTTCATGATCCAAGCCGGACAAATATTCAAGCCCCCCGGCGAAAAGAAGAAACACCTGCAAAAGTATTGCAGTCCCCATAAGTGCATATAAAAAAATGGAGTTAATCTTCATGGATCATGTCAAGCCTCCGGTTTTCCTCCTGATAACTCCGTTAGCAGAAAGATGCATATCAACTGTAACTGTCCGGCGGTAATAATATAACACAGGAATCGAAAAATTAAAACCGCCGGTTTCAGTGAGAATTTTGGGCAAAGGGCAATCATCGAATCTACTGAGGGGTTGTATTGAACTGTTCAACTACCCTCTGGATTTTATCTATAGTTTCCTGATCAGGATTTATGGGTTTTCTCCCGATGGTTTTCCCCTGGCTGTCGGTTACAGGCTCCCAGCGGTATATCATCAGGAGAAAAGGGCCGTTGATAATCTCCACGGTATCATAACGAAGCCGGGCTTCCCTGTCGCCTTCCTTCTCCGCGGTGATCCGTCTGTTTTGAAGCTCCTCATATATCTCTCTGGGACGGTAGGAATCCCTGTAGCGGAAAAAATTCACTTCAATTCCGTCAACCTTGCGGATTGCCACCTCCACCGGGTTGAGGGAGTCGGGGCGATCCAGCTCCCGATTCTGCCTTATGGTTTCCTCCAGACGCTGGAGTCTTTTCTTTTCATAATCCTTCAGCTGATGCTCTTCCACCACCATATCACTGTTCTCCAGGGCAAAGAGCAAATCATCAATAACTCTTACCTCAAGGCTGTTTGTTGCAGTTTCCCGGGGTGTTCCATTTTTTGCGCCGGAGGGATCCTGCTTCTCTCCCCGGGGAGCACATCCCACAGGCAGGAAAAACATCAATCCCGCCAACAGAAAAAATACCAGGGATCTCCGATTCATTTCTCTCCTCCATCCCCCGACGGTAACTGTGCCAGGGCTTTTTCTATCTTTTCCATTGTTGACGGATCAACCAGAATTTCCTCGGTGCCGATGATCCGATCCCGGTAAAACTTGTATCTCCAGTGCCTCACCAGTATCACAAAAGATCCCCCCGCAAGACAGGTGACCTGATTCACCCGCTTAATCCCCGAGAGCTTTTCATAAGCCCGCCGGGCATCCGCAGGATTGTCAAACTCCAGCACTTTCAGGGGAAGACCCTGGGCAGTAATGAAAGCCAATCGGAAGGATTCCTGGTCTTTAATCTCCGCAATTTCCGGCACCGGGCCGTCCTTTCCGTTGCCGTCATCAGACAGGGTTACTTCCATGTCCTGTTCTTCCAAGGCTTTTATGAGTATTTTTATGCCGGTATTGTTATTCCTTTCACCCACCGGAGGAACTTGGGACATGTCAGTGTAGTGCCGATGGGCATAAAACCCCGCCCCCAGGATAAAAATCAATACAATGAAAATTGTCAGTGCCTGGCAGGTCTGGTTCATTTATTCCTCCCGGGACATCATTATCCCCGCATCCCGGACAATCTTGATAAGGCAGTAAAATATCACAAAAAACTCCAGCCGTCCCAGAAACATTCCCAGTATCTCAGTCACAAGAACCACCGGAGGCGCGGAATAGGAAGTGATGCCGTAAGAGAGGCCCACAGTTCCCAGGGCCGAGGCAAATTCAAAAAGCGAGGCTTTCATGGGATATCCGGCCCCCATAAGGATGGCGCTTCCTGTCAGGAGAGTCAGGATGTAAACCACCACATAATTTACCAGCTCCTGGATATGTCCCGGCTTTATGTATATCCGGCTTTCTCCCTTGTAAACATAATTGCTGATCACCGATGAACGGGGCAGAAACTGATCCCGGATCATCCAGTATATGGATTTGAAGATGAGATACAGGCGGAACTGCTTGATGCCTCCCGAGGTGGAGTTGGTATGACCGCCGGCACACATCAGGATGATGATTAGAAATACCCCCAGGGAAGTCCATGAAGCATAGTTGACGGTGGAAAAACCAGTTCCCGTCAGAGCGGAAATAGCCTCAAAGACGCTTTTTCTCATAGCTTCAGCGGTTTCCATATAAGCCGGTTGCATGGAGAAAAAGCGGGACCAGTCCAGAGGAGCCTGGGAATATATGGGAATCCCCACAAAAAAGAACATCACCGGCAGGAAAAACAACAGAAGTATGATGGTGGTGCGGATCTCTGCATTTCGCCAGACCACATGCCATTTTCCCTGAAAAATATAATGGTGAGTGGCAAAATTTGTCTGGCCGATGAGCATCAAAACAATAGTGACCATCTCAATAGGTACGGAATTGTAATGGCCGATGCTGGCGTTTCGGGTGGAAAATCCCCCGGTGGCCAGTGCCGTCATACAGTGGTTGACTGCATCAAAAGGGTTCATCCCTGCCAGAATATAAAAGATCGTGCCAACTATCAGGTAAAAGAAATATATTCCCACCACCATCTTGGTGGACTGGCGGATGTTGGGCAGGATCTCATCCTGATGTCCTTCGGCCTGATATATCCCCGAAGCCGACGGCCCTGACAGGATGGAAAGCATTATCACCGCAAAACCAGCCCCGCCGATATACTGCATGATGGATCGCCACATCAGGATGGTATTGGGAACAGTGTCGGTATCCACCACTGTGAGGCCCGTGGTGGTCCAGCCTGACACCGACTCAAATACCCCATGAAGATAAGTGAAATCCCCCGAGAGAGCGAAGGGAATCCCCCCCAGCAGACACCCATAAGCCCAGGCGATTACCACGATCACTGCGCTGTGGGTCAGGGAAACAGTTACTTTCTCTGCCTTTCGCAATGCTGTGACCACCGTCAGTCCCAGGAGCATGGATATGATGGCCGGTGTCAGAAACCATCGGGCGGTTGCCATTTCATGGGGAAAAAAAGGCAGAATCAGAAGAGGAAGCAACAGGAGGCTTCCTTCAACCAGGGCTATATAACCAGCATAATAAGCGATGGTGGTATAGCTTCTTTTTATCAGTTCTTTTTCCCGCATATGCAGATCCCCTTATGCTTCCTCACCGCAAATTATCCGTAGAGTCGGGGCAAGCTCGGCAGGGTTGCTCAGGAGCAGAAGCCGGTCACTGCTTTCTATGGCCAGTTCTCCACCAGGCATCAGGAATTTCTCTCCCCGCAGGATTCCAATTATCCGGGATCCATCCGGAAGTGGCAGTTCGTCAATCCTCTGACCGATGCCGGGCATTTTTTCCTTCATCAGTATTTCATTAACCAACACATTGCCGTCGGCATAAGTCAGCAGGTGGGACAGATATGAGTATTCCAGCTGTTTTTCCAGCATTGAAACAATCAGGTCCGTTTCATTGAAAACATGGTCAATCCCCAGCATCTTGAATATTTCATAGTTGTCGGGATCGTTCACCAGGGCCAGGGTTCGGGGAATCTTGAACAGCATGGATGCCGTCTGACAGCAGACCAGATTGATATGATCATATGGAGTCACTGCAATGAGCAACTGTGCTTCCCGGGCCCGGGCATCTCCCAGGACATTGGGATCCGATCCGTCACCGCATATTACCAGGGCTTTCATATTCTTGGCCAGGTGTTCACATTCCATACGCTTCCGGTTTACCACCGACACCGGGTGTCCCTTGGAAAGAAAAGCCCTGGTCAGAAAGTATGCCACTTCTCCGCCGCCGACAAGTATTACCCTCAAGATGATCCCTCCAGAAAAATTTCTCTTAATTTCTATTGTTACAGCTATTTACCTTCCTGGCCGGAAATTACCGCCAAGAGGAAAATTTCAAGTCAGGAAAAATCATACATCAGACCGGATAAATTACCGTCAGGATTTGTCATGGGGATTTCCCCGGCTCTATAGATCCTGGTTTACTCATGATGGAGGTTGCAACACCATGGATGGGCATCAGAAAAAAAATCTTTACTGGCATCTTCAGGCAGAGGCCATAAAAAATGATGAAATCCCACCCAGCCCCCCAAAAGATGTTTCTGATCTGACACTCACTATTGAGGAGAACTTCCAGAAAGGCGTTCTCTTAACACTGGATCGCCGGCAGGCCCAGGGAAAAAGGTTTCTGCTGACCTGTCACAATAACATCCTGTCAAAGGAACAGAGAATGAGAACCACTGCTGACTGGATTCGCCTCTTCTTCTGTTATGTCTTTATGGATGATATAATTATCCCGGAGAATCTGTCCATGGCCTTCCTGAGCATTCGTGATGATGTTTTACGGATATTCCGGCATTCAATGGCCAGGGACCTATTCACCCCCATCAGCGGTCTTGGTCTGTTCAAGTCCGACGGGACATATCCTGATAACTTCATATCATCTTCACAAGGCAGTCATTCAAGGAGTATGTCACAGTTGATACCACAGATCATGGCCGGCGCAGCGCCGACCCTTGAGGCCCCCCAACCTTACGAGGAGTTGGGAGAACTTCTGTTGCACGGGGCCAGAATCAAAATAATGAAATCCAACAAAAAAGACGCGGGGTTGATAATCAAGCCAGCCATGGAGCTTCTGAAAACTGCCGTGGATAAGAAGAACCGGATTCTGGAAAAAATCGAACCCCGATGGCCCCGGATGATGGACTTATCCAACCAGGAAATCCGACGCCAATATCCCGATGTGAAGGAAACATTCTTTAAGGAAAAAGCCCGGGTGCTGGGGAATGTCCATCTTTCCCTTCAGCAGGCTTACATAATCAAGGGGCTGTCATCCACCATAGCGGGATACCGGGTGAGCAATCGAAACCTGCAGGTTGCCATGGAAAATTTTTTTGATTCCCATATAACAGGAAAAGATCGGGTCACCTCCCAGCTGGGTTTCGTGGAGGAGCTAGAATGGCTCTTTGTCAAGTCCAGCGACAGCCTGATAAAATCACCTTCTGACCGGATAAGAACAGAACTGCTGGATAACAGCTCCGGCCTATAAAAGAGAACTGACATCCACTTGCAATGGCAGTTATAAAACAATAATTCCGACAAAACCCTCCCTGTCAGATTATATAAATAAATCCCACCTCCATAAGCTGCGGCCATCAGAAAGCATCAGCAGAGGCTTGTTTCCCAGATTTTTGCAGGAATATAATATGTGAAAAAGAAGACCTCCGGGAGATTCCAGCCTTTCAAGGCTGATTATAACTTCGGAGGTTCTGATGACTGAAACAACCCAGATAATGAAGACTCCTCTTTTTGAAAAACATCTAAAAGCCGGCGCCAGAATGGTGGATTTTGCCGGATACCGAATGCCCATCCAGTATCAGGGGATTATGGCAGAGCACGAAGCAGTTCGAGAAAGGGCAGGTATTTTTGACCTGACCCACATGGGTGAAATCCAAGTAAAAGGCACCGGCGCAGTGGATTATGTCAACAGACTTATCACCAATGACCTTGCTCCTGTGATGCCCGGTGGAATCATCTACACAGCCATATGCCGGGAAGACGGCGGTATTCTGGATGATGCCCTGGCCTACCGGATGGAAGACGGGGTGATGATGGTGGTCAATGCATCCAACAAGGACAAGATTTTCCGCTGGATGACAGAACACGCGCCAGAGGATGTTCAGCTGACGGATCAATCCCGAAAGACAGCCCTCATTGCAATTCAGGGGCCTGATGCAGAGAGGATCCTCCAGAAGATAATCCCCCATGATCTTTCTGCCATCGCCTATTATCATTTTATCCAAGATAAAATCCTCCACACCCGGGGGATAATCTCCCGCACCGGCTACACCGGCGAAGACGGATTTGAACTCTACATCAAAAACGAAGATGCTCCCGAAATATGGGATCGGCTCATGGAAGCAGGATCCGAATCGGGGCTTGTCCCCGTGGGGCTGGGCGCCAGGGACACCCTCCGGCTGGAGGCGAAACTGGCCCTTTATGGCAATGAGTTGGGAGAGGATGTCAACCCCCTTGAAGCTGGAATCAAATGGGTTGTCCGACTGGACAAAGACGACTTCATAGGAAAATCCGCCCTAAAAAAAATAAAAGCAGAAAAACCATCACGAAAACTCATCGGCTTTGAATTGACAAAACCCGGAGTCCCCCGACACGGCTTCAAGGTTTTTGACATGAAGGGCAAACATATCGGCAATGTCACGTCAGGAACCCATTCCCCCACCCTGAAGAAAGCCATCGGGCTGGCCCTGGTGGGACGCACCTCCGCCAAAAGGGGAGATGAGATTCAAATCGAGATCCGGAGCCGGAAAACCCCCGCAGTAGTTGTAAAAACTCCCTTTTATACAGGTTCTGTAAAAGCAAAGGCACTTTAAAAGCACCCCCCCCATTTTTAGAAAATGGGGAAAAAATGACACGGGATTGTCATGATCGGTGGGACATAACTCTCGGGCCGTGGGGCACTTTGGAAGTGCCCCCATTTGGAATGGGGGAACATGAGTCGGGATTGTCATGATCCTTGGGATACAGCTCTCGGGCCGTGGGTTATGATTCGGTAGGCGTTGTCAGGTTTTGTTTTCGTTTACCTGGCTCAGGATCAAACTTAATTAATAGCCAGTGTTTTCAATTTCCATAAAATCTGGCAGAATGATCCTCCCCGCCGGGCTGGTTCTGATCAGCCTTGCAAGGCCCCTTTCATCAAAGAGGCGAATCGATAATATTCAGAACTTTTTCTTGTTTGAGGCCGGGACTTTTGTCCCGGTGGAGTTAGAAAAAGTTGTGGTCAAATATTATCAGATGAGCCGATGCCAGATGAAAGGATCAAGGCCGATGCAGACTGTCAAACCAGTCCGGCAAAAAAACCTCTCGGGCCGTGGGACACTTTAGAAGTGCCCAATATGAGTCGTGACCCATTTTTAGAAAATGGGGAAAATATAAGTCGCCCGGTTTAAAACCGGGGAAAAATGAGTCGGGATTGTCATGATCGGTGGGATACAGCTCTCGGGCCGTGGGTTATGTGTCGGTGGTCGTTGTCAGGTTTTGTTTTTTTATGAATTCATCTTCCGGTTGATTGGAATCTGTTGTCGGTGTGAGTTATCTGTTTTCGAGGTTTGGAGAACCTTTACAAAGGGCTTGAATAAGGAAAACATATAAATCGGCCCGATGATGGGACATTTCGGAAAGATTCAATCCCGAGAAACATTCCCCCAATTTAAATGGGGCAAGAAAAAGGTTCTCCAAGAAAAATTATTCAGGGCATGATTTTTCCTACGGAGAATCAATCATCCTTCGTGATGTTTCTGGGGATAATTTCCGCCAGATGGTCAAACCCCGATTGTTTGGCCAGGTCCCCTGGAGTCATGCCGGAATTGTCTTTGATGACGGGGTCTGCTCCCTTGTCCAGGAGAAATCTGACCCCTTCACCAATGCCTCCCGCTGCGCAATAATGAAGAGGGGTGCGTCCATATTTGTCCTGGACATTCACCTTTGAGCCTGAATCCACAAGTTGTTTCATCAAAGAGAGATTCCCTTCCAAAGAAGCCAGATGAAGGGGAGTCCGGCGGGAGCCTTCCCTGAGCCAGATCTTTTTTGCCAGCTGGTCAAACCCTGACTGCCTGGCCATGTCCCCCGGGGTTCTGCCGGAATCATCCTTGATGGAGGGGTCTGCTCCCTTGTCCAGCAGAAATTTCACCGCCTCAACCCTGCCATTTGTTGCGGAATAATGGAGGGCGTTTCGTCCCAGGTTATCCTGACTGTCCACATAAGAGCCTGATTCTGCAAGGATTTTCATTGCCGACAGATTCCCTTCCAAGGAAGCCAGGTGAAAGGGGGTTCGGCCAAAGGAATCCCTGATGTTCCAAGGTGCTCCGGCATCAAGAAGAATCCTTACTGATGATGAATCTCCTCTTCTGGCGGCGAGATGAAGGGGAGTCACTCCCTCGTCATCTTCAGCATCGGGAGATACACCCCAGTTGATGAGGATTTTAATCATCCCGGTATTTCCCTGGTCCACGGCAGTGTGAAGGAGATTCCATCGGTTCTTTCCGATAAATCCCACATCTGCGCCGGCTTCCAGGAGTTCCCTCACGGCATCTTGGCTTCCTGATGCCACTGCCCGGTAAAGGGGAGTGTTCCCCTGGCTGTCCCGGGATTCCAGATGTGCTCCCCGATCCAGAAGAATCCTGATTACCGGGACATTCCCGGTGGAGGCTGCCACATGGAGGGGAGTGGCTCCTTCGTGGTTCCCCGAGTTGACCAGATGCGGGGAATGTCCCAGGATGGATCGGATTTTTTCCTCCTGGCCGTTTGCCACTGCAATGAAGAGGTCCCTGGACCCGCTGCAGGATGACAGCATCAGCATGAGGGCTAACAGAGAGATGACCTTTGGCAGAAGCCTTGTAAATTCCGTGGTTCTGTTCATATGGTTGAATTATATCAGAAAAGAGATCCCCTGCAAAGGGATTCCCCGGATACTGGGGGCAAAATGGTGGCTGTGAGGTTATGGACATCCCTGGGGATCCTGCAGGGGTGTGGGCCGGGGATAATAAACCTGCCGGGCTTTCACCGAGAGAAGTTCCATCTCGGGGTATTTCAGGGCCGTCAGTTGACCTCCATATACACACCCAGTGTCGATGTCCAGGGTGTTGTTATGCCAGCAGGCTCTTTTCACCGCAACATGACCATACACCACCATGGCTTTTCCCTGATACCGGGAGGCCCAGTCGCCCCGTATGGGCATACCGTGGCTGTCGGTTCTGCCGGTGACATCGCCGTAAAGGGTGAAAACCCGAACCCGCCGGGAGTCCCGTCCCTGCATGTTTTCCGGGATTCCCCCGTGGGCCACCGCCAGTCTTCCCTCATCCAGCATATAATGAGTGGGAAGCCCCTGAAGAAACTCCTCCAATTCCTTCAAGAATTCCGGGCCTTCGTTCTGGAGCTGACCGATGGAATTCTCCAGGCCATGTTTCACTTGAACCTTGTTTCCCCGCAAGGCCCGCAGAAGCTTCCAGTCGTGATTTCCCAGAAGGCACAGGCAATGGCCCTCCCGGTGCAGTTTCATCACTGTTTTTAAAACCGGAACAATCCGAGGGCCCCGGTCCACCATATCCCCGATAAAAACTGCCTTTCTTCCAGGTGGAGGTGTCGCATCCCCGTCGGGGGTAACATTCCAGCCCAGTTTCTCCAGAAGTTCCATCAGTTCAAGGTAGCATCCATGGACATCGCCGATAATGTCAAAGGGGCCTTCATCCCATTCTCTCCGGCAGGGAGGCGGGTTCAGGGTGATAATCAGCTCATCGGCCTGACGGGGATTTTCAAGATGGATAATTTGGTTGAACCCTTCATTTCTGATTTCCTTCAATGCATCCTGAAGCTGTCGGTGCTGGCGGAGGATTACATCTTCCCCCACGGTTCTTTTCCTTTCCCGGTCCCGGCGGATGCATATCTCCCGAGGCATGTCCAGGAGTATGGCAACCCTGGGAATATGAAACTTCCGGCCCAGGGAAATGAAATTTATCCGGCTGGCTTTTTGAATGTTGGTGGCGTCAATCACTGTCAGTCGCCCCAGGGAAAGCCGTGCCCGGACAGCCTGCTCCAGCAGTCTGAAGGCATCTGCAGAAACCGACTGATCTTCGGGATTGTCGCATATCATGGCCCGGAAGAAATCCGATGAGAGAACCCCGGTGCTGACAAAATGTTTCAGGGCAAAGGTGGACTTGCCGGATCCGGCGATTCCCATCATGATTACCAGGGATGGATCCTGTATGACTGCTTCCATGAAATATTCCTCAGATTCTGTTGGCGGTTCATCGGTAAACTTTCCCGGCGGTGATATATTTCCTTCCGGTTATTTGAGGCAATAAAGGAAGTGATGCCCCGGGGGCTGAAATTGTAGTGACTATTACAATCCGGGAGGAAAAAATGGAAATATCTGTGGAAAATCTGGTGGGCAAGCAGGTTTTTATTGTGCTGAGGGATGTAAAAACCCTGGCATCGGCGGGTTTTGATTCCGATGAGAATATTTTTATTATCCGGGGCCATGAACCCCGCCATGGAATATGGGTGGAAGTTCCCTACATGAAAAACTGCCCCGTGATGGCCGATGGCAAATCCCTGGAGGATTCCCCTGCGGTGATTTTTGTGCCCTGGCATCATGTGGTTTCGGTGGTTCATTTTCCCGGCAGGGAAAATCTGAAGATGAACACCCATATGCAAAGACGGCTGGGATTCCGCCAGAAACAAGAATAAGATTTCACCGTGAAGGCAGTCTGCAACCCCGGAGCCGGGTCATCCCTGCCTGATTTCCTGAAGATACCCTTCCGCCAGGGAAATGCTTTCCTGTGGGGTCAGCTTTAATGCCCTGAGGGCTTTCAACAGCCACTTTATGATGAATTCCCTCCCCTTTTCTGTTTTTGGAAGAGCTTTCATCTCAAGGTACTTCATTACGCTCATCTGGTAGCGGGCTTTGTCAACCCGGGCAATCAGTTCTGATGAGCGGTCGTATTTCCAGTTCTTCACCGGTTCCATTCCCAGTTTTTCCGGAAGAAGCTCCATCAGTCTGTCCCGAACCGCCCCCTGGGAAGCCAATACATCATAGAGAATCTTTGAATCTCCACGGTAAGCCCTGGAATACTTGTCGGACCTGACTTCTTCCAGCCAGCCCTGGATGGATTTGTTTAGCTGTTCAGGGGTTCCCTGGGAAGGAAGACCAAACAAATGAGAAAGCTCTGTCCACAGCTTTTCCTGGGGATCCAATTTTTCTTCCTGGGCCGGAACTATTGCCGGGGTGGACTTTTCTGAATGTTTCGGGCTTTTGGCAGAAACAGTGCCAAAGTTGGGCCTGGCAAGCTTGAAGCGATCCTTTCGGGATGGCGATCTGGAATCCTTGGCCCCATGGGGTTTTCTGCCGGTTGAACTTTCTGCTCTCTCCGGGGTGTCCTGGCTCTCAACTGGCGCTACAGGGGCGGGAATCTCCGGGGCAGGAGAAACCTCATCATCGGCTTCTTCTGGGAATTCCTCCATGAGGGGGATCTCGTCGTCGGCCTGATAGGTGTCCTGGCCAGACTCATCGACAGACTCATCGACAGATTCTTCCATGGCGGGGATCTCGTCGTCGGCCTGATAGGCGTCCTGGGCAGACTCCTCGACAGCTTCCTCGGCAGATTCCTCTATGACAGGGATCTCGTCGTCAGCCTGATAGGCGTCCTGGACAGACTCATCGACAGCTTCCTCGGCAGATTCCTCGGCAGATTCCTCCATGACAGGGATCTCGTCGTCAGCCTGATAGGCGTCCTGGGCAGACTCATCGACAGCTTCCTCGGCAGATTCCTCCATGACAGGGATCTCGTCGTCAGCCTGATAGGCGTCC
>CAYNGH010000106.1:0-12060 GCA_964396845.1 uncultured bacterium | reverse complement strand
CCTTCAGTCGGCTGTAATGCAGAGTTACGGGCCTGAGTCCCGGGGGGGAGCCTGCTCCGGCGGAGTGGTGATGGATTCGGAATCGGTGGATTATCCCTATGTGGTTAATCCCGATGTTATAATTATAATGAGCCAGGAAGCCTACGGAAAGTACCGCAGAAGCGTCAAACCCGACGGCATCATGCTGGTGGATGAAGACCTGGTTGAGCTTGCCGAGGGTGACCCCAAGAAGCTTTATCGTATTCCTGCAACCCGCATGGCCGAGGAGCTGGGCAAGAAGATCGTGGCCAACATCATCATGCTGGGGGCTTTTACCGGGGTGTCGGATATCATCTCCCGGGATGCAATGACCCGGGCGGTGGTGGCTATGGTGCCCCCCCACACCAGAGATCTCAATGCCCGGGCAGTGGAGCTGGGATATGAATACGGCAGGAAACTCACAGAAGCAGTGGAGGTAACCCCATAATGAAGCGAATAGGTGTTTTTGTCTGTCACTGCGGGATTAACATCGCCGGCGTTGTGGATATTGACCGGATTGTCCGGGAGATTTCCCGCTATTCCGGAGTTGCTCACTGCCAGGAATACCAGTATATGTGTTCGGATCCGGGACAGAACAAGGTTTTGGAAGGCATCAAGGATAAATTCCTCGACGGCATTGTAGTGGCGGCCTGTTCTCCCACCCTTCACGAGGTTACTTTCCGGCTGGCAGCGGAAGAGGCTGGTTTGAACCCCTACATGGTGGACATTGCCAACATCCGGGAGTACTGCTCCTGGGTTCACAAGAACGAACCGGTTCAGGCCACCGAGAAGGCCATCCGTATTATCAAGGCTTCCGTGGAAAAAGTCCTGGGCAATGAAGCTTTGTATCCAGTGAAAGTGCCGGTGGAGCCCCGGTGTCTTGTTATCGGCGCGGGGATAACCGGCATACAGGCTGCCCTGGATGTTGCCAACAGCGGGTTTGATGTTATTCTGGTGGAGAAAAGCCCCACCATCGGCGGGCGGATGGCTCAACTGTCGGAAACATTTCCCACTCTGGACTGTTCCCAGTGCATCCTGACTCCCAAGATGGTTGAAGTGGCCCGGCATCCCAGAATCAAGCTTTACACCTACAGCGAGGTTCAGGAAGTCACGGGATCCATCGGCAACTTCCATGTGAAGATACTGAAAAAACCCACCTATGTTGACCCTGACAAGTGCAATCTTTGCGGTGAATGCGTCGAGGTCTGCCCTGTCATCATCCCCAGCGAGTTTGACCGGGGAATGAGCATGAGAAAGGCCATCCACATCCCATTCCCCCAGGCGGTCCCGTCCACCTACACCCTTGACCAGGAGAACTGCCTGGGGCTGAATCCTCTCCGGTGCGGTAACTGCAAGAAAGTATGCGATGTGGGAGCCATCGATTACGACATGCAGCCGGAAACCGTGGAAGTGGATGTGGGGACAATTATTGTAGCCACGGGGTATGATCTTTACGAGAAGGAGAATCTTCCGGAATACGGCTACGGCATATACCCCGACGTTATCGACGGGCTTCAGTTCGAGAGGCTTCTTTCCGCATCGGGGCCTACCTCCGGCGAGGTTCACCGGCCCTCGGACAACACCGTTCCCAAGGATGTGGTATTCATCCAGTGTGCCGGGTCCCGGGACGAGAGGCACAATTCTTACTGCTCCAAGATATGCTGTATGTACACCGCCAAGCATGCTCTTCTTTTCAAGCACCGTGTCCCCGACGGCCAGGCATATGTTTTTTATATTGACATCCGGGCCGCGGGAAAGGACTATGAAGAGTTTGTCCAGCGGGCCATGGAGGAGGATCGGATCCTTTACCTGCGGGGAAAGGTTGCCAAGGTGTTTCAGGAAGGAAACAAGCTGATGGTATGGGGAGCCGATACCCTCACCGGCAAGACTGTTGAAATTCCTGCGGACATGGTGGTTCTGGCCAGTGCAATTGTTCCCCGGAGTTCAACCCGATCCCTGGTCCAGGAGCTGAAGATTGCCTCGGATGAGTCAGGCTTTCTCAAGGAGGCCCATCCCAAGCTCCGGCCTGTGGAGAGCCTCACGTCGGGGATATTCCTGGCAGGGGCAGCCCAGGGTGTCAAGGACATCCCCGAGGCAGTAGCTCAGGGAAGCGGGGCCGCGGCCAAGGCCACGGGGATTCTGGCTTCCAAGAAACTGGTCCATGATCCTCAGGTTTCCGATGTGGAAGAGGTCATATGCGGTGGGTGCGGAGTGTGCATAAGCGTATGTCCTTACAGCGCCCTTTCCCGGGATCAGCGTCGCAATGTGGTTCTGGTGAATGATGTCCTGTGTGAGGGTTGCGGAACCTGCGCTGCCGCGTGTCCCACGGGAGCGGCCCAGATGAGAAACAGCACCGGCGGTCAGGTTTTACAGATGATCTGCGCCGCCTTGTCTTGAGATAAGAGGTATAAGATGGAAGAATTCAAACCAAGGATAGTTTCATTCCTGTGCAAGTGGTGCGCCGGGGCCGGAGCGGACCTGGCGGGGGTAAGCCGTCTGCAGTATGAGGCCACGGCAGTTCCCATCAAGTTCAACTGCACCGGCCGTCTGGACCCGGTCTTTGTGATAAAGGCCTTCTCTGAAGGGGCCGACGGGGTCTTTGTGGGGGGATGCCATCCCGGCGACTGCCATTATCAGACGGGAAACTACAATGCGTTAAAAAGAGTGGAAATATTGAAAGTTTACCTGGAGCAGTATGGCATCGATCCCCGGAGGCTTCGTCTGGAGTGGGTTTCCGCCTCCGAGGGGAATAAATTTGCCCGGGTGATGAATCAGTTTTCCGATGAGATTCGCCAGCTGGGGCCTCTGCCCCGGGAGGAGGAGAAAACATGGGTGTAAGGATTAACCGGGCCATGACCATGGGGCCCCTGGGCAGGAAAATCGAAAAAATCAGCGGTCAGAATATATTTGCCTGTTACCAGTGCGGGACATGTTCTGGCGGATGCCCTATGATTTCTGTCATGGACCTGATGCCCAGCCAGGCCATGAAACTTCTCCAGATGGGGGATGAGTCGGTAATGGATTCAAAGACTATGTGGATGTGCGCATCATGCCATTCCTGTTCAGTGCGGTGTCCCCGGGAGATTGACATCTCCGCGGTGATGGAAGCCCTTCGCCTGATGTTTCTTAGGAAAAACGAAAACAAGGTTGAGCCTTCCCGGATACCCCCCGAAGAGCTGACCCGGCTTCCCCAGATTGCCCTGGTATGTAATTTTCGAAAGATGACCCGGTAAGGTTTATGGTTCAATTTCCTTGCGGATGGAGGATCCCCCGATGAGATACGCCTATTATCCAGGATGCACCTTGAAAAACTATGCCGACAACCTGGAAGCCACCGCCCTGGCAGTGTTAAAAAAATTGGGCCTTGAGGTTGTGGAGCTTTCCAAATGGAACTGCTGTGGCACCGTTTATTCCCTGGCAGATGATGATCTGGTACACCAGATTGCCCCCATGAGGGTTTTGTTAAACGCCCAGAAGGAAGGTTTTGACCGGGTTCTGTGCGTCTGTTCCATGTGTTACAACACTCTGGCCCAGACAGCCTTGATGTTGAAAAACAATCCTGACAAGCAAAGAACTCTGAACCTTTTTTTAGATGATGAACCCGATTATTTGGGGAATGTTCAGGTGGTTCATCTTCTGCAGGTGTTGCGGGATGATGTGGGGATTGACCGAATCCGCAAGATGGTGGTGAGGCCGTTGTCGGGCCTGAAAGTAGCGCCATATTACGGCTGTCTGCTGGTACGTCCCAGGGAAGTTGCCATTGACGATACAGAACATCCGGTGGTTATCGAGCAGTTGTTGTCGGTTTTAGGGGCCACAGTCATTGACGATCCCCTGAAGGTGGAATGTTGCGGATCTCACCAGACGGTTCACAACAAGGATGTGGTTGCCGACCGCGCCTATGCCATCATCAATTCAGCCCGATCCCGGGGCGCACAGGCTGTAACTCTGGACTGTCCTCTGTGTGATTTTAACCTGGATCACCGACAAAAGGAATCCGAAGAAAAATATACCGACTTTTTCCCCATGCCAGTTCTTTATTATACCCAGCTTATGGCAATGGCCATGGGGATCAAGGATGATATATACGGTTTTGACAAACATTATGTAAACCCAAAGCCCATGTTAAAGGAGCATAACCTGGTATGATGAGCACAAACGAAAAAGCAAAAGAAAAGAATCCCTGTGAATGCCCCTGTCCCGGAGATGACAAAGGCAAAAAGGCATCGGGGCCGGTGATGATCAGCGTTTACATCATGGGGAAGGAACACAGGGTCCCCTTCGGCCTGACCATCATGAAGGCTATGGAATATGCCGGGTATCGCTTTGTCCGGGGAGCAGGATGCCGGGCAGGGTTCTGCGGAGCCTGCTCCACGGTTTTCCGCATGAAGGACGATTACAAGCTTCAGACAGCCCTGGCCTGTCAGACCACTGTGGAAGAAGGGATGTATCTCACCCAGATTCCTTTTGTCCCCGCCAATAAGGCCAGGTATGACCTGAACCAGCTGGACCCCGAATCCAACCCCCTTCTTCACTTGTATCCGGAGATTGCCCGGTGTGTGTCGTGCAACCTGTGTACCCGTTCATGCCCCCAGGACCTGGAGGTAATGGATTATGTGCAGGCATCTTTGCGGGGGGATTTGGAAGAAGCGGCCCGGCTTTCTTTTGACTGCATTCAGTGTGGTCTTTGCACTGTCCGGTGTCTTGCGGAGATCTCCCAGTATCATGTAGGTCAGCTGGCCCGCCGTCTATACGGAAAATACTGCCAGCCCGCGCCGGAACATTTGAACCAGAGAATGGAGGAGCTGGACTCGGGATTATTTGATCAAGAGATGGAAAAACTCAGAGCCCTCGATATTGAAAAGGTTCGACAGATTTACAGGGAGCGGGATATGGAAGTATAATCAAATGCCGGGGCATAATTGAAAAGATTCAAACTTGATGAGGTGTTAAAATGGAGATAATTGACGGGTATCCCGATTATATGATGGAATCGATAAAAATGGTTGAAAGAACCCGGAAGGCCAGGATTGGAAACAATCTTGAGAAGATGTCCCTTGAGGAGAGGAAGACTCTCCTGGAGGAGTTTCATCCCGATTATAAGACCCACGAAAAAAAAGAGATCAGCTTCGGGCCTTCCCGGGGACTCCGGGCACCCCTGGAGCTTGTGGAGCTTTTAGAGTCGGAGCCCCTTGTCCGTCCAGATATGATAGACCTAAATCATGTGGATTACGATGTGGATCTTTTAATCATCGGCGGTGGCGGTGCAGGGATAGTGTCGGCCCTTTGGGCAAACGACTCGGGAATCCCCACCGAACGAATTCTCATATCCACCAAACTTCGTCAAGGGGACAGCAACTCCATGATGGCCCAGGGAGGCATACAGGCTGCGGATCGGCCCACGGACAACCCCATCATTCACTATCTGGATGCCCTGGGCGGCGGACATTTCGCCAATAAGCCCGAGTTAGTGGAGGTTCTGACCAGGGAGGCTCCCAGGATCATCAAGTGGCACAAGGAATTAGGGGTGATGTATGACACCAACCCCGACGGAAGCTTTGTGGAACGCCCTGGTGGAGGCACATCCCGCAACCGGATGCATTCCGCCAAGGATTACACGGGGATGGAAATCCTCCGGGTCCTTAGGGATGAAGCTTCTAATCGGAATATCCCGGTGCTGGAATTTTCTCCCACAGTGGAGCTTCTCACAGACCCCGAGGGCCGGGTTTGTGGCGGGGTGCTTATGAATCTGGAAACCAATCAGTATTATGTAGTTCGGGCCAAGGCAGTGGTTATGGCAACTGGCGGATGGGGACGGCTTCATATCCAGAATTTTGCCACAACCAACCATTACGGCGCCACCGCCGATGGACTGGTGATGGCATACCACGTGGGAGCCGGCCTGCGGGATGTGGACTCGGTGCAGTATCATCCCACGGGGGCGGCGTATCCTGAACAGATCGTGGGTCTGCTCATCACAGAAAAGGTCCGGTCCATGGGCGCCCAGCCGATAAACAACAAGGGAGAGCTTTTCGTGCATCCCCTGGAACCCAGAGATGTGGAAGCCTCGGCCTTTATCCGGGAATGTTACAAACGGAATTTGGGGATTGAAACCCCTACGGGAATGCGGGGTGTATGGCTGGATTCTCCCATGATCGACATTATCCAGGGAGAGGGTGCCATCCGGTCTAATCTTGACGCAATGTTCCGTATGTTCTGGCGTTTCGGCATCGATATGACAAAATCCCCCATCCTTGTTTTCCCCACTCTTCATTATCAGAATGGCGGAGTGGAGATTGACCAGCATTGCAAAACATCGGTGGAAGGGCTTTATGTGGCGGGTGAGGCCAGCGGTGGGGTTCATGGCAAGAACCGGCTTATGGGCAACTCCCTGCTGGATTATAACGTGTTCGGCAAGATTGCCGGCATCAGCGCAGCCGGATATGTCAAAGGTCAGAAAAAACCACCGGGAAAACTGACTCTGAAACATACGGAAAAATATGCAAAACAACTAAAAGATGCAGGGATTGAATCCCACAAGACCGCCCCCAGAATCCTGCCGGAATACCGGGGAGAAGAACTCCTGGAGAGAACCATAAAGGTGTGAGAGGAAAAATCTATTTTGTTTGTATTAGTAGAACACTTACTGTAAAATATTTAACAAAGTATCCTTAAAAAGATTAAAACTTGGCGATACATTATTATCAGGATTCATATTTTTTGATATACTTTTTGCAACTTCGCTTTTAGGTAAATATTTTATATTATTATAATAACCGTTTTTGTTTAAACATCGCAATAAAGTTTCACAAGTATTGGTTAGCTGGTCAGGATTTCTATATTGTTTTTTTCTTTTTGATAAGTTGCAAGAAATGCGCGGATAACTTTTCCTTATTGCATCAATTTCTCCTAAAAACCAAGATTCAAGTTCTTGTATGACAATTCGATTGATAACCTGGAATTCTTTCTTATTCATTGTTCTGGTGGTGAATCCAGCATCTCGAGCTGTCTTTTCAAGTTTATTCTTAAGCTCGTTACAATCTTTATTGTCATTGTCTATTAGTATTATTATTTTATCTTCACTGGACAAGCAGTTTCTAAATCCTTTCAGTCTTTTTGGGAGTTTTTTTAATAAATCCGATTTACCGTTAAATGTTATAACTCTAAAAGATATATCCCCAACTATTTTTGGGAGAATGTTTTTTAAAGTAACCTCTGCGGATTTTTCTTCGACAAAGAAAATCAGATTAATAATTGTTATTTCCTCCATCATAATTTATTATTGTCAATCGAAAGGATCTCCAATTTCGATATTAAAAAAACCCTCCATCCATAAATCACCCAGCTTGCCGCCTTCATTCATCATCTCTTTAATATTTTTCACATCTGCGGTTTTTCGAGCTTGAGTATATCCCTTTTTATTCCTGTATAAGACCCATACTTGTTCAGGTTTTAACTCATCGATAAAATGTGGGGAATGAGTAGTAATCATAAGTTGTGTTTTGGCAGATGTTTTAATACATTCTTCTGTCAATTCCGGCAATAATTTTGGGTGAAGCTGGTTCTCCGGTTCTTCAATTCCAATAAGTTGGGGAGTATTGGGACCATAAAGTAGAATTAAATAGGCCAACATCTTCATTGTTCCATCTGAGGCAAATTTTGATAAGATTGGATTGTCAAATGGTGCATCTTTAATCTGTAATAATAATCTTCCATCCTCCATAATTTTTGTTTCTACTTTTTCCAGCCTGGGAATTCTACTTTTTAGTGTGTCAATTATCTTGTCAAGCAAGTCTGGATATTGTTCTTTTATATATTGAATGACATTGGGCAGGTTATCGCCTGATTCGGATAATCTTTCCTGGGGACCTGACTCCGGAGTTGTTCTTGTGTTATCTGCAGTTAAATATGACAGATGCCAGTCAGTTATAAAACGCCTAAGTGCGCTGACTCTTGGATTTTTTGCCAGTTGTCCCAGAGTGTTTACAGCCAGGAGATCATTTGAGTCCAGTTTTTCTTGAATTCTTTGTCCTTTTTCATCATCGGGCATATCTCCGCTTATTACGGAGCCTTGGCCGTTTTGAAAATCCAAAAACTTAAAAGGAGCAGATCTCCCCTGTTTTCCCCTTTTCCATCTCAGCCATTCTTGTGACACAAAAGGGAACCCATCTTTATCCTCACCTATTGACAAGTGGTAAGTGACCAAAGGTGTTCGTGATGGCTTTGGCTTATCAACTTCCCGATATTTTAGTTCGAATTCAATATCTCCATTACTCCCCCTGGTTCTTACTTCTTTAAACCGTCCTCTTTTATCCCATGCTTTTCTGAGTCCAAGACTGAAACACTCTGACAGGAATGCAAAAACATCAAAAACTGTAGATTTTCCACTTCCATTTGGACCCAGAAAAACTGTCACAGGGGTTAAATCTTTGAGTTCAACATTTTTGAGAGCTCTATAATTTTTTACCCTCAAATATTCTATTCTTGGGACACCATTATCTCTTTTAATTTTCTTCATATGACCACCATAATTATTTCTATCCTTATACTTCTATGTTTGGAGTATAATGCCTTTTATCTCAAAATAACAGAAAAAAGCCCGCATTTTAGCGGGCTTTTGCTGAACTAAGTCATTACAAGTTATTTTGATAACAAGTGTTATTCTTCTATTGGCAGTCCTGCGGATTTGCGCAGGGCTTTGACTTTATTGAGGGCTTCCCATGGCAGGTCCAGCCCGGGTCTTCCGAAGTGTCCGTATGCTGCCACCTGCTGGTATATGGGTCTTCTCAGTTTCAGGTCCCGGATAATTGCTCCCGGGCGCAGGTCGAAGTTTTCTTCGATGAACTTGCATATAGTCAGGTCGGGAAATTTACCGGTGCCGAATGTGTTGACACTGATGCTCACGGGGTATGCCACGCCGATGGCGTATGCCACTTCCACCTCGCACCGGTCAGCCAACTCCGCGGCCACCACGTTTTTGGCCACATGTCTTGCGGCGTATGATGCGGAGCGATCCACTTTTGTGGGGTCCTTGCCCGAGAAGCATCCTCCGCCGTGGCGTGCCATTCCGCCGTAGGTGTCCACTATGATTTTCCGTCCTGTCAGGCCGGTATCTGCCAGAGGGCCTCCGGTGACGAATCGTCCTGTGGGGTTGACAAAGATCCTGGTTTTCTTGTCCATAATTTCGTCGGGGATTACCGGTTTGATGACACTGCGGATTAGGTCTTTTCGGATAAGGTCCAGGGGTATTTCCGGTTTGTGCTGGGTGGATATTACCACGGTATCGACTCTTTTGGGGATGTTTCCGGTTTCGTCGTATTCAACAGTGACCTGGGTTTTTCCGTCAGGACGCAGGAATGGGATATCCTTGTTCTTGCGCACCGCTGCCAGCATCCGGGCCAGGTCATGAGCCAGAGTGATGGGCAATGGCATGAGGTCTTCAGTTTCCCGGCAGGCAAAGCCGAACATCATTCCCTGGTCCCCTGCGCCGAGGTTTTCCACTTCATTTTCCTGAACTTGCCCTGTCTTGTATTCCAGGGCTTTGTCCACTCCGATGGCGATGTCCCCGGACTGTTCGTCAATGGACAGAAGAATGCCACATGTATGGCCGTCGAAGCCAAATTTGGCCCTGGTATATCCTATGTCGTTGACGGTCTTCCTGATGACTGCTGGAATGTCCACATAGCAGTCGGTGGAAATCTGGCCGGCCACATGGACGCATCCGGTATGGATAAAGGATTCCACTGCAACCCTGGCCATGGGGTCCTTTGCGATGATGGCATCGAGAATTGCATCGGAGATTTGATCGCATATCTTGTCGGGATGGCCTTCAGTGACGGATTCCGACGTGAAAAGGTTTTTAACTTTAGACAATATAGTGCCTCCTCCCGTTAGTTGATTATACTTTGCTTGGAATGTTTATGGTCAAAGGTTATGTTCCCATAGTCCAGGAATCGAGATATTCTTTTTGCTCCGGAGTCAGGTTGTCAATGGCTATGCCCATGGTCTTGAGCTTTATCATTGCAATCTTTTTATCGATGAGTTCCGGGACCTTATAGACTTTCTTGTTGAGGTCCTTGGCGAAACTGGTGAGGAATTCCACTGCCATGGCCTGGTTTGCAAAACTCATATCCATCACCAGGGCGGGATGGCCTTCCGCTGCGGACAGGTTTACCAGCCGGCCTTCTGCCAACAGGTATATCTTCCGGCCATCAGGCATGGTGTAATCATCGATGAATTCACGGAAACGTTTTTTCTCGGCAGCCATTTCTTCCAGTGCCGGGATGTCGATTTCCACATTAAAATGACCGGAGTTGCACACGATGGCCCCATTTTTCATCACTTCGAAGTGTTCTTTTCGAAGGACGCTGGTATTTCCCGTAACGGTGCAGAAAATATCTCCCAGACGGGCTGCATCTTTCATGGGCATCACATAAAAGCCGTCCATCAGAGCTTCCAACCCTTTCAAGGGATCTATCTCGGTGATGATGACTCTGGCTCCCATTCCCCGGGCTCGCATTGCCAGTCCCCGGCCACACCAGCCATAGCCGGCGATCACGAACTGTTTTCCGCATATAAGGGTGTTAGTGGCCCGCAGGATTCCGTCAATGGTGCTCTGGCCAGTGCCGTAACGGTTGTCAAAGAAATGCTTTGTATTGGCGTCGTTAACGGCAATGATAGGATATTCCAGGGACTCGTCCTTTTCCATGCTCCGCAGGCGGATGACACCGGTGGTTGTTTCTTCGGTGCCGCCAATGATATGTTGAATCAAGTCTTTTCTCTTGGTGTGAAGCACCGACACCAGGTCAGCACCGTCATCCATGGTGATGTTGGGTTTTATGTCCAGAACCGAGTTGATGTGATCGTAATAAGTGTCATTGTCTTCGCCTTTTATGGAAAAAACGGATATCCCCTCGTTCTTGACCAGGTGGGCTGCCACATCATCCTGGGTTGACAGGGGATTGGAAGCGCAAAGAGCCACCTGAGCTCCGCCGTCCCGCAGAGTAGTCATCAGGTTTGCAGTTTCAGTGGTTACATGAAGGCATGCAGCAATCCTGATATCTTTGAGGGGTTTTTCCCGAAGGAAATTATCCCGGATCTGTTTTAAGACTGGCATCTGCCGGTTGGCCCATTCAACCCGGTCCTTGCCGGTATCTGCCAGCTCCAGATTAGTCACATGGTGCTTGGGGATTTCCCTTGTGTCGGTTGTCATTATCTTCCTCCTTGAATATGCTGTATCTTTTTAACGCCCTTGGCACAGTTGTCCTGTCAGGGTCAGTTTATTATTTGGTCTTGATTCCCATAATCCTTCAATCAATTTTCCCATTGCTTCAATCATCTTTTTCCCGCAGATCCCGGATTTTCTGAGTTGGGGTTGCATCATCAGAGTCCGGGGTATCGGTGTCGGTGGGAGTGATAATCAGCCCTCCTCCCGGCAGGGTAGTGGGGGAGTCGGGATCCTCCTGGGTGGTTTTCTGGGTGAATATGGTTTCTCTTCTCCGGTAACGGAGGATTCGGTTGTTTCCGCTGTCGGCCACCAGAATCTCTTCTTTCGGGGTGATGAAAATATCGCCGGGACTCAGAAACTGTCCCGGCCCGGTTCCCTCTTCTCCCCAGGCAATCAGGAATCTCCCGGTACTGCTGAATTTTTGGATTCGATGGTTTCCCACATCCAGGATATACATGTTGTCTTTTTCATCCAGGGTCATGGCAAAGGGGTTTTGAAAATAGCCCTGCTTGGTTCCTCTGGTGCCGTATGATATGATAAAATCCCCCTTGGGTGAAAATTTTTGTATTCTATCATTGATGGTGTCAGTCACCAGGACATTGTCCGCGGAATCAACGGCAACATCTGATGGAAGGCCGAACTGGCCGGGGTTTGTGCCTTCCTCACCCCATGTCAGAATAAACTTCCCCGTGGGGGAGAATTTCTGGATCCGGTGGTTTCTGGTATCGGCAACATACATGTTATTGCGGGAGTCAAAGGCGATTCCTGTGGGCTGGACGAAATTTCCTTCGGCGTCGCCAAAACCTCCCATCTCA
>CAYNGH010000105.1:0-12104 GCA_964396845.1 uncultured bacterium | reverse complement strand
AAGAATACTGATCCATCCTTTTTTCTCCGGTTTTTAAACTGATTATAACAGAATATTTCCATTTGACAACCCCTTTTGTGGCTGTTAAAAAATATTTCAAATCTGCTGGAAACCCTGCAATACTGTGGGGTTATGGTGGCCATCCCCAGTCATGTTTCCCAAGTGCCTTTGTTGCTGAATCAAAAAGACGCTCCTGAATGCGTCTTTTTGTCGGGATAATTGTCAGATGCTGACCAGAAGTTGCCGGGCGATGTCTTCCAGCAGTCTTGTGGGGGGCATTTCGTTGTAGTTCACAGCGGTTATCTCCAGAATGATGTTTCCATTCAGGACTACCAGCTTTCTTATATTAAAATTTGTCAGGTCTTTGCTGAGTTTGTGGGCGAGATCCCGTTCCTTTTTTTCCTTTTCCGCCTGCTCCTTGGCGGTGAGTTTTCTTTCCCCGCCGGCGCTCCCAGGCTCATTGGCCTCGAGGAACCCCTTCACATCCATCTTGGGGATGGTAGCAGACCAGGCCCTTTCACCCAGAGGCTCTCCCGTGAGGGTTCCGGTTTCCATTTTATCGATCTTGACCTGGGATGCTTCCCGGGGGCTGTTGAATACTTCCACATGTATGATTATTCTGGTATATCTGGTGGTGGTGATGTTTCCACTGTTTAGCATTTTCCGGTATTCCGCAGTGGTTTTTGGGAAAAATTCCCGGACAACTTCCGCGTCGCCTCCTAATTTTCCGGCACCTTTTTTTATCTGATCCCTGCGGATGATCAGGTGATAGCCGGGAAGGAAACGGTGGTTGACCAGCCGGTTGACTTTGTCGGCGGTATTCTTGACCCGGATGTTCACCTCGGCCCAGGCGAATCCTGCAGATATCAGGAAAAGGGTAATCACCGCTGTTATCATCCAGGTTATTGTTCTGGCGGATTTTTTCATTGCATGCCTCCTTGCGGGGAAAGATTGCCCCGATAATTGCTTGTTTCACCTGAAAAATTCGATATTAATGATTATACACCTTCAAAAGATGCTGGACATATTCTGTGGATCAGGGGCATTTTATATCCTGCAGTAGAGGGGCTGAATCTATTGAAATTATCTTTATACTGGGTTATAATGCTATCGAACAAAGGGAACAAATGTTTATTTTTTTCCAGATATGGGCGGAACAGATTATGCTGACTGTATTGAACCAACCAGATTCCCTGTTAAAGGGGATGGTGCTTTCCAAGCCATCGGGGCTTTATGTGAAGCGCAGGGATGACCTGATGCTGGTGCTCAACCCCAGGATGGGACTCTATTCCATCATGTCGGAGCCTTACATATCTTTTTTCCGCAAGCTGACCAGGCCCATCTCTTTTGTGGATTTCATCGCCAATGACCAGGGGATTCCTCCCGCCATGTATGTGGCTTTCATGGAGGAAACATACCGTAACGGACTGCTGGCTCTGTCAGGGAAAACCATCGATTCTCCCCTGCCGGGGCCTGTCAAATATAGAAGATTCCGGACTGTCATAGCTCCACTGACAAGGGAAATGGATCCCCGGTGGCTGGCAGATCAGATTATAAAATTCGGAAAGCAGGATTGCTTCAGCAATCTGGCAATCAACTTCCGGGGCAATCCTTCTCTTTGTGTCGATGAACTCAAAAAACTCACCGGGATCCTCCGGGAGGAATTATCCAGTGATTCAGACGGTATTGCCATCACCCTTGCCTTTGATGTCAGCAGTTCAGGGGTTTCCAAGGTCCTTTCCTGCCTTGGGGCGGATTTGCCCGTTACTCTTAATTATACTGTATTTGGCGATGAGAACAGCCATGACCGGAAGTTTGGGGCCGGCAGTTTTAACCAGGTGCTGGATGAAGCCTGCAATGCCATTGAAGAAGGTTTCTATTCGTCGGTTACCGGGATATTTAACAATCCCGAGGAAGTTTTCCCTGCAATGACGGCCATATCCCGACGCCCCATTACCAACATCGGACTGCGTATTGATCGTCAGGTTATCCTCGGGGATGCCCCGGTATCATCACAACTGCGGTTAATGGAAGCCTTCGCCAGGAATACCCTGGATTTTATCGATTTTATCATCAAGGATCCTAATTTTCTGGCGGATCGGGTTTATTTTAATGATATCCAGCAGATGGCCATGAAACTGATGCATAACGAAGTCTTCTTTCCCTGCAGCACTCGTCCCTGCGGGATGGGGAGCCAGGTTCTGGTGATTCAAGGGCCTGATAACGCATACAGCTGTCTTCCCGGTGGCCCCCAGAGCCAGGAGGCCCTGAAGGTTTCTCCTGACGACGGTTATATCACCGGAGAAACCTGGAAGAACAGGGATATGTTGCCCCCCCGGTGTGGCCGTTGCAACTGGCAAGGCTTCTGCAACAGCGGATGCCCGGTCCTGAGATATGAAAAGTTCGGCACCCTGGAAAAAGAAGACCCCCGTTGCAGATATTTCCAGGTGGTCTTTGAAGAGCTTCTCTGGAAGATACACCGGCACCCGGCCCTGGTGGCAAAAATTGGAGGTTTGGCTTGAGCATGAATCAAGAGATACCCATGGGAATCAATCTTTTTAACAATAACCTGCTGGTGAAGCGTAACGACACTCTTTACCGATCCCGGCGGGGAAATGAGGTCCTCTTTATCGAGAAGGAGAGCGCCTCTCATATCATATTATCCGGAGATGAGCTGGATTTTTTCAACCGGATCCGGGGGCCTGTCACCGTGGATGAGCTTCTGAATCTGCCTCCTTCGGGACTTGACCGAAGAGATAAGGAATGCCTGCTTCGCAAGCTATATGAGCGGAACATGGTTTCCCTCAACGGATCTTATTATCACGATCCTGCTACCATGTGGCAGGTGAAACAGAAATATCCCAGCTTCATCTGTTTTCACCTGACCCATGCCTGTAATTTTCGCTGTAAGTACTGCTTTGCCTGGGCCGAGGAGGATCATGGTCAGATGCGCCGGATGCCCAGAGAAGTCATTGATGCCTCGGTGAAAAAGATAATGGAGGAGAATCCCGTTGACAGGCTTTTAATCGACTTTCATGGCGGTGAACCCTTTGTGGCTTATGATGACATGGTTTATGTCATAAAGAGTTTCAGGGAGTATAACGAGAAACATAACAAAAAGAAACAGCTGAGGTTCATATGCCAGACCAACGGCTCCCTGCTTACGTTGGAAAAGGTCAAGGCGTTAAAAGAGATCAACTGCTGTCTGGGACTGAGCCTGGACGGGCCACAGCATGTGCAGGACGAGAACAGGGTTTTCAACGATGGCTCCGGCACCTTCAACGCGGTGATGGAAAGATACTGGGAGCTGAAAAAAGAAGGTCTGGAACCGGGAACCCTGTCGGTGATTCACGACCCTGTCAACTATATGAATGTCCTGGAATTCCTTATAAACGATCTTAAAAAATTCAATGTCCGCATAAACTATTCCGCATATATCGGCAGAGCTACCGAAGAGCTGGACTTTCCCCATGGCCGGGCGGAAACCTTTGCCAGATATTATCTTGAAATGGTGGACTATATCATCGACTATGTGTTGAAAAACAAGAAACGTTTTATCCTCAAGGATCTTGACAGCCAGATTAACAACATCTATTCAAAAAACAGGCCTTTCATGTGTTACCGTTCTCCCTGCGGATGCGGAAGATCCATACTGGGAATCGGTTCTGACGGGGGGATGTATGCCTGCGAGGAAGCTATCGGCGTTCAGGCTTTCAGGTTAGGCTCAGTATTTGACGAAAAACCCTTCACCCGGATTATTGATGAATCGGAAGTATTGAAGGAGATCAACGGACGCACCGTGGAGAATATTCCCAAGTGCAAAAAATGCACCTTCAAGCGGTTCTGTGGAAGCCGGTGTACTACCAAGTCCTTTGCCCGGTTTGCCAGCTTCCGCCGGGAAGATCCCATGTGCAAGTATTATCAGATAGTTTACGAAGAACTGATATGGAAATTCCATTACAAGCCAGAGGCTTTGCGTTTCCTTAATCCCGAAATGTCCAGGAGGTTTCAGAAAGGCGTAAAGAAAAAAAGAATGGCCCGGATCAATAAAGAAAGACAGGAAAAACAGGAAAAGGAACTTGTGGATGAATGCCGGTGACCGGCAGGCCGGCAGGGACAAAATCTGCCGGGATAACATCGAAGCTTCTCCCATTGCCCATGTGGAGGAGTTTTCATTTTCACAACGGCTCGGGTGCCTGTTTCATCGTAACTTCTATCCCATCATCCCATTTTATCTGTTTGTCCTGATTCCATCGGCTTCCCTGATGGCCTTTCTTTTTGCCCGGCATGTTGATCCCTGGATTCAGGCCCATCTTGGCTGGTGGGTCTTTCCCGTCAACCCCCGGCTCCGCTACTTCCTGTTCGGCACGGCACTGATCCTGTCGGGGCTTGGTCTGCTGTGGGTTTATAGTTATCTTATCCTGGAAGGCCGGGGAGGCCCATGCCCACCCTTCACAGAAGAACCCCGCCGGCTGGTTATATGCGGGCCTTATGCCATGGTGCGTCATCCTTCAATTGTATTCAAGCTGACAGGGGTTCTGGGGCTGGGAGTGGCTTTTGGTTCCCTCTCTTTCATTCTCATCGGAGTTCCTCTGCTTCTGGGGGTTTCTCTGTATCTCAACCGCCGGGGACAGGAAGATCCTCTGGAAGCCGAGTTTGGCGAAGCCTACCGGGAATATCGCAACAGAACCCCGGCCCTGATTCCCCGGCCAGGAAACCTGCCGAAACCAACCCGGAAGCCTGGCCCGCAATCTCAAGAGAAGTGACAGTATCCTGCGGTTTTCAGTTTCCGGGGCAGTTTCTGATAAATCTCTCCAAAACCGCCGTTGGACATGATAAGCACCACATCTCCTCTCCGGATAACAGAGCCAAGATAGTCCACTATTTCGTCCACATCCTCGATATACCTGGCGTCTATCCCCTGCCCCGCGATGCTGTCCGCCAGCACCTGGGGATCCAGCGCCTTGTCCGGTTCAATCTGATCCAGGTTGTAAACCCCTGCGATTATGGCCATATCCGCCCCTTCAAAGGACTCGGCATATGTATCCTGAAAGTAATTCCGCCGGCTGGTGTTGGTTCTGGGTTCATACACCGCAATCAGACGGTTGCGGGGAAAACGGGATCGCACTGCTCTTACTGTTTCCCTCACCTTGGTGGGATGGTGAGCAAAGTCATCAATGATGATCACCTGATCCTGGTGGTATATTATCTCCTGGCGCCGTTTGACCCCCAGAAAAGTATCCAGCCCCTGCTGAATCTGCTCCGGAGTCAGGCCGTGATGCATGGCCACCAGAGCTGCTGCGGTAACATTGGCGCTGTTGTGCGCTCCCCACATGGGACTTTTCAGCCGGCACAGCTCCCGGCCTTCCCGAATCAGGGCAAAGGATGAACCTTCCGGGGACAGCTCAAGGTTTTCGATGCGGACATCTGCAGTGGCAGAGAATCCGTAGGTGATGGTTTCGCAGACCCCCGGTTCGATTACTTCGATAACATTCTCATAATCGGCGCATGCCACCAGGAATCCTGTGGGAGGTATCATGCAGACAAACTTGGCGAAGGCTTCTTTCACATGCTGAATATCCCTGTATATATCGCCGTGATCAAATTCCACGCTGGTGATTATGGCGCTCTGGGGCCGATAATGCCACATCTTGGGGACTTTGTCAAAATATGCGGAATCGTATTCATCCCCTTCGATGACGAAGAAATCTCCCTGGCCGTATTTATTGTTGGAATCGAAGTTTTTTAATATTCCTCCCACCAGAAACCCCGGGTCCAGCCCGGCGGATTCCATAAGCCATGTAGTGACGGCAGTAGTGGTAGTCTTGCCATGAGTGCCCGCTACCACCACCGGGTGACGATTCTTGAGGAAGTATTCCGACAGGGCTCCCGGCAGGTGGGTGTATGGTATTCCTCTCCGGACCAGCTCCTGTGCCTCGGGGTTTATCTGTTTGACAGTGTTTCCCACAATCACCATGTCGGGACTGCAATTCAGGTTTTCTGCATGGAATCCTTCCATTATATTGATACCCAGACCCTGGAGATAATCGCTCATAGGGGGATAAATCCCCTGATCAGAACCGGTAACCCGAAATCCTTTTTCAGACAGCATTCCTGCCAGGGCTCCCATGGCAGTGCCACATATGGCAATAAGATGAATGTGTTTCACATCGGTTAAATCTTCCATGTTCTCTTCCTCATTTAGCCTTGTCAGAATGTCCTTTTCTTCTATCCGGGAAGAGCCGTCCCCTTTCAAAGGGGGTAGTTTTTTGATTTTTCCAGGAAAACATCAGTATGATGGGAGATTGTGCAGAGTGTTAACATTATTGTTACATTTCGGGTGTTTATTTAACATGTAATTCTGTTATAATGACATTGTAGAATTCATCAGGAATCTGTTCATATACAATGGAGGTGTAATAATGGATCAGATAGGATCAGTAAAAAGACAGGATCAGAGTCTGGGCGGAATCCAGAAACATCAGGGTGAAAAGAAGCAAACCGAAGAAGTAAAAGAACCCAAAGACAAGGTTGAAATAAGCAAAGCCAGAGATATTTTTGAGAAAGTCATCGGGTCCCCGGTGGCAGTGGTCAACAGCGCAGTCAATGCCGCAGGCGGAGTCATCTCCGGCGGTATTTCCGGTGTTGAAGGCGGAAAAGATGCCGGCTCGGATCTGCATCCCGTAACTTCCGGAGCCGGGTATATTGCCCTTGGCGCAACGGCAGGCTTGATGCTGGTGGGCGGATGGATTCCCGCAGTGGTTGGCGGTGCCGTCGGCCTGACAGTAGGCATACTGGCGGGGGGATCCGGATCCACCGAGAGGGTCGGAAAAAGTATTGACCATTCAGTAGAAAAACATGTCAGCGATAACGAAGACTCCGGTCGCAAGCTCAAGGACGGAGTCCGGGACTTCGTAGAGGGAGCCTTTACCGGAGCTGGTGTCGGGGCTGTGGAGGGCTTCGTGGAAGGAACCGGCTACGGCGCCGGGGTGGTATCAGGGGTAATCGAAGGAACCAAGGGTGTTGCCAGCGCGGCCCTGGGCAAATATCAGACCTCTGAACCCAAGGAAGAAAAGCCGAAAAATTCATTATTCAAAAAGATTATCCGCATTCCCCGTAATGTGCTGGGTGCCGCAGTGGGAATTGCCGGTGGTGTCACGGGAATGGCCCTCAACACCATAGAGGGAGCCATCAAGGGTGTCCGGATGGGTGCATCGGAAACTGATCCGGCCCACAGGACCAGGAGCACCAAGAGAAAAGAAGGAAGATTTCACGGATTCATGATCCGGTCCCAGACTGCTCTTGCGGGAGGCGTGGCCGGCTTCATGATGGGCGGCCCCTTGGGCGCTGGAGTCGGTGTGGGAGCCGGGCTGATTTCCGGCCAGCTGATCCTGAGAGCCGAAAGAAAAAGCGGAATGCAGGATGAAATGATGGACAACTTCGCCGCTTCCATAAAGCATGTCCAGAAGGACAACACCTATAATTCTGAAATCGAACACGGTGGCCGGGACAAGAACGCATATGAAACTTTCCGGGACGGCATCGAAGGTGCAATGACCGGGACCGCCACCGGGGCCAGGGAAGGCTTCAGATCAGGATACGCGGCAGGCCGGGGAGTTGTTGACGGTGTGTTTGACGGTGTCAGCGGCATAATCGGTGCTTTCACCGGTAAATAAATCTTTTGCAAGCAAGGAGTTTGAAAAATGAGCGAAATTAAAAATGTATCAGGAATGAATAATATAAATCTCAACAGCCGGACTGCAGAGATGAAACCCCCGGCGGAAGAGCAGACCCAGGTTCCTCAGGATCAGGTCAGCATCGGCAAGCCCAAGGAATCTCTGGCCCGGAAGATCATCCGTTTCCCGGCCCGGGCCATAGGCACTGTGGTCGGCGGAGTCACCGGAGCAGTCAGCTCTCCTCTGCATGTCATTCCCGGAGCTTTAAAAGGTATTGCTGAAGCAAATTCATCCCGTAAGGGTGAAGGGGGACAGGTGCTGTTTCACCTTGCCCGCTGGACCCAGAACCTGGCCATCGGCGCAGGAGCCGGCATGGTCATGGGAGGCCCCATCGGTGCTGCCATTGGTGCCGGCGCTGCAGTGCTTCTCACAGGGACCACATCCTTTATCGGCCACAAAGCAGGAGCCTATGAGGACATGGTGGAGCATGTAGAAAAGCGGGTGGGCAAGGCTGTTGAAGACAACGAAGGCCCGAGAATGAAAGTTGTTGTGCAGAATGCCACCGAAGGTGCCATCATCGGCGGAGCCGCCGCTGGAAAGGTGGGCGCAAAGGTGGGTTATGAAGCAGGCAAGGGTGTCGTTGAAGGAGTCTTTGGCGCTGTTGAAGGCCTTGCCGAGGGAGTCTTTGAAGCGGGCAAATCGATTGTCGGTGAAATAAGAGGAAAGTAAATCTCTTTACATATAATTTGGAGGTGCAGAAATGTCAGGTGTAGGACCAGTATCAGGGGCAGATGTAAAAACCCATAAACTGCAGACACAGGCAGTTAATCTTGAAAAACCCGAGGCTTCAAAGGAGCCTGAAGATAAAGTTGAAATCGGCAAGAAAAGCATCAGCAAACCCCGCAAGGTTGTAGAAAAGGTCATCGGTTCTCCGGTGGGTCTTGTGACCATGGCGGGAAAGGCTGTGGGCGGTATCTTTGGTGGCGGAGTATCTGGCGTCACCGGAGAAAAGCGTGATGCGGCAGGCCCTCTGGGGTTAACCTCGGGAGCTGCCTATGTGGGACTTGGCATCGGTGCCGGGCTGATGCTGGCCGGGGGCTGGATCCCCGCAGTTGTCGGCGGTGTAGCAGGCCTTGGGCTGACCCTGCTGTCGGGGGTTTCCGGGTCCATGGAGGAAGTCGGCGACAAGGTGGGCCAGAAAGCAGCCAAGGCTACTTCCGACAACCAGCCTTCCGACTCCAAAGTTCGAGATACTGTGATGAACTTTACCGAAGGTGGTATTGTCGGCGGTATTTTTGGAGGAGTGGAAGGCCTCAAACAAGGAACCGATTATGGCGCGGGCATTGTGTCTGGAGTCATCGAAGGCACCAAGGGAATGGTGGGTTCTCTGGCGGGAACCTATGAAAAGAAGGCAGAAGCCCCGGAGAAAACTCCAGAGAATACCCAGGAACAGCCCAAGGATCAGAAGTCATTCCTTCGCAGGGCTGCCGGTGCAGTGGCCAGAGTCCCCCGGAATGTGACCCGTTTCCTGGCGGGATCTGTCACAGGAGCTGTCGGCGGTGCTCTGGGAGTGATTGACGGTCTTGCCCAGGGAGTTGTTCTGGGATCTGAAAAGGAAACCCAGGCAAGCAGTAATGCCCATAATCTGATTAAGGGCCTGCAGATAGTTGCCGGTGGTGCTCTTGCAGGAGCTGCAGTTGCCGGAGGCGGATGGATGATAGCTGCCGGCGCAGGAGTCGGAGTTATCGCTGCGGGACTGCTGAACGCCATCAGTGCCGGGACCGGGGCTGATGAGAAGTTTGCCGACGGCCTGACTGATGCTGTCCGCCATGCCCAGAAGGATAATGTTTACAAAAATGAGCCGGATCAATACGGTGACCGTAAAACTACCGTATATGAAACCTTCCGGGACGGCATTGAAGGTGCCCTCACCGGGGCCGGTGCCGGTGTCCGGGAAGGTGTCCGGGAAGGCTATCACCAGGGATCTGGTGTGGTTGACGGGGTCTTTGATGCAGGCAAGGCAGTTATAAAAGGCACTTACAACGCTGGCAAGGGAATTGCCAAGGGAGTTGTGGGCGGAATTTCCGGTGCAATCAAGAAACCCCCCAAAGAAGAAGTCAGTGAAGAACCCGGTCAGCCCGGCGAAGTCCAGAAGCCTGAAGACGAGAAACAGGAAAAGGCCAAAAAGAACTTCGTCCAGAAGCTCATCCAGGTGCCTGGAAAAGTCTTGAAAGGCGTCGTTGGAGTTGCTCTGGGCGCGGCAACGGCTCCCCTTCACATCATTCCCGGCGCAGTCAAGGGACTGGGCGAGGGAGTCAACAAGAGCTACAGAGGCAGGATGGGTTCATTCCACACTGCAATGTTCCTCCAGAATGTTGGCACCGCCGCAACGGCAGGTTTCCTCCTGGGGGGGCCAGTCACCGCGGCCCTGGCCGGGGGCGGAGCGTTGGCTTTCACCGGCCTCACCACATATATCGGTGAGAAGACCGGTGTATATGATGAACTGGCCAAGCAGACCGAGGAAAAGATCGAACACGCTCTCTCTGACAACAAGGGCAATGCCACTTCTGTTGCCTTCCAGGATGCCACCGAGGGAACCATCATTGGAGCTGCCGTGGCTGGGGGCAAAGGTTTCTCTGTGGGATATGACTCTGGCAAGAGCATTGTTTCCGGCGCAGCCGATGTGGTGGAGGGAAGCCTTGAGGGCCTCTACGAAGTTGGCAAGAACATCGTAAACAAAGCCATAGGCAAATAAACTGAATCTATGACTTTTACTGGAAGGCCGTTGTAACGACGGTCTTCCTTTGTTATTCATGTTTCCGGGGGGCTGTTTCTGCAGTGATATACAAGGGAAAACTGTCCCCCCGGCAAATATAGCAGTAATCATTGGAAGGTTATGGTTATGCCTTTTCTCAGCGACATTGCCCGCAGGAAAAAGATAGAATACTTTCTGAATCCCATCCCGAAATCCGCCCGGATCCTGGAGATTGGCTGTGGCAGTGGCTGGGTGGGAGAGTATCTCAAATCCCACGGATGGGAGAACTATACCGGCTTGGATATAGTCCCCCCGGCGGATCTGGTGGGGGATATTACCTGTTATCAGGAGATTGGTCTTTCTCCTGGTTCTTTTGATGTTATCATCGCCTTCGAAGTGGTGGAGCATGTGGACTGCTTCTTTGAGTGTCACGAGCTTTTATCTCCCGGAGGCCGTCTTCTGCTGACCTCGCCGGTACCCCGCATGGACTGGTTTTTGAAGATTCTTGAGGCAACCGGCCTTAACCAGAAAAGGACCAGTCCCCATGATCACCTAATAGATTTTTCGAAGGTGGAGATATTTCCAAAAAAGGAAATCAAGGTGGTTGCCGGGCTTTCCCAGTGGGGAATCTTTTACAGGGAGGGCCGGTGATGCCCAGAAAAGCTGTCATTATCGGTGCCGGGCCTGCAGGGATTACCGCAGCTAAAGAACTGCTGGAGAAAACTGATGTAATCCCGGAGATTTACGAATCCACCGGAGATATCGGGGGCATTTCCAAGACAAAAACCTATCATGGCAACAGGATTGATATCGGGGGTCACCGGTTTTTTTCAAAGTCGGGCCGGGTGATGAATTGGTGGACTGACCTGATGCCGGTTCAGGGAAAGCCTGCCCGGGATTATCTTCTTCTGGGGCGTCCTCCCATGGATCAGGCCATTCAGGGGGATTTTCCCCCCGGCGGGCCGGATCCCGAAAAAGAAGACCTGGTAATGCTCATGAGAAACCGCCTCTCCCGGATATATCACCAGGGGAAGTTATTTGACTATCCCCTTTCCATAAATTACCAGACCTTTGCCAGCCTCGGCCCGGGCCGGATTTTCCGTATCGGCGCCAGTTATATCAAAAGCCGGCTTTTTCCGGTAAAAAATGAAAAAAACCTGGAGGATTTCTTTTGCAACCGTTTTGGCAGGGAGCTTTATCGGACTTTCTTCCGGGATTACACTGAGAAAGTATGGGGAGTTTCCTGCCGGGAGATCGGCCCCCAGTGGGGCGCTCAGCGGGTGAGGGGGCTTTCAGCCACCGGGGCTTTTGTCAATGCCTTTCGTCAGGTGATTCTGCCGGATTCCGCTCCATCTTGGGAAAAAACCGAAACCAGCCTCATCAACCAGTTCATGTATCCCAAGTTAGGGCCTGGTCAACTCTGGGAGGAAGCAGCCCGGCGGGTTGTGGAGAAGGGGGGATCCATTCATTTCCACCAGGAGGCTGTGGGCCTTGAGATTGATGAGTCAGGGATTGCCGGGGTTATCATCCGGGATGGAAACACCCGGGAAGAACGGCTGGTCACCGGGGATTTTTATTTTTCCACCATGGCCATAAAGGATCTCATGGGCGGAAGCCGTGGCCCAATCCCCGACGATGTCCGGGATGTGGCCTCGGGATTGTATTATCGGGAC
>CAYNGH010000104.1:0-12141 GCA_964396845.1 uncultured bacterium | reverse complement strand
CCCGGAGGATACACTCCTACTTTTATAATACACCCGGTGGTGAAATTTGTCAAGTATTTTTTTCATCTCTTGGTGATTTTTCATTATTAATTCCCGTCATAACTGGGAAAGATTTTTTTCAGACAGCCCTTCTGTGCTGATTGCCAGACAGCAGACCACCATATATCCGGGCCCGATCCCCACCGGTGAATTTCTTCCCCTCCCGTCTTTTTTTCCGGCTGGGTGATGAAAACTTGTAAATATAACGATGGGTTTCTTCCCGGTGAATTTTCTGAAGTTCCATCTCCGCCAATTCCCGCCACCGGGAAAGCTGTTTGCAGGGAGGATCAAGAAACACCAGGTCATCACAGGTGCCACACCATGCGCCGTTGTCAAAATGAGGCTCCCGGGCGTCAGGAGGGCCTGTCCAGGCCAGAGGCAACAAATCGCCACACTGGGGACAGGGGACAGTTATGATAAGAGTTATCAGCCTTCCCCGCTTCAACAGAGTTACATTTTCCCACATTGTCAAAACCTCCTGCAATGGAATGTGACTGTCTGTCACTTTATGTTATCATATGTCACCCCTCATGTCAAGAGGAAAATTTTCCACGGCGATGAAAATTATTTCATACAAATCCAGGGGATGTCAGCAAATTATGAGTATCGGCAAGAGAATAGAGTTTCTGCGAATGCGCCATGGCCTCAACCAGGAAGATATCGCCCGGTTGCTGAAGATTGATCGTTCCACAGTCAGCAAAATAGAAAAGGATCAACGCAAGGTATGGGCAAGAGATCTGAAAACTCTGGCGGACAGGTTCAACATTCATCCCGGCTGGTTTTTTGAGGAAGATGCCACACCGACTGAAGACAACCGGGACATCCATAAAGAGATAATAGAAAAACTCAACCTCATCATCAGCAGGATGGAATCCCCGGCCAGCGACCTGATTTCTGATGGGGTGATACAGTTTCCCCAGAAAAGAAGAAGACAACCCCGTCGGCTCAAGTATATTGAACAGCCGGTGGGGGCCGGCAGAACCCTGGGGGATTGTCCCGTCACCGGGGAATTTACCGCCCTCAGCCGGGGAAACCCAACCCACGGCTTTCTCGTTAAGGGAAAATCCATGGAACCGGAAGTACCCGACGGCAGTCTGCTGATGGTTAAAGCCCTGGGTTTCAAACAGGATTCCTCCTGGAAAGATGGGGATCTTTGCATCATATACCTTGCCGACGAAGAAGAATGGACCCTGAAAAAAGTGCTCAAATACGATAACCGCTATGTGATGCTCATGGGAGCCGACGGTAAACGGGAAAAAAGAGAGCTGTCCCGGATCCGCATTCAGGGAGTGGTTCAGGATGTAGTCCACAGTAAAGAGCATATAGATCAGATCCTCGACACCCTGCAGGATGAAACTGATGATAAAGATGAGAACTACCGGGGATTTTCAAAAGAAATGGAAACAGTTGCCAAAAGAAAAGAAAAGTCAGTTCTGATGCAGGATACCGGCACTACCTATCGGGATGGCACAATTAAACCATCATCGATAGAGAGGGTGGGGAACTTGGAAGATTCCAAAACCGAGAAAAAACTGGACCAGATCATCGAACTTATGAGGATTCAAGTGGGACTCCTGGAGGAAGTGAAAAAAAATGCAGAACAGAACGAGGTCCTTTCAGCAGTTAACTACCTGCTCGAAAGGGGAGAAATATCTGCGCAGGAGGCTGAAGGCCGTCTGAAAAAAGCCGGAATTAACATGAAAAAGTTTCTGAAGTGAGCCGATAAAAAGGCTCTTTTTTTTTATGCCCCTGCAGGTTGATTCTCGGGAAGCCGGGGAGATTCCAACAAAAGACCAGGAACAGACCTGTTGCGAACAAGGATAATCATGGTCCCCTCCCCCGGTTTGGAATAAAGCTCCGCTCGATCCATCAGGGTTTTCATCAGAAAAATCCCCCGGCCCCTCTCGGAAAAAAGATCCGGCGGTTCTTCGCCACGGCCCGAGGGATTAAAGCCAGGCCCGTAATCAATAACCTCTATCTGGAGTTCCCTGGGGGACAGGTGGTAATGAATGTCAACACCCTGCTGGGAATAACCGTGCTCAATGGCATTGTCGCAAGCCTCTCCCACCGCCACCTTGATATCCTGAATCTCTTCTTCGGAAAAACCCAGCCGGCGGGCGATAGCCTCGGCCTGAAGCCGGACGATTGCCACAAACTGTCCACTGCAGGGGATCTTCAGTTCGATGTTGTGGGCGCTTTTGAGGACTTCCTCCCACTTCATCAGGTCCGACTGCTGACTGCTGATAATATCAGACATTGAACGATTGTAAGATGTGGCTATCCGGGCTGTCATATAGTTGATAAAAGCATTTATACGCTTTTCCAGCACAAGGAACTGACGGGCTTCAACCATCTGGTTTTCAAGCTTTGATGCAATGAGATTCCATATCTCATCACGAAATATGCGGATTCCCCGGATCTGATCCTCCAGGTCAACTTCATATACAACCCGGTGAGATGCAATCCCCTTTTCAAGCTTTATCAGGTCCTTTATGGAAAAACTGTCATCCATATCCAGGCAGATGGCCCGATCCCGAAGAAAATCAATAATATATCCCAGCACCATATCCATGGACTGTCGGGATTCATCCAGGGAAATTTGGCCCTTTTTATAGGAACCAATAATATTATAAATCCTGCCGGTTGTCCGGTCAACAATACTCTTCCGACTACTCTCCAGCCAAGAGGCGGCATCGGTTATCAGCAGTTTCAACACCTCCCTCCAACTGATCCTATTTATCAGAACCTGACAAATCCCTTCTGCCAGCATTTATAACCGGGATTATTGACAACAGATGATTTTTCCGGCAAATCAAAAACCCCGCCATGCGGGGCAGAAAGAACAGGCACAGGGAAGCGCATTTTTAATCTCTGATGTTTTCAGGGTCTTCTGTCGCCTTGTAGATCCAGTTGAAATAAGCAGGGTTCCATTCCTTGATATCGATGGAAGCCACCTCGGGCACTTCAAAGGAGTTCAACTCGACTATCCGGGGTTCCAGCTTCCATATAAGTTCTGCCCGGGTCCGCATGATCAGAAGGGATTCAGGCTGGGTGATGTTTTCGCCTTTCCAGCGCACCTTGGTGGTTACTCTGGGAATAATATTGCAAGAAGCAATAAGCCCCTCCGCCAGAAGGGTGTCGGCAATCAATTCCGCCTCGTCGGGTTTGCATGTGGTAACTACTAACCTCATGATTTTCTCCAATATAAATTATAATATTTTATTCGAAGGGTTCCGGCAATTCCCCTGCAAGAAAAAACTCCCAGATCCCCACAGGCCCACTTCAATTACCCTGCGCCGGAGTTGCAGAAGAACTTTTTTTATATGGGGCATATACTCGACCCGTTCCAGAAGCCTCTGGGCCACCGGTTCCCACAACTCATCAAGATTCAACGCCAGGGGAAATTCAGATAGGTAACCTTTCATCAGTCCGGATAACCGGGCGTCCACAACCCCGGCTGACGGACTGCCCACATAAAGAGCAGTGGCCACCATGTGAGAAAGGTCTTCCCGGACATCTCCCATGCGGGATTCTTCAAAATCAACCCCCACCGGGAGATGACTCTCCGGAGAAAAGATGAAATTGGGGAGCATCAGGTCCCCTTTTATCATGGTCATACCGTCACCCCGGTAAAATGCCCGGTGAAAAAGACCCAGCCACCGGCCCATTGCAGAAAAATCCAACCCCTGAGGATTGCGGTTGCAAAGAATCCTGCCGTTTTCACCAGGGGCCATCCCGGTGAAAATTACCTGTCCACATCGCCCCAGGGGACGGGGGACGGGAACTCCCCGGACATAAGCCCTGTTTATCACGTCCCACTCCCGCCGGCAATCCCCCCATACGAAATATTTTGCCACCGCCGGACAAGATACCCCGTCAAGGTCAAGATGCAACAAGGTGACCTGGTTTTTCTTGCTTTCAAAAAACCGGGCAGACTCTATTCTGGCACCGATACCAAAAACCCGCCGGACAATTTTATTCCACCGGGATGAATCCATTGCGCCTCCGGTTAATCTCAACGGTCATACTGCTGGCCTTCCAGGCGAGCCAGCCGAATATCGCCCCGTTGACCAGATGAACCAGCAACAGGGCAACACCAAGAATCACCAGAGAATTCCCCATTGCCCGGCCACTTCCCAAAACCCTTCGGGCCACTGCCATGAAACTGCCTGTCAATCCACGGCCCAGGATTATGCTGAGAGTAAAAAAAGAATATATCATGGTAAAAAAGTTGGAAAAAAGACCCGCCCCCATCACCTGCCAGAATCCGGCACCCCACAGAGAAAAGATGGCCTCGATGAGCAATGCCTCGATGAATATGGCAATCAGGGACCACACCTTGAAGGATCCTCCAAAGAAAAAATTCATGGCAGTGGTGATGAAACCCATAGTGGCAACGGTCCCACGGCGGGGCACCATTCGAAACCCCAGAGTGTATATGACAAGATTCAATCCCACCATGATGGAACCTGTCAGGGGAAAACGGATGTAGTTAAGATAATTGCCCAGAGTCAATTCCAGGGCAGCGTTGCAACCTGCCAGCAGGGCTATGAGAGTAAGCTGAAAACTCCGGGAATTAGAATTGATGGGGAATGCTCCTTTTTTGCCGGGGTTCGCCTTGCACGCAGAATCATGACCGGCAAGCAGTATTATTATAGAATTTACCGCTGGAATTGCCGGTTCCTTCCCGAAACAGAGCTTTATGCAAAATTTCTGCACAACGTCCATGATCTTATTCAACCTGTGGGGAAGATTTGACAGGTAAAAAGAAGAATATAATAACCGGGGGAATCCTCAGCACTTAATAAAAGCTGAACAGGCGGATAATAATGAACGAAAACTGCAGTACCTGCGGTGGAGGATGCACACCCGGCAATATCAGCAAAAAGTCAGGGCAAACTTCCCATGACATGGGTTCATCCAGGGAGGTTCTGGAGATCACAGTGCCGGAGATGGACTGTTCCGGGGAGGTCAGCACCATCAGCACTGCCATGGAAAAACTCCCGGGTATTATCGAGTCGGATTATTACCCCGTCAACAGAAAAATCCGTTTCACCATAGATCCGGCCAAAATCACCCCCGGCAGGATCCTGTCGGTCATCAAAGAGCTGGGGATGAGTCCCAGGGCTGATCTTCCCGGGAAACAGAGCCATTTCGAAGGATCCCGACTGTACCTTTTCACAACAATTACCGCTGTTTTGCTCTTTGCCGCTTCCTTTGCAGTTGGCATGTCCCAGGGCAGGGAGCCGGCGGTTAAAACCCTGCTTCTGCTGTCAATGATATCCGGGGGCTGGAGTATCTTCCGCCGGGGGTTTTATTCCCTGAAAAATCTCAACTTTGATATGAATGTCCTGATGAGCATTGCTGTAATTGGGGCTGTTTACCTGGGAGAATTCATCGAAGCTGCAGTGGTGGTTATACTCTTTTCTGTGGCCCACCTGCTGGAAGATTATACCATCGACAAGGCCCGCCGGGCTATCAGAAATCTGATGGATACAACCCCGAAAACCGCCCGGCTCGAAGAAGACGGCAAATTCATCATGATCCCCTCGGAATCAGTGAAGCCAGGACAGCTGATCCGGGTCAACTCCAATGAGAGGATACCCTCCGACGGCGAGGTGATTCGGGGGATTTCCAGCGTGAATCAGGCTCCCATTACCGGCGAGTCGGTTCCTGTGGACAAAGCCCCCGGCGACAAGGTCTTTGCCGGCACCATCAACCGGCAGGGAACCCTGACTATCCGAGTGACTCATCCTTTTTATGATACCCAGATAGTCCGTATTGTGAAGATGGTGGAACAGGCCCAGTCCCGCAAGGCTCCCGCCCAGAATTTTGTTGACCGGTTCGCCAAGGTCTATACTCCTATTGTGATTGCCACTGCAGTGCTGATAACTCTGGTGCCGGTGGCTTTTTTCCAGATGGATTTTTCCATCATGTTCTACCGATCCATGGTTCTTCTCCTCATCGCGTGTCCATGCGCTCTGGTGATATCAACCCCCGTTACTGTCATATCAGGACTTTCCCGGACTGCGGGAGAAGGGGTCCTGATTAAAGGGGGTATTCATCTGGAAAACCTTGCATCGGTGGACACCTTCGCCTTTGATAAAACAGGCACCCTCACCCGGGGAGAATTGCAAGTCAACCAGGTGATTGACTTTGCCGGTGATACCCCCGACAGGATCCTGGCCATAGCGGCATCGGTGGAGTCAGCATCGGAGCATCCCATCGCCAGGGCCATTGTGGAATCGGCAAAAAACAGAGAAATCCACATCCCGGAAGCCGATGACTTCGAATCTATTACCGGCGCCGGCGCCCGGGCCGTGGTGAATGGACGGGAATATTTCGTGGGCCGTCACAGCCACCTTTGCAACGAGGTTTCCTGCAAGCCACCGATTCACGAAAAAATCCTGTCCATGGAAGAAGAAGGCAGGACCGTAGCAGTTATCAGTGAGCCATCGGGGATTATCGGGGCTGTATCCATTTCCGACACCCTGCGAACCAGCTCCGGTGAGGCGTTAAAAACCCTGCGGGAACTGGGAATAAAGCAGATGGTGATGCTCACCGGCGATAACCGCAGGACCGCAGAACAAATTGCCCGGAGGCTGGGGATCGATTTTATGGCAGAGCTTCTTCCGGAGCAAAAGGTGGAACAGGTGGAAAAAATGGTAAGGGCCGGTAAAAAAGTGGCAATGGTGGGAGATGGAGTGAACGATGCCCCTGCCCTTTCATCAGCATCCATAGGTATAGCCATGGGAGCTGCGGGATCCGATACAGCCCTGGAAGTTGCCGATATGGCCCTGCTGTCCAACAGACTTGATCGGATTCCCTTTGCAGTCAAGATTTCCAGAAAAACTCTGAAGATAATCAAGCAGAATATCATTCTGTCGGTGGGCATCAAGGGAGTTTTCCTGATACTGGGGATCCTGGGACTTGCCAACTTGTGGATGGCGGTCTTTGCCGATGTGGGATCCTCCCTTATTGTCATCCTCAACGGCCTCCGGCTCCTCAGGTTTAAAGGCTGACCCCACAGGAATAAAAAGCCTGATAACAACAAGCCATCAGCTTGAAATCCAGCAATAACAATTTGTCAAAAACTTATTCAACTGGAAATAATCAGGCAAAATAAAAATGCGGGGCCTGCCCGCACTTTTGTTCCATGTTCTTATGATCTCATATAGGCGCTGAACTGCTGAGAAATTTTGTCGCCGGTCTTGGCCTTGTTGAGAGCCACATCCTGGGTAATCTCGTTAATCTTAGTCCTGGTATCCATCTCAATCTGCCAGCGTCGCATCTGTTGTTTTCTGACCTCGGCTTGAGTCTGCTGCCCGATGGTCAGAGCCTGCTGGTAATCGCCCACTGACATCTGGGTCTGGGCTGCTGCCAATGACATGAAACTCATAGTCGCTTACCTCCATATTCCAACTTTTGTAAGTTTTTATACAGTTAACCTGTACATGTCCTTACTTGAATATCCCACTGAAAACCCTTAAAGTAAAGAGATGTTAAGAAAATTTATTCTTCTGTGGATGTAATGCGAAGGGTTGCCTCAAGATCCATGCTCAGGCTCCCCAGGAATTTACCTCTCTCCCCGGCCTGACATATGTATGTCTGGCCTGCCACTGCGGGATTTTCCAGATTGATGCCGTCACCTCCGCCTATTATGGCGTTTATTTGAGGAAAAGCCCTGGCAAGAGCCTTGTCCTTTTCAAGACCCATGCGGGACAGCAAAATGACAAGGTCCGGCCGGACATCCTGAATCTCCTTTAAAACCCCCGGAAGAAGGGTGAAAGGATCCTCAACCTGAAACCCCGAACCCGCAAGGGCCTTGTTGTTGGCAATGCCGGTGATGGCTATGGAAAAAGGGCCCCGCTGGACTGTAATAAACTTTTTCACGAAATATGGGGCAAAACCCGTTCCCTCTTCTGTCAGATTACAACACACAAAGGGAAACTCTGCCTTCTCCTCCAGCATGTAGAGGTTTTTACTGCCATAGGAAATTTCCCCTTCACCGATACCAATGGCATCATACTCCATGGCGGAAAAAATCTCCACCATGGGCATTCCCTTGAAACTGTCGGAAAGAAGAGTGCCCCTGGCCCAGTTGCCAGAATCCAGCAGGAGGGTGTATTCTCCCTGGGCCTTCTGTTGTTTGACCACCGTGGCCAGATAGGCCATCTGCTCCGCTTCTCCCTTGAGATCGTTGGTATATAGAATGTTCAGAGTTCTTATATCGGGAATTTCCAGATATTCACTATTTTTCTCATTACTCACAGGAGTGTCCTCTCAACCGGGCTGGTGCCCGAATATTGCCGACGGCTCAGCGTCTTTCCCGCAAAGCACGGGATATGATATTTTTTATCGGGACCTCAGAAATCCCTTCCGAAAAGTAAAATCGGACACTTTTGTGTCCGATTAACTGAACTGTCGTAAGCCTGTTATGACCTCATGAAAGAGCTGAACTGCTGAGAAATCTTGTCGCCAGTCTTGGCCTTGTTAAGAGCCACATCCTGGGTAATCTCATTCATCTTGGTCTGGGTGTCCATCTGAATCTGAAAGCGCCTCATCTGCTGCTTTCTGACCTCGGCCTGGGTCTGCTGACCTACGGTCAACGCCTGCTGGTAGTCGCCCACAGACATCTGGGTCTGGGATGACGCTAATGACATAAAACTCATATTTTTTGCACCTCCGATGAAATTTGTTTATTATTGCTTCTTGTCTTTATTATCCCACAGATACCCATAAAAGTAAAGGGGTGGGGTTTTATTTTTTTTCCTTACCTGCTGTTGTCTTCATAACTGTGCCTTTTGATGGATTTGTGGGGGATAATATTCCAGAGCATGTTCTTCCAATATTATTATCAGGATATTTCAGCCCATGACAAGGGGGTGGGACAAAAAAAATCAGTTTTTACTGTTTACAATGACTGCCCCTGCAAGAAGGTTTATGGCAGGTGAACAAAGAATCATAACCTGACAACAGGAAGATTATTGCAACACGGGGGTTTTACATGGATAACAGGAATAACGACAGGGCTGATGCGACTTCTGCACTGCCCCAGGCCATTGAACAGCTTCAGGAGGATTTGAAGCCCCTCATCATCAAGTTTGACGGCAGTATCAACCCCTCGGCCAAAAAACTCAATCTCACTGCCCGGTGCATGCAGAATGAACAGGTCCAGCAGGCTCTCCAGAGGATTTTCTTTGACCTGTTCTACTATCTTCCCATGGATGCCCGGGGATACACCTACACACTGAACATGGAAACATACAAGGACCCCAGTTTCAGCCAGAAGGTACACTCCTTCCTGATTTCCACCGGGGTTGACGCAATGCCTGATACGGGACAGGTTACCCTGGAGGACTGGAACAGGTTTACCTCCCAGTTGACCTATGTTATGGACGGAATTCCCCAGGAGTTTCCCCGGCCCGAGCCTTTTTATGACGAAAAGGAGCAGGAAAAAATAAAAGAAACTCCCCTGCCCGAGGACTTCCCGGAGTCCTTTCAGGAAAAGGAATAATCAATATCAACGTCAGTGATCCCCGGGGGACGCTTCCAGCTGGATATCGCAGGTGACTTTAGTTATGGTGCGCCGAACAGTGGTATTGAGGGTTCTGAACCTGTCAAAATCCGGATTCAAGCCAAAGTTGAGAAAGTCTTCTTCTTGTTCCGGGTTCATTATTAATACCTGGGTTATGTTGGATATGGTCACCTGGGGGCCGGTTATGTTTTCCGCCAGAAGTCCTGAATGAAAGATAACCCTCCGGCTTTCCCCCGGGTTCAGATCCACCATGGCGGTGCGAACCGACAGATCCCGATTCCAGTTATCCTTGAAACGGCATGTGACCTTGAGTCTTTCTATCTTCTGGGATGTGAGATTCTTCAGCTGAACGCCGCTGCCGATGTAGTAATCGTACTCAAAACGCTCATAAGGATGAGGGCCTGGCTGGTCATAACGAACCAGAACCTCCTTCTGGGAATAAAACAAGGCATGCTGAAGCTGGATTTTTTTCTGCAAGGGTTCTCCCCAAACGCCGGTAGCCGGCAACAGAAATAACAACACAATCGCCAGCACAAATGCTGTGTTTCTTGTTCGAATCATTCAGCTCACCTTTGATGCCGGTTGTTTTTCAGGCGCTTGTCAGTTCCCCGAGGGCAAAAACTTCTCGACGCGCCGGGTTGCCATGAAACCCAGACCTGTTGCCGTTGATAAAAAATGTGCCGACCCGGTGATAAGAGCCAGAATCAAAGTGCTCTGGAGGATTCCCGGCCCTAGCCAGGCCAGATGTGGCCTCCAGCAGGCGCGATCCTCCACAAACTGGTTCCGTGCCCGATCCATTATTCTTTCCCACAATCTTCCCCGGCTGGTGGAGGCTCCCAGGGAATTCCAAAGCCGCCCCACAGTTTTTTTATCAGAACCGGGATTGACCATAGTACCGGTCATAACTTCTTTTATAATAATCGATTCAATCTTTTTCATTTTAACCTATCCCCAATATTAAATATTTATATCACCTGATTGCTCCAAGGAGTATAGCAGAATCATAATGATTTGTCCATATCTGATGAAAAATATTTCCAGCAGATTTTACCTGGGCCAGAACCCCGAGAGATGGCATCACAGGGACACCGCCGGCACCTTTTCTGGACTCCTTCACACCAAAGCTGAATCCCTGTAGGATGCAAACGGAGGAAACCCTGCCCTGTCATAGAAATATTAATAATCATTCCATATTCAAACATTATCTGTACATTAAAATTGTGTTAATATTATGTTGGTTTTATCCGGAAGGCGGTAATCGGATTGGGCAAAAAAAGAAAACCCTTATCCAAGAGAATAGCACTGACGGTAAAAAGAATCGTCAGCTTTCTTTTTTCCAACCAGGTGATGCTGATATTTCTCATCACCTTTTCCATTCTTTTTGTCGGGGCTGTGGTGTTTTATCTGCTGGAGTCCGGCATTAACCAGGAGATAAACACACCCTTCGATGCCATCTGGTGGATTGTCGTTACCATGAGCACCGTCGGCTACGGCGATGTTTTCCCCGAAACCCTGGGAGGAAGGATCCTGGCAATATTTGTCATGTTTACCGGGGTGACATTCATGGGGCTTTTTTCCGCCACCATCGCATCATGGATTATTGAACGGGACATCAAAGGAGGTATGGGAATGTTAAACATAGACCTGTCGGATCATATGGTCATATGCGGATGGAATCATCAGGCGGGACAGCTGGTGGAAAACCTGTTAACAGACCTGGAAGAAGAAGACCGCCATCTGGTGATCCTGGCCAACCTGAACCAGAAACCCATCGAACACAAAAGAGTACATTTTGTTAAAGGCGACTGCACCAGCGAAACCGACCTGAAGCGGGCCAATATGCCCCAGGCCAGAACCGCAATGGTACTCACCGACAATACCATCGGCTCTGCGGAAACCGCCGATGCCCGCTCAATCCTGACAACCCTGGCCATCGATACCATGAATTCCTCCATATACACCTGCGCAGAAGTTCTGGACTCAAAAAACATATATCACCTGCGAAACGCCGGGGTGGACGAGGTTATCCCCACCGGTGAATTCACCGGACGGCTCATGGCCAGAACCGTAATATCCCACGGCATATCCCGGACAGTGTCGGAACTCCTGACCCAGAACGAAGGCTCCGACCTGTTCAAGGTTGGAGTGCCTTCATCCCTTGTGGGAAAAACCTTCGAGGAATTCCTGTCCCATTTGCGAAAAAAACCTGAAGCCATCATCCCTGTAGCCATCGACCGGAAGAAACAGGTCCACGTGAACCCCGACAGGGATTTCCGGCTGGAAAAAGGGGACAACGCCATCATAATATGCCGAAAAAAACTGGAACCTGAGGATCTTGAATAAAAAAACCGGCCTTTATGGAAAGGAAAGAATGAAATGGAACATAAAACCCGGACACCTGCCATTGTCTTCATTATAAAAGTCCTCCTTGCATGCATCACAAAAGCCGGCAACCAGAGGAAGCCAGCATCGGGACCATATCACCGGGCATTGAAAGAATTAGAAAAATCAAACCCGCCGGGAAAATGGACCCGGCTTGCACTGATGGAGGTGGAGTGAGATGA
>CAYNGH010000103.1:0-12154 GCA_964396845.1 uncultured bacterium | reverse complement strand
CGATGATTCGATCCTTCTGTTTTATCTGCTCCCGCAGAACAAACATCTCCCCGGAATCAGAATCTTCACCCACAGGAGCACCGCCCCGATCTCCGGGCCCCGCCATGCCGGGCATCTGTTTTTGTCCTCCCAGAACATTATTAAGACGTTTCATGGATTCCCGGTATTTTTTAAATTCCTTCTGGGTGGATTCAATCTCATTCTCCCTCTGGGATATTTCCCCCTGAAGGAACCGGGACGCACTGCGGTAAAGGGCCAGCAAGACCGGCTGACTCATTTCGCCCCGGTCGATAATCTCCTGAATTCTGGGGAACAGGGGATTGAGGCACTGGACAGAACGGATCAACTCGGTGAAGGTGTTTATCTCTTCTTCCAGGGACATCTTGCCGGCATTTTCCAGAATAGAATCCACATCCCGGCGGACAGCCCGCCTGTCCCGGGCACTGGCCGGCTGGAATGAACTGCCATCCCCGGATGTTTCCGCCTTGACTCTGGCATAGGGAGTGGGTTCGCTTTCGATACCGCCCATAGCTCCCAATTTAACAGGCCCTGAAGGAGCTGAGCCTTCCAAGGCTATGAGCCTTTCCAGAGCTTCTTCCAGATGTTGCCTTATGACAGAAAGCTCAGTCGATGAATCCCCCCGGGCCCTGACAGAACGGCCTTTTGCAGTTTTGACATCAGAAACCTTGGCGGGGCTGTCAAAGCCGGATTCGTCCAACAGGGGGATGTCCAGATCCAGGGATGCCATATCCTGAGGCGGTGGGGTTTCCAGCTTTGGCGCCTTGAGAATCGGAGGGGCAGATTCCCCGGCGGTTTTCTTTGCAACAGGGGGCCTTGCCGGAGGCAGTCCCGGGGAACTCTCCTTGTCATCCCGTTTTCCCTTGGCTTTGAATGCCTGGATATCTGCTAAAAAATCATCCTTTGCAGGGGGGGCCGATCTGGGAGCTGGTTTCTTCTGTTTTCTGGCAGGGGGTGCAGCCTTGGGAAGTTCTGCCTTTTTTGACTCCAAAGCGCTGAGCTGTGCCAGGAAGTCGGCTTCGTTGGATTTTTTGGCCATGATACTGGTCCCTCCATGCAAAATAATACTTCTGCCGGCCTGTCCCGGCAATAAATATTCACATATATATTTTACCTTTAAAGATAAAACCTTGCCGGCTATAATAAATTTTTTACAATTGTTCCAGGGATGTCATCCCGGGTGTATTCAGGGAAATTGGGTCCCGCATTTTTATTATGGTATTGATTCTAAGAATTGCCCTGGCAACCTCGCCGGCAGCCCTGAGAGCATGGAGCTTCACCATGGTGGGGTCCACCACCTGTAGGCCCATCATATCGGTGATAATCCCCAGGTCACAGTCAACCGCGAGATTTTCATTATCCTCCTGGTTCTGGGCGGCGATGGCTTCCTCCACCTTTTCCAGAGGATTGAATCCGGCATTCTGAACAATCCTGGCCAGGGGAGTATGGAGAGCCTCGATAACACAATCGATGCCAAAAGATTCCATGCCCCGGATGGATGCCCTCATCCGGGAAAGACTTCGGGAAGCGGCAATCTCCACAGCACCACCGCCGGCCACAACGCCTCCCCGGACAGCCGCCTGCAGAGCCGAGGCCGCGTCGTGAGCTATCCTCTCCTTTTCATCGGAAACCTCCTGGGTGGGAGCACCTACAAGATAAGTGGCTGTCGGCTCTCCCCCGCCTCCGATAAAATGGAAATCCTTCTGATTCTCATCTCTCTCCACTTTCCGGGCAGTCCCGATATACTTCTCCAAATCCTGGGAACTGCGGGACAGAGCCGAACATTTCACCGGAACTGCCCCGACATGCCTTGCAACCCGGCGGATCTGCCGGGAGGAAAGCCGGGAAATCACCAGACAGCCCCCGTCGGTGAGGATCTGCTCTGCCATGTCGCTGACGCCACGGTTCACCAGAATCACCCGAACCCCGGAATCCACAAGCCTGTGAAGATGGGATTCAAAATCCTTCTGCTGATTCATATACAGCTCAAAACCCGCCTCGGTGCGAAGAACACCATCCTGTGGCTTTTCCACTTCCAGAGAATCATCAACACAGAGAATCCTGGCATCTTGAATCTCCCCGGGCATAGTTTCATTCAGAGGACGTTTCTTGATGACCACCCCTTCCAGAACGCTACTTCGGCCTCCATGCCCTGCCATCACCACATCCTTGAGGCGGAAGGTTGGATCCATGAGCCTCTCAGAGCCCAGGAGCTTTGCCGCCCGGGATATGTTGGCGGCAATCTCTTCATCTCCCCGGCCTGCGATCAGGGCAACCCGATACAACAGGGGATCTCCGGGAAAATTCAAAGGCCGGGTACTGCTGCGGATATAATCCATGGCTTCGTTTATTCCCAGCTGTATCCCCTGAATAACCCTTGCAGGAGGCACGCCCCGGATAATCCGGGCCAGGCCCTCAGTGACCAGGGCCCCTGCCATGATGGTGGCGGTGGTGGTTCCGTCGCCGATCTCCCCATGCTGGGCCCGGGCAATGCTGATGAGCATCCGGGCTGCGGGATGGGTAACTTCCATCAGGTCAAGAATGGTCACTCCGGCATTGGTCACCACCACATCGCCGGATCGATCAACCAGCATGGTATCAAGCCCTTTGGGGCCTATAGTGCCTTCCACTGCACCGGTTATGGCCTTGATGGCCGACGCATTATTCATAAGGGCCGAGAGTCTGCCCTCCACCTGTCGGGAAGATGTCTGGTGGTTGTTTTCCAATTGGTCCTCCATTTGAGATCAGGGATTGCTTATGGTCGAGAGTTTCCTTCCAAACACCTGGGCCACTGCCCGCACTGCCGGGATGAGCCGCTGGTAATTCATCCGGGTTGGCCCCATTATACCGATAGACCCCACCGGAGTGGAACCGATACGGTAAGCGGCTGTGATGAAGGTACAGTCGGAAGCCTTGGGCAGCCGGTGCTCCGAGCCAATGAACACTTTGACATCGCTGTCGGTGAGGGTCTTGTTCAGAATTTCCGCCACAACCTTTTCTTCTTCCAGAAGTTCCAGAATTTTCCTGAGTTTTTCCAGGTTCCGGAATTCCGGCCAGTCCAGCAGGTTCACAGTGCCGCCGCAGATAAAATCCCCTTCCTCGTTGAGGGCGGTTTCCCGGGTTACTTCCGCCAGCTGGTGCAAAATCTCCACCTGAAGTCCCGGCTCCAAGCTCCGAAGGAAATCCACGTCAATATCTCCCAGGCACATCCCACTAAGGCGATCATTCAACAAATTGGTCATCCGCTCCAGCCCCTGATCCGATATTCCGTGCTCCAGCTGAACCAGCTTGTTGATCAATGTCCCGGTATTGGTCATCAGGATGATAATCACATTGTTGCTGTCATCGGCAGGGACCAGCCTCAGATAACGAAAAAGAGTTCTTCTGATCCGGGGAGCCAGGATCAGGGATGTGTAATGGGTCAGATCCGCCAGGAGTTTGCTGGTATGCTCCAGGAGCTTCTCCACATGGGCGGTGTAATGCTCATATTCCCGGAGCACCTCCTGCATATCCCTGGGGGGTTCCACCTGCTGTTGCAGAAGATAATTGACATAATAACGATATGCCTTGTCGGTGGGGACTCTCCCCGAAGAAGTATGAGGCTGCTGCATGAACCCGTCGCTTTCCAGCCGGGCCATTTCATTTCGAATGGTGGCCGGGGATGCGGAAATATTATACTTGCGGGTCAGGGTATTGGACCCTACCGGTTCGGCAGTGTTGATGAACTCCCTGATGAGGGCAAGTACAATCTGGTGTTGTCTTTTCGGAAGCATTATATCCATGGCCTGGGGACTTTTTGAAGCCCTGATTCCCTTTCAATGTCTATAAATAATTTTTTACCTGAAAACCGTCAATACCTCTTTTGCATTTGGGATTATTCCCCGGGGCAGTATTTTTTTGCATATTTCACATAGTGTTCACTGGACTGGAACAAAAAGTCGATTTCCTGATCTGTCAAGGCCCGCACTGCCCTGGCCGGGGATCCCAGATACAGCTTGCCCGGCTCCAGGTGTTTTCCCTGAGGCACCAGTGATCCAGCGCCGATCATGCACTTTTCCGGCACAACAGCACCGTTTAAAACCACCGCGCCAATCCCTACCAGACAGAGATCCCCGATGGTGCAACCATGGAGAATAGCGCCATGGCCCACGGTGACACGGCTTCCTATGGTCTGGGGCTGATCATGTTCACAATGCAGGGTGCAGTTATCCTGAATGTTGGAATACGCACCGATGAGAATCCTGTTCACATCGCCCCGAGCGCTGACTCCCGGCCAGATGCTTGCATAATCCTCAAGGACAACCATGCCCGATATAAAGGGATCTCCGATAATAAAAGCCCTGGAGCTGATCCGGGGCATTTTTCCTTCGTAAGGGACAATCATGATAAACCTCCTTATGGGCATATTTTCCCCGGAACCCACAGAATCCTTTTTTAACGGAGTTTTTGATGTTGTTCAAGTCCAGTCAATATCACCCGGATTTATCCCTATTGGAGGAAGATGGCCTTTGTTGTTAAAACTGCATTTAACCAGATTCACAAGGAGAATATCATGAAAACCATAAACCAGCTTATAATGCCTGCCAGTGCAAGAATCAACAGCAATGGACACCTTGAGATAGGCGGTTGCGACTGTGTTGACCTGGCAAGAAAATTCGGCACTCCCCTTTATGCGATAGATGAAATCTCCCTTCGCCAGAGCTGTCGGGAATACTGGCGGGCCTTCGATGATTACGACAAGATCCGGATGATGTATGCGTCCAAGGCCAACATCAACAAAACCATCTGCACCATCCTGCATCAGGAAGGCTACGGGCTGGAGGTGGTTTCCGGCGGGGAGATTTTTATCGCTCAGAAGGCAGGATTCCCCATGGAGGATGTTTCCTTCAACGGCAACAACAAGTCGCATGATGAAATCAGGATGGCCATATCCAGCAATGTGGGCCGGATCGTGGCGGATAACTTCGTTGAGCTTGAAATGCTCAACAAAACTGCAGTTGAAATGAACCGGACAATCAAAATCCTGCTCCGGATCACCCCGGGAATCGAATGCCATACCCATCAGTATATCCGCACCGGTCACATCGACAGCAAATTCGGATTTGACCTGTCCCAGATCAACGATGCAGTGAAACTGATTGTCAAGGAGTATCACAACCTCGATTTGACAGGACTTCATGCCCATATCGGCTCCCAGATATTCGAGCTGGAAGTGTTTCACGACGAAGTGGCCATCATCCTGGAGCGGTTTGCCAGAATCCGGGATCGACACCACCTGAATCTTACGGAAATAAATGTGGGAGGAGGACTGGGAATCCGCTATACCGCAGGAGAGCATCCCCCGTCCCGTTACAAGCTGGCCCGGACTCTGATTGAATCCATCAGGGAAAACACCAGAAAATTCCGCCTCGAAGAACCCACGGTGATCCTTGAGCCGGGGCGTTCCATCATCGGCACAGCAGGGGTTACCCTCTACACCGTGGGCACCCGGAAACAAGTCCCCGGGGGGACCCTGTATATTGCAGTGGACGGCGGTATGGCCGACAACCCCAGGCCCGCCATGTATCAGGCGGAATATGAAGCAGTCATAGCAAACAAACCAGGAGATGACTCGTCGGGGAAAGTAACTGTGGCAGGCAGATACTGCGAATCAGGGGATATTCTCATCGAGGACATTTCCCTGCCACCGGTTGAAGCGGGAGATATTCTGTGCGTCTTCAACACCGGGGCTTACAACCAATCCATGGCCAGCAACTACAACAGCATCCCCCGCCCCGGGGAAGTTCTCCTTTGCAGTGGAAATGCAGAACTGATGGTACGCCGGGAAACCTACGAAGACATCACCGCAAGACAACTCCTGCCCGAGAGAATCTTCAACAGCCCCTGCGCCGGGGAGGAATGCATGGCAGGGTTGTAAAAGGCAAAGACAGAAAACTCACTTTTTCCATTGTGTTGTTTTTTCCGTCCACCGGCTGATTTTCTGGATGTCTGTTGCCGGATCCCCTCGTTTGATTATCAGTTTTGGCACCTGCCATGGGGCAAACTTGGTGGAATTCATAAGGAAGTCATGGGGAGAATATATCACTGCCACGGGGACTCCCATGGCGGATCCCACATGGATGGCGGAGGTGTCGGGGGTGATGACTCCCCGGCAGAGTTTTATCAGAGAAGCCCACAATCCCACGGACATATCTCCCCGGCACCGGATCAAGGGCTGATGGGCGAAGGCTTTTTCCATCCCGGCGCCAAGAGCCTTCTCTCCGGGGCCATGGGTGATGAGAATCCCCCCATTGCCGAGTGCCTTCAGAATTGATTCCACCAGCTGGACTATGTGAGATTCCTCCCATGAATCCTGAATCCACTTTTGGGACAGGTGAACACAGAAAACCGGGATTTCACTGAATCCCCACTGTTCAAAGAGTTGCCGGGCTTCAAATATTTCATCATCATTGGGGACAAAAGATAAATGGCGATCCAGGTCTGTTATTCCCAGAGGCCCGCACAGGGAAAGTACCTGCTCCACCTCATGAGGCGAGGGTTTCCCCTTTGACATTGCTTCCCTGGGTGATGCATACACAGGATGAGTAAATATATTATACAGAGATTGAGCAAGAGCCACCAGGGGACGTTCCTGGTATATTATTCCCACCCGGTATGGCGATCGGGAAAGCCGGCTGGCCAGGTATGTATTTTGAGTGGGAGATGCCGCCAGAACCAGGTCATGAAACTCGTGGGCTACTTTTCGAAAGAAGGCGTAATTATCGAGAATCTTCCCGCCCCGGAAGGGGATTACCCGGTTCACTCCGGGAACCTGAGAAAAAAACTGTCTGGTGTATGGAGTTGACAGGACATCGATGGTGACACCGGGCCAGTTTTTGTGGAGAGTATTAATCAGGGGAGTGGTCAGGATACTGTCCCCCAGGGCATCCATTCTGATAAGCAGGATTTTTTTAATATACCGCTGATCGATATTATTCTTACTCACCTGTTGATCTCATCCCCTCTTTTATCCCGTCGGTCCAGTAGTATTGATATACCAGTTCCCGGAAAAAACCCGGCTCCCGGGCTTTCCCCGCCATCCATTCCAGAGTTTTTGGATTATTTTTCAAGATAGTGTGCATCGCAAAGTTGAAAGGATTCCACCCCAGCAGGAGTTTGATTCGGGGGTCCCGGTGCTTGTTGAAGAAGCGAACCGTGGAGATTCCCGCCAGCCGTCGCCTCCGGCAGTTTTCCTCAAAACCCACTGGATGCCAGTGATAGTTCACTGCTCCTGCTTCGTGGAGGATTATCACCCCTGCTTTTTCCAGCCGGTAACCCAGTTCCAGGTCTTCGTGACCATAACCCTGAAAATCCTCATCAAACAGACCTGCTTCAATCAGCTTCTCACGGCTTACCGATGCATTCCCCGTGAGAAAATACAGCCAGGGCAGTTTTTTCCGGGAGGAAGGATGCAGGGTGCGGAAAAGTTCTCTTTTTCCCCGAACCTTATCATATTCATCCAGGGAATCTACCTGTACCTCGCAACCGACCACCGCGCAACGGGGATTATCCCGGTGAGCCTTGTGGTGATGGGACAGAAGGCCGGGATCTGCGATAATATCAGCATCGGTAAAAAGAATAATCTCTCCTGTGGCTTCTTTTATTCCCCGGTTGCGGGCGCCGGATCGCCCGGTGTTCTCCCCCACCACGAATCGCAGGTTGGGCAGGCTGAGCTTTTGAACCAGCTCAGGAGTGCCGTCGGTGGAACCTGAATCAGAAAGGAGAATTTCATAATCCTCCTGAGGATAGTCCTGGTCCCGGAGGGATTCCAGTACCACTCCGAGCTTGTCAACCCGATTATAGGTGGGGATAACTATGCTGAACTTCACTGGGATTCCTGTTGCGGGGTGGGGCTGTTGTCATCTTGTTTACCGTTTTCCCGCTCCTCCATTTCGTTGCGGATGGTCCGGAAATATTCAAACTTGTATAGCTGGTGAGCACAAAAAAGGGGCAGTCCCACCAGCTCTTCCCCATCGTGTTTCTCGATGGAGTTAAGACAGAACTCCTTGCCCAGGCCTCCCATTTCCATGAGATCATTCCACAGAAACCGGGCAGAGTATATCCCCGTGGCCATTTTGACCCGCATGGTGGGGTGCTTGTCCAGAAAAAGAACCGCGGTACGTCCTTTGGATCGGGCTTGTTTCAGGAGCTTGGGGATGTCGGATTTCTTCCACCGGCTCTTGTAGTGAAATACCACTGCATCCCGGTTATACTGCAGTTTCAGGCCCAGAGATTTCAAGCGCAGTCCCAACTCCAGGTCCTCCCAGCCATATTCCTTGAAGGTTTCATCGAACATTCCCGCGGCTTCCAGGTATTCCCGGGCCACTGATACGTTGGATGTCCAGAAGAACGCCGTGGAGATGTCCTGCATGGTAAACCGGGGGATTTTATCATCGGTTTTTTCCAGGTCATCCACATGGTTCACCCATCCCCGCACCACACTTTTAGGATGGGCGCGGTGGGTCATCACATGCTCTGAGAGGAGGCTTTTTGACGCCATTATGTCATCATCCACAAACAGGATGAATTCACCCATGGCAGCCCGAATCCCTTTGTTCCTTGCAGTGGCAAGGCCGGCGTTTTCCTGATATGAATAATTCAACCGGCAGGGAGCGTCCAGGGATTTAATCATCTCTCCGGTGCCATCAGAGGAGCCGTCATCCACCAGGACAATTTCATATCTGTCCCTGGGATAATCCTGGGAAAATAAGGCATCCAAGGATTTGGCAATCAGATCCCTGCGGTTGTAAGTGCAAATCTGAACGGAAATATCAATGGCCAATTAGTTCACCTGTCCTGACTTATTGCTTGTCGGATACTTTTTAAATAATAATGCTGAAAAATCCTTTTGGAAAGAAAACCATGAAGAACCGGGTTCCCGACGGCAACACCCCGATCAATCAGCTCTTTTGACCACCGGGCAACCAGTCCGTTATTCAACAATCTGGAATAGTAGTATGTGAGGGGATGAAGTCCCACTGCCAGGCGGATCTTCCAGTGACGATGCTTCTGGTAATATTTCCATCCCATCCGGCCCATGGATTCTGCCCGGTGGATCATTTCTTCCAGGTCCTTGCCGGTTTCTCGGCCCACAACGGGTTTATAGTGAAAAATAAATGCATCCAGGACAAAATGGGTCTTGACCCCCGACATCCCCAGTCTCCAGCCGAACTCGTTATCCTCATAACCGTATTCGCCGAATTCCTCGTCAAACCCCCCCAGCCGGTTGAAAGTGGAGCGCAGAACCGAGGCATTGCATCCGCAGAAAGCCATCCGGTCACGGTTGACCAGGGTGGGGACAAAATCCTTCACAGGCTCATACTTGTGAACCACGATAATCGGCCCCCGCACCAGAATATCTTCACCTTTTTCAAACTGCCGTCGGTGGGTCAGAAGAAAATTCTCCGGGGCGATGACATCATCATCCACAAAGACAATAATATCCCCCCGGGCCTCGGCCACGGCCCTGTTGCGGGCAACGGAAATCCCCTGCCATTCCTGCCGGAAATAGTGCAGGGGTGAACGGGTCTTCAATCCACGAATTTTATCGGTGGTATGATCCTGGGAGCCATCATCCACTACAACAAATTCCAGTTTATCAGGGTCGATCCCCTTCTGCCGGTCAAGGCTTTCAATGGACCCCGCCAGCAGATCCGCCCGGTTGCGGGATCCAAAAACCACGCTGATTGTCAATGCCAAGATGAAGCCTCCTTATGAATTAACTTGTTTTTGGAAAGCCGGCAAAAATCCTCCATTGCCGGGGTATGTTTGGAAAGGGATAATTATTCCCGCAGAGAAGCCTTCTCAGGTTGCTCTGACTATTGACAGGATTGTCGAGCATTTTGTCATTATCATTGACAAGGCATGAAACATTGGATAAAATTAGAACAGATATTCTTCAAAATTGAATCGATTTTTTAATTTGATTCAAAGAATTAGATTGTTGGCGATATTTGCAACCGCATCCCGGAGAGAAAGATGTTTTTCATACCCATCAGCGATGATAATCCCACCCGGCGAAGGCCCATTGTCACATACACCATTCTTGTCTTAAATGTGGCGATTTTCCTGATATTCGGATTCACAAAGGAATACCGGGATATTATTCTCCAGTACGGCTTCATCCCTTCCCAGGCAGTACCCTCGACATATTTCACTTCGATTTTTCTCCATGGCAGTTTGTTTCATCTCTTGGGAAACATGCTCTATCTCCATATTGTCGGGGACAATGTTGAAGACAAGTTAGGACACATTGGCTTTCTGATTTTTTACCTGCTTACCGGGGCCGCGGCAAACCTCTTTCATATGAATATGATTGGCCCCCAACTGCAGAACATCCCCACCATCGGAGCTTCCGGGGCCATTTCCGCCCTGCTGGGAGCATATCTTCTGATGTTTCCCCGGAATAAAATCCGCTTTTTTTACTTCATATTCATTGTATTTATCATCCGGTGGGGCACCTTCAAGCTGGCCAGTTTCTGGGCCATCGGGATGTGGTTTGTAATGCAGCTTTTCTCCCATGCATCGTCGGGAGGGTTCTCCCCGGTGGCATACGGTGCGCATATCGGCGGGTTTGTGGTGGCCTTCATCATTCTGGGCCCCTTTGTTCTCCTTGGAATGATAAAGGTGTTCTGGCACAAGGAACAGACATTCCGGGACATCGCCATCGAAGATGGGGATATTCCCGTATATGACGATAGCGGTCCACAGCCCGGCCCGGATGGTTCTTTCGGGGTGTATCGGGCCCCATACCTGGAGGATCCCGGGGAGGCCTCCGCCTCCTTCAGGATGACGGGAAGAAACCAGAGAAGAGAGGATGACTACTGGTAATGAGCAGGGCCAAGACAATCAGGACAGTTCTTATCTTGCTTGTTTTAGCAGTATTTATCGGGGTTGTCTTTACCCCATCGGCCAGGGCCGGTGACTGGAGAGAAGGGCAGAAAAATATTGTGGAAACGGTTCTGTATCTCACCAGAGTCGGCACCCGTTTTCCCGCTTACCGTTGCGGCATTTATGTGCCGGGGCTGGGAGCCTGTTACATGAAGATGACCTCGGTGAATATGCCTGGGGATCCCGCATCGGGGCCGGGAGGCGCTCAGCCGGAGTACGTGGCGGATGTGGCGGAGATTCTGGAAGTGGCCCGGCGTATCGGCAAAGCCGACATCCTCAAGCCCGGCGAATCCCTGTATATGCAGTCCCGTTTTACCAACAAGGTTTATCTGAGGGTTCTCTCCAGTGATCTGGTCAAGAGAATATCCGAAACAAAGGACGACAATTTCCTGGTTCTAACAAAGATGCTGGAGGAGATAGTCACTTATGTTGACGGGGAGTTAGAGGAAGACCGTCATGATATCTGGATATCCCGGATCACCGAGGCTTTCTCCCGGGGGACTCTTCCAGTGCGATCTATAAGGGAAGAAGGAATGATTATTCCCGGCAGGGCTATTGTGATATACCGGAAACATCCTGTGATTTTCCAACGCCAGGGAGCTGAAGGCCTCCGGGATGAGCTTCTCAAGATATATACCGAATCCAAGGGACTCAAGGCATATTACGCCGACTACCGCCTTGTGGCAGGGGCAGAATCAGGGATCCACCTGTTCATGGCGGATTATATCGTCAGGGAGATCTCTGGCATCAAAGCTGAAGATTTTAAATACCGGGAGTATTCTCACAAGCCCTGACAAACCTGAGGGCGGGCAATTATTTAACTTGTCGGGGTTTGTAAAACTGCAGAGTCTGAGCTGCTTTCATCAGGATTGGTTCGTTTTTTGCATATTCCTTCAGGGGCGTTTTCAGGGCCAGAATGAACTGATGGCCATCCCTGGTAAAAAGGATATGGCCGAAGCTCTTCTCTTTGGATTGAAATTTCAGGTAATAGGCTCCCATTCCAGCCACTTCCATTGTTTGAGTTTCCGTCAGCTTCAGATTGAACTCCTTGAGGGATTCATTCTTTTCCGGGTCCTTGTATTCATTGTAGAAACTGTCAAGACTGCTTCCAGTTTTCCCAACTTCCAGGAGTACCAGCTCCAGATCAGGGCTTTTTGGAGAAGTCATGGTCACATGGCCTGCGTGGACTTCCGGTTTCCATCCATCG
>CAYNGH010000102.1:0-12182 GCA_964396845.1 uncultured bacterium | reverse complement strand
AGGGCGGATCATGTCTTCGAAGATGAGTTCATATATCCCCATGTGAGTCATTGCCAGATGGAACCCCATGGCGCAGTGGCCCGATGGCATCATGACGGCAGTTTCGAGATATACGCCTCGGCTCAGTCCCCTTTTCTGGTCAGGAGCGTCATTGCAGAGCTGTTCCATATACCCCTGTCCAAGGTGCGGGTGGTATCTCCTTATATCGGCGGTGGCTTCGGCGGCAAATCCGACTGCACAATTGAGCCTCTGACGGCATATATTGCCGGGGCGGTTCCCGGAAGACCCGTGAAACTGGTGCTGGAGCGGGAAGAGATGTTCTGCGGTTCCGTCATTGGCCGGGGATGCCATGTGAGAATCAAAACCGGGGTCACTAACGACGGGATCCTTACCGCCAGGGATGTTGATCTGGCCTTCAATGCGGGGGCTTATGGGGAATATTGCATCAATGTTGTTGTGGGAGGCGGTCAGAATTCCACAGGGCCATATTATGTGCCTGCAGTGAAAATAGATTCCAGGGCGGTTTATACCAACCTTCCCTTTGTGGGGGCCTTCCGGGGATACGGTCATCCCGAAGGCCACTGGGCAGCGGAACGGCAGATGGATATAATCGCAACAAAGATGGGATGGGACCCGGTGGAGTTCCGCATGAAGAACCTGTTGGGGCCGGGAAAAACCAACGCCATCGGACAGACTATAACCGAAGGCAACGGCGATGTCAGGGAACGCCTCGGTCAGGTTGCAAAGGCTCTGGAGCTGGACCGGTGGAAAAAATCCCCGGCTGATGATAAAGATGGCCGTTTCCTCCGGGGAAAGGGGCTTGCCTGCCTGATGAAATCTCCGGTGATGGCTACCAATGCCCCTTCCATGTGTACTCTTCGTTTCTGCGAAGATGCCTCGGTAACCATTCAGGTGAGTGCAACGGATATGGGACAGGGATCCACCACGGCAATGGCCCAGATTGCTGCGGAAACCCTGATGATCCCCTTTGAAAAAATCCGGGTGTCCACAAGGATCGATACGGAACGTCATCCCTATGACTGGCAGACTGTAGCCTCCCGCACCACCTGGATGTGCGGTAATGCGGTCATCAGGGCCTGCCGGGATGCCATCAATCAGTTGAAACAACACGCGGCTATGGCCTGGGGACTGGATAACATAGATGGACTTCATTACGACGGGGCCAATGTGAAGGATCCCCAATCGGGACGATGCCTGCCGGTGGAATCCCTGGTGATGGGATATACCTTTGATGACGGCAGGGCTGTGGGAGGGCCTGTTAGTGCTACCGGCTACTTTCTGCCTCCGGGGATAGTTTATCACAACCCCGAAACAGGACAGGGCAACTCCGCGGCGGAATGGACCTTCGGATGCCAGGGGGTGGATCTCACCATAGATCGCCTCACGGGGGAGGTAGCCATCAACCGTCTGGTGACTGCCATGGACGTGGGCAAAGTGATAAACCCCGCCCTGGCAAGGGGCCAGATAATCGGCGCTATGGTACAAGCCCTGGGGCAGGCAGTCAATGAAGAGCTGATATACTCCGGCGAAGGAAAAATTCGGAACGACAACCTGACCGATTACAAGATTCCAACCCTGGCGGATCTGGCGGATGCATCCATGGATGTAATCTTCCTGGAAACTCCCCAGCATGACGGCCCTTACGGCGCAAGACCCCTGGCGGAACATGGCACCGTGGGACTGCCCCCGGCCTATGCCAATGCAATTGCCGATGCCACGGGATGTCAGTTTTACCGGTTGCCTATCAATTCTGACCGGCTGATGGAAGCTATTCTCAATATTCCCTCAAAGGAGGTGCAGTCATGATTTTGCAGGAGTTTGATTACTGCCGTCCCGGCACATTGGATGAAGCCTCACAGCTGTTGAAAGACCACAATAATTCCATGATTCTTGCGGGGGGGACGGATCTGCTGGTGAAAATGCGGGGAGGAAGCCACCGCCCTGACCAGGTGGTGGACATAAAGGGAATCCCCGGGCTGGACTCCATCTCCTGGCAGGATGGGGAGCTGTTCATCGGCGCCAACATCACATGGACAAAGCTGAAACAGAATGAAACCCTCAGGAATCATTTCCCCGCCCTGCATCAGTCGTGCCTTCGATTCGGATGCCACGAAATCCGCAACCGGGCAACTGTCGGAGGGAACATCTGCAGTGCCTCTCCAGGATGCGAGTCGGGAGGGCCTCTGCTGGTCTATGAGGCAAAAGCTAAAATATTCACCCCCCACGGCACCAGAACAGAACCAGTTTCCCGATTCATTACCGGCCCTGGACGGACTACCCTGAAAACCGGGGAAATTCTCACGGGAGTCCTGATACCCATGCCCCCGGAAAACTCCCGCTCTGCCTACCGCCGGACAGCCCGAGTAAAAGGACAGGATCTGGCCACCTGCGCCATGACCATTATGGCAGTTAATCCCGATAACCCCGAGTTAAGGGAAATCCGGACTGCTCTTTCCGCAGTGGAAAAAACCCCCACCCGGCCACCGGAGTTGGAGGAGATTCTATCCCATAAACCCATAACCTCAGAGATTCTGAAAAAGGCAAAAGACTGGATGCGGGAAAATCTTCACCCCAGAGCCTCAAGCCTTCGGGGAACTCCCGACTACAAACGGGAAGTTTTGGGGGGAATCTTGGAGATTCTCCTTGAGGAAACAGGGGTGATTCAGGCCGACGCCTGATGAGAGGGATTTAACACCCATCTGCCGATCTTTTGGAAAATATGGGATTCAGTGATCTCAGAAGCCCAGACTCTTGGCACAGGCTATGTTGTGGGTATGATCCGTTATCCGTTCCAGGTTGGACATTACATCGGAAAAGATTGTGCCTCCTTCTGCGGAGCTGATTCCCTGTTCCAGCCGGTGGATGTTTTCTTCTTCCAGTTCTTCCACCATTTCATCAACCTCGTTTTCGATGTTGAAGATTTGTCTGACCAGATTCTCATCGCCCATTTCCAGGACCTTCAGGCATAAATCTATAGACTGGAGGGCCATATCAAAGAGTTTTTCCAGTTCAGTCACTTCCTGGGAGCAGAACTGAATCTTTCGGTTTGCCCGGCTCTGGCCCAACTCGCAGATATTATTGGCATGATCTGATATCCTCTCAAGATCACCAATGGCATGGTTGAGAACTGCCAGCCGGGATTTTTGACGATTGGTCAGGGTGGATTTGTCAAAACCATGCAGGAAGTTTTCGATTTTCACTTCCAGCTCATCCACTACTGCTTCTGATTCCCGGACAATCTGAATTTCTGTTTCTGTGCCATGGAACAAGGCCTCTCTGGCGGATATTATGGTCTTCCGGGCAATCCGGGCCATGCGGATGGTTTCCAGCTCTGCCAGATGAAGAGCTACCGACGGGGTTTTCAGAGTGCGCTGATCCAGATATTTTACACCTTTTTCAATGCGGATCTCAGTTCCGGGCAGAATTTTGATTACCGCCGCCACTACAACCCCCGACAAGGGAAGAAGAATCATGGTGTCGGCAATGTTGAAGAACATATGGGCGTTGGCGATCTGCCGGGGGAGTTCCCGGGATGTCAAAGCCATGGTTTCAGAAAAGATATTCAACAGAGGAATAAAAATAGTTACCCCTATGATTTTCATGAGGACATGGGCTGCCGCGGCTCTTTTTGCAGACAGACTTGAGCCGATGGATGCCAGCACCACGGTGATGCAGGTGCCGATGTTGGCCCCCAGGATAAGGGCGATGGCACTTTTGAGATCCAGCAGGGCCACATCTCCCATGGTCATGGAAATTACCAGTCCCGATGTGGCCGATGAACTCTGGACAATAGAAGTAAAAACCGCTCCGGCTACAATTCCCAGCAGGGGATTTTGACCCATCCGGGCCAGCAGATCCACAACTTCCTGATTCTGGGACAGGAGCTTGACTTCTGAAGACATAAGGTTCATCCCCAGAAAAAGTATGCCGAACCCCAGCATCACCTGACCGGTGTACTTGACTGAGCTTTTCCGTCCCAGAGAATATACCAAAAAGCCTATGGCAAGAATGGCCAGGGCGTATTTCCCCAGCTTGAAGGCAACTAACTGGGCAGTGATGGTGGTGCCGATGTTGGCGCCCATGATTACCGGAACCGATTGAGAAAGAGTGATAAGCCCGGCGTTTATCAGCCCCACCAGGGTCACCGTGGTGATGCTGGAGGACTGGATGATGGCAGTAAAAAGAGCACCCACCCCGACTCCCTTGAGCTTGTTGCTGGTCAGGCGTTCCAGCAGAATCCGCAGGCGATCTCCGAAAGCCAGCTGAAGGCCCTCGGAGAGCATTCCCATTCCATAGAGAAACATGGCCAGCCCGCCCAGCACTGTAAAAATTATCAGCCTGATATTCATAAATTAAAACCCAAACTTCTTTGCATATGCAATATTGTGCGTGTGGTCTGTGATCCGCTCAAGGTTTCGAAGGATGTCCAGGTATATGGGGCCTGCCTCGGGACTGCAGTCCCCTTCCTCGAGCCGATCCATGTGGTTGTTTTCATAAGTAATGACCAGGTGATCAACCTCCTTTTCCAGGTGCATTATCCGGCTGATGAGGATGTCATTGTCATCCTGAAGCATGTTCATGCAGTACATCACCGATTCATCAGCCCTCTGAAACACCCTGGAAACCTCGTCAAAAGCCTTGGTGGAAAACTTGATATCCCGGCTGATGCGAAGCTGGGCCAGCTCGCAGATATTGTTGGCATGATCGGCAATTCTTTCGATATCTCCGATGGCATGGTTCAAAATTGCCAACTGTGATCGCTGTGCCCGGGACAGAGCTGATTTGTTGATTTTTGAGAGGAATACTTCAATTTCATCATCAAGCCTGTCAACTACTTTTTCTTTTTCCGCTACCAGTCTGATGGCCTTCTCGTTTCGATCCAGCAGGGCCTCCCGGCTGGACTCAATCATGGATTGGGTGATATTACCCATCCGGATTGTTTCCATCTGGGCGATTCCCAGGGCCACTGCAGGGGAATGAAGAATCAGATCGTCGAGATACCTGACTTCCCCATCACCCCGGATATCCTCGCCGGGAAGGATTTTACCCATAATGCCGGTGATGCTTTCTGTCAGCCCCAGAAACAGGAGCGCCTGGGCAATGGAAAAAAACAGCTGGGCATTGGCAACCTGCCGGGCCAGATCAGGGGAAGACCGGGCCATCAGAGAAGAGAATGCACCGATAAAAATCACCGCTACAACACCAGCGGTTATACGCATAAACAGCTGTGCCAGGGCCATCCGCCGGGCATCCAGGGTTGCCCCCACCGAGAAACGAAGGACAGAAAAACTGGTGCCGATACTGGCTCCAATCATCATGGCAATGGCCGAGGGCAGAGAAACAAGGTTCTGGGGTGACATGCAAAGAGAAATAATCAATCCCACCGTGGCAGAGGAACTTTGAACCATCAGGGTAAAAATAAATCCGGCAATCACACCGTAGATGGGCATTTCCCCCAGGGCTTTGAAAAAAGCCACAAATCCAGGCTCAGGGGTCAGGAGGCCCACCTCCTGGGAAATCACATGCATCCCCAAAAATAATATGCCCAACCCCATGAGGATCTGTCCAAAACTTTTATTGGCATCTCTCTTTGAAACACTCAGGATGACATAGCCCAGGGCAATTATCGGCAGGGAATAAAACCCCACCCGGAAAGCCATAATCTGGGCAGTGGCAGTGCTTCCCACCATGGCTCCCAGTAAAACCGGAATGGCCTGCTGAAGATTAAAGATGCCGTTGTTGATGAGTCCCATGAGGGTTATGGCGGTGACACCGGAAAACTGCACAATTGCCGTGAATACAACCCCGACTCCCAGTCCGCCGGAAACAGTGGCCGGGGGTTTTGACAGAAAATCCTTCAGCCGTCCCCCCAGGCTTATCTGGAGCCCTTCCGACAGGAGCTTCATACCGTGGAGCAGAAGGGCCATACCTCCCAGTATGCTGAGTATTTCTACGAAATATTTCATGGCTTCCCTTCTGATTGGTGATGTTGCTTTTTTCGCAGTCAGGGTTTCATATCCTCTTGAGAAAAAAAATATTGCCGGGGATGCCTTGAAAATTGCCATGAATAAATATCGGAGGAATATGATACACCTGGACGAACAGGATATGGGGGTTCAATTGAACCAGTTTAATTGAGAAGAAAGAATCAAGGGGGTTTTATTTATGAAGATTGTGGAATGTGTTCCGAATTTCAGCGAGGGCCGTAATATGGCAGTTATTGACGCCATCACAAAAGCCATCTCCGATGTGGAGGGAGTTCGACTTCTTGATGTGGATCCTGGAGCCGACACCAACCGCACCGTGGTGACCTTCATCGGCTCCCCCAGGGCAGTGGAGGAAGGAGCCTTTGCCGGCATCAGAAAGGCATCGGAGCTTATCGACATGACCACCCATCATGGCGCTCACGCCCGGATGGGAGCCACCGATGTCTGCCCTTTCATTCCTGTGAGTGAAGTCACCATGGAAGAATGCGTTGAAATCTCCCGGCGTCTTGGGAAAAGAGTAGGAGAGGAGCTGGGCATTCCCGTATATCTTTATGAACACTCCGCCACAACCCCGCAACGACAGAATCTGGCGGATATCCGAAAGGGCGAGTATGAAGCCCTCCAGGAAAAACTCCATGACCCGGACTTTGCACCAGATTTTGGAAAGCCTGTTTTTAACCCGAAATCCGGGGCTACCGTCACCGGAGCCAGAGAATTTCTCATCGCCTATAATATCAACCTGAACACCACCGACAAAAAATTGGCCAAGGATATTGCCCTGACCATTCGGGAAAAAGGCCGATGGCAACGGGACGACAAGGGAAAGATCCTCCGGGATGATAAAGGCGAGAAAGTCCGGCAACCGGGAATGTTTCGTGAATGCAAGGCCACAGGATGGTATATAGATGAATACAAGCAGGCTCAGATAACCATGAACCTGACTAATTATAAAATTTCACCGGTTCACCAGGTGTTTGATGCCTGCTGTAATCTGGCTCATGAGATGGGACTCCGGGTCACCGGCTCGGAGCTGGTGGGATTGATCCCCAGAGATGCCCTGCTGGCAGCGGGACGGCATTACCTGGAGAAACAAGGCAAGTGCCGGGGAGTGTCCGACGGGGACCTCATCCGCACTGCTATTCAATCCCTGGGACTGGAGGATATTTCTCCCTTTGATCCTGACAAGAAGATAATCGAATCCTTCGTGGAAAATGATCCCGGTGCTCTGGTGAATATGACCCTCCGGGACTTCTGCGACGAGCTTTCATCAGATTCTCCCGCACCGGGAGGCGGTTCAGTGGCGGCCCTGTGCGGTGCTCTTTCTGCGTCCCTTTCGGCTATGGTGGCCAATCTCACCTATGACAAAAAAGGTTACCGTGAATATAACCAGGAGATGGAAGAGATTGCCATGAAGGGTCAGGACCTCAAAAAGAGATTCAATGAAGCCATTGACCGGGACACCCAGGCCTTCAACCAGCTGATGGCCGCCATGAAAAGCTCCGCCAAAACTGACCAGGAAAAGGCCCGGAAGGAACAAATCATTCTGGAGGCATCCCGGGAAGCTACCCTTGTCCCCCTGTCGGTGCTGGAGATGATCCCCCAGGCCTTGGAGATTGCCCATGCCTCTGCCTTGCGGGGAAACCGCAATTCCATATCCGATGCCGGCGTGGCATCCCTGACAGCCTGGGCTGCTGCCCGGGGAGCATGGTATAATGTCATGATAAATCTGCAGGGAATAAACCACAGGGACTTCTGCCGGGAGATCAGTCAAAGGGCCGATGAAGTACTGAATATCTGCCGTGAGGCATCCGACAGTGTTGACCGGCTTGTGGCCGATGCCCTGAAGCCTGCAGAGGCAGGGGTTTGATTGCACCGTCATTTTTAATCAAGAAGTAACCAGATGAAGATTTTTGCCATTGGAGATTTGCACCTTTCGGGAACAACCCCGAAACCTATGGATATTTTCGGCGATAACTGGAAGAACCATCGGGATAAGATTGAGTCCAACTGGCACTCCAGAATCGGAGATGCTGACCTGGTACTGTTGCCCGGTGATATTTCATGGGCTATGACCATCGAGGAAGCTATTCCGGATCTTCAATGGATCGAATCCCTGCCGGGAAAAAAGGTGATGATCCGGGGGAATCATGACTTCTGGTGGCGATCCCTTGCCCAGGTAAAACAGGCAGTAGGGCCTTCCCTGCACCTGATCCAGAATAATTCCGTCACCTTTGACGGTGTGGCAGTGGCGGGAACCCGCCTGTGGCAGGATGGACAGCTGAACTTCAACCGACATATCCGGTGGCAGTCCAGGGAAGAACTGGGGCTTCCTCCCGAGAAGGAAAATTCTCTGGATGACGAGGGAATACTCCAGCGGGAGCTGAACCGGCTGAAGCTGTCCCTGGAATCAGTGTCAAGCCGCGCCCGCAAGATTATCGTGATGTTACATTTCCCACCCACGGATTTTTCCTTCCGGGAAACCAGAGCCGTTACACTGATGCAGAAATATGGAGTAGATGCCTGTGTATTCGGCCACCTTCACAGCCTCATCCCCGAAAGGCTTCCCCGGTTTCCGGTTCAGAAATGGGGCATCAGGCTGTATCTTGCCTCCAGCGATGTGATAGACTTCAACCCCGTGGAAATTAAAATATGACTCCGGATAAATTCCAAAAGGGACAAAAGCTGTCCCGGCGAAAATCCCCGATAGTAAAACTTAATAAGGAGGGTATTTATGAAAAAATATGTATGCCTGCTTTGCGGATACATCTATGATCCCGCAAAGGGAGATCCCGATGGAGGAGTAGATCCCGGAACTTCCTTCGACGACATTCCTGATGACTGGGTCTGTCCCGTATGCGGTGCCGGCAAGGATGATTTTGAACCGGTGGAAGACTGAGGAGCGGATACCGGTGAACTTTAAAAAGCCCCAAGCCGGGGCTTTTTAATTTATCAACCTGTTGCAGATAAAATCCCGGAGATAGTCATCTGAAAAACAGGAAGGCAAAATATTAGATTTGTTGAATAGGTCAGAAAGAACTGTTTGGAGGAGATAATGCACGAGGAGAACCAGAAAAAAGCCAAGGGCCACCTTGACTTTGCATATATGGCCCTGTCCATGGCTGATGATGTCCACAGTGAGATGCAACAACTGAAGCTGAAGGGAGATCGGGTTGTCCGGCTCTGGATGGACATTCACATGACCGAAGAAAAATATCAGGCCTGCCAGGAGATGGCCTTCAACCGTCTTGTACGCCAGGGATTGATAATGTGATTTTTACCGCCTGAGGGGTCACGGCAGAAAATTCCGGTTGCTCTCATATCAGCCGGTTGTATTTATAAATAAAATAATGTAAAATTATTGAAGACAAAACCTCGGCAGATTTCTGCTTCCGGGGGAGAATTTGTCAGCAGAGATCTATAAATTATTTGGTTGGGGTGGTCACATGAAAAAGGTTCTTGTTTTATTGTTCCTTTTTATTCTTATTATCCCGGGGTGCTCCCGAAAACCCAGGACTGTTCACACCGCCGCCTTTGACGGCGACCTGACACAAGTTGAATCCTTCGTGAAGGAAGATCCCTCGGTGGTAAGCCATCGTGACGACGAGGGACGGACGCCTCTCCATTATGCAGCCAGAAACGGTCACCTGGATATTGTCCAGTTTCTCCTGAAAAATGGCGCCGACATAAACGCCTATGATACCGAAGGCTGGACTCCCATGCGTTTTGCCAAATTCAAGGGCCAGATGAGAACCTATGATTATCTGAAGGCTCAAGGCGCAACGGAGTATTAGGGTTAGTTTCAAAGCCAATCTATTATCTTGCCCCGACTCTCCCGGAAGCCTTCATTCTTGACTAATGCTTTCCCGGTTTTTTTCCGCTGGCAAATTTATCTGAACCAGCCATATAAATTTCCATAAAATCTAATAAAAATAACTGATATGAAAATATCTTGCATTTTTCAAGAAAAAGCGTTAGAATACTCGAAGTAAACGAAGACTAATTACGACTTAAGTATTATTCATTTCTGATAAAGGGTTTAATAATTATGGCGGTGATCGAAAAAACCGATAAAATGAACAATGGGTTTACCTTGCCCAATGAAGTGACCGAAAAGACCAAGCTGGAACATTTAAATTTGAACTGGGAAGAAAAAGACTTGACAGAAAAAGTCAGAACAAAACATGTCCACCGGCTTCATCCTTATCTGGGGAAATTTATCCCGCAAATTGTGGAAATTTTTTTAAGGAAATTTTTCAAGCCGGGAGATAAAATATTAGACCCCTTTTGTGGTTCTGGAACTACATTGGTTCAGTGTAATGAACTTGGAATTGATAGCATCGGATATGATATTTCTGAATTCAATGTATTGTTATCAAAAGTAAAAACGGACAAATATAATATCGATAAAATGGAAGCTGAAGTCATCGATATTATGAATAAGGTCGGGGAACTATCACAGTCTAATTATTGGCAGTTAAATTTAATTAATCCAATTCAAATTCATGACAAACACCTAAAAACTAATAATGAATATTTAAACAAATGGTTTGCGCCTCAATCTTTAAGAGAAATATTAACATTTAAATATTTAATTGAAAATTTCGAATATGAATATAAAGACCTATTAAAAATAATATTATCCCGATCTGCACGATCTGCCAGACTAACGACTCATTTTGATTTAGATTTCCCCAAAAAACCTCAAAAAACACCATACTGGTGTTATAAACATTCGAGAAATTGTAAACCAACTGAAGAAGCGTATAAGTTTATCAGAAGATATTGTATCGATACGGTTAAACGAATCAAAGAGTTTAGTAAGATTAGAACAAATGCGTCGGTTGAAGTAAAACATATCGACAGCAGAGAGGCTGAGACACCTCGAATAAATGGAGTTATTACAAGCCCGCCGTATGTCGGCCTAATTAATTATCACGAACAACACATATACGCTTATGAATTGTTTCAACTTAACGGTAAACACGACTTTGAGATCGGAAGTGCAACCAAGGGAGCAAGCCAGTCAGCTAAAAACAAATATACCAATGAATTAACACAGGTATTCAAAAAAATTGCGTCATCTGTTGTTAATGGTGGAAAATTTATTGTAATTGCGAATGACAAGTATAACCTTTATGATAAAATAGCTGAAGATTCAGGCCTAAAGACCATTGATATTATCAAGCGTGATGTAAACCGCAGAACAGGTAGGCGTTCATCAAATTTCTCAGAGTCAATATTTATTTGGGAAAAATAAAGAAAGGCTCATACTTATCAAGTGAATAAACAAGCATTGATGAAATCTAAGATTCAAGAAGTTATCGTAGAATTAATGGAAAGAGTTATGAATCGAGTTTTAATCGAAGACCCTTTCATAAAAGAAAAACACCGAGCGAAAAAACCATTGTATGCTGCACTTGTGCCCGATGAAATATTTAAGGGGTCACACTTTGAAAGAAGATTTGTCACTCCTTTTGGAGGGGTATGGGAAAAACTTGCAGTGGTAGTTGCAAAATATGGGTCAGGTATTGGAAAATTACAATACAGAGTAACAGGAAACATTAATTCAGAAAGACTTCGAAGAATCAGTGAAGTTTTAAATAAATTAGAACATTCCCAAAAAGGGAAAGCAAAAAATAAGCCCGATTGTAAATCAGAAATTTCTTACATTAAAAACGGAAAAAGCAAAGAAAACATACCGACTACAGTTATTTGCGATGTATTTGCTCAGGATAAAAATACAAACAAAAAGTATGCATTTGAGCTGAAAGCACCTTTACCAAACAGTGATCAAACAAAAGTGAGTAAAGAAAAAATTTTAAAACTATATTCAATGGAACCTTGTCCAATTGATTACGCATATTATGCTTTACCATATAACCCTTATGGGAAAAGCGAAGATTATGACTGGAGTTTTCCAAATAGGTGGTTTAATATGAAGGAAGATAGCGTAGTATTGATTGGTAATGAGTTTTGGGATAAAATTGGGGGAATAGGAACGTATCAGGCACTTGTTGATGCTGTCAATGAAATTGGAAAAGAATATAAAAATAGAATTTATTTGGAATATTTAGGGTTTTCTCCACCGATTGATATTGAACATGAAGAATTATTGTAGTCGGTTTTTTTCCGCTGGCAAATTTATCTGAACCAGCCATATAAATTTCCATAAAA
>CAYNGH010000101.1:0-12227 GCA_964396845.1 uncultured bacterium | reverse complement strand
TCACGAACCTGTTCATACTGGGCCCGGGCCGAGTCGAACTGTTGCTTGGGGATGGCGTCGTCCTTATATACTGCCTCGTATCGTTTGAACTCAGTAAGGGCATGGTCGTATGCCGCCTTTGCCTGAAACACCTGGTTCTCTGCCGCGGCTATCTCCTGCTGACGGGCTCCAGCTCTTACCTTGGCAAGATTCGCCTGGGAAAGAGTCACCTGAGCCGAGGCAGTGTTCACCTGGGCCAGGTAATCTTCAGAATCCAGCACAGCCATAATTTGTCCCTGGGAAACCCTGCCTCCCACTTCCTGGTTCAGGCGGGCAATCTTTCCCGGCACCAGAAACCCCACCCTGGTCAGGCGAGGAGCATCGGTAAGCCCGGGAAAGTCGAGAGTTTCCTGATATGCCATAATTCCCGGCTGAATTACCATCACCGGGGTTTTATCGGCTTCTGTCGAGGGAGGTTCTTTTCGGGGGGCTCCACAGCCGGCAAACAAGGCTATTATCAGGACTCCCAGAATAATTATCAGTCCAGTTCGATTATTCATTGGTTTTCATACCTCCGTGAAGGGTAAGGCTTCTTGCAGGAATGTCGGTGCCTGCCACCAGCTCCAGCCGGGCAAAGGCCACATCATAATCATATTTCGCTGTTATGTGGTTGTTTTTCGAATCATTGAGAGAACGCAGGGCATCTTCCATTTCGATGGCAGTGGACATGCCATGCCGGTAGCGGGATGAAGCCATACGGTATCCTTCCTGGGCAGTTGCCACATCTTCCCGGCTGACCCGTTCCACTTCCCGGGCCTGAACAAGATCCAGCCAGGCTTGTTCCACCTCAAGATGAACCTTCATTTCGAGGCCCTCCATGGCACTGTCCAGAGCACGGCCCACTGATTCCGCCTCCTGGATCTTCCCCCGGGCTTCTCCTCCGTCAAGGACAGGAACCCGCACCTTCATCCCAACAGACCAGGCATAATCCTGAATAACCACAGAGCCGGTCTGGCGGTCATAGTTGGCCGACAGCATGACCTCGGGATACCTGGCCGCCCAGGCTGCCTTGCAGATCAGCCGGGCAGCTTCCCGATCCTGTTCCAGAGCTTTTATCTCGTGACGGTTTTTCAAGGCCATTTTCAGGATGTCATCCATTTCAACCCCATCCTCGATGATAATCGGGGAAGGCTCCTCCACATCAAAGGGAACCCGCCGGGTAAAACCCAGGTGAGTCAGAAGAACTGAACGGGCCAGAAGCCCGGCATTTCTGGCTTTTAGAAGAGTCTGCCCGGCCCGGGATACTTCCAGCTGTGCCCGGACCACGTCAAAGCGGGATACAATTCCCTGGCCGTGAAGGGATTCAGCCCTCTGCTGATGTTCCCGGGCAGAGTCCAGGTAGTCCCTGGCCGAGGATATGAGGGCATCGGTCTTGAGCACGTTAAAATAGGCTTCCTTAACATCGAAGATCATCTGCTTCTCTTCGGTCTTCTGGTTTTCCATCTCAGAGTTTATCTTCAGAAAGCTGGCAGCCACGGCATTTTCCACCTTGCCGAAGGTGGTGAGCAGATACTCAAGGGAGAGCCGGCCAAAATAGTTGTAATCCCGGATAAAATCAAACCGCTGGTTGATGGGAGAGGGAATATATATGGAACTGCTGGGGCCGTGAATTTCCGCCATTCCCACAATATCCGACTTGAGCTGTTTTGAGGATTTTGCCTGCAGATAACGGGCCCTGGCCTGAACTACATTCTCTCGGGACATTTTCATACGGGGGTTGAAATGGAGAGCTACAGCGATGCTCCGGGAGAGGGTCAGGGTCTGTCCCGGCAGAAGGCTCAGAGGGTCTGGCAATGAGTCCTGTTTTTCTTCAACGGCGGGAGTTTCCACTTCGATGAAGGGAATGATGATCTCCCGGGACGGGATGGAACCCGCGGTTTGTGTTGCCGGCAGGGTTTCAAATATGCCCGCTATGGGATGCTGGCCTTCGGGAGGCTCTTCACTCCAGGCTCCACTGCCCAGCACAAAAAAAAGAACCAGGAATGTCAGAACAACCACGGATCTTTCAACAGTAATCTTTCTGTGTTTCATTAATGTTTTTCCCATCATTTATTTCCGGAAACATCATTCCTTTGAACAAAAACCGGTCAATCCCTGATCAGGTCTATTTTATAAACAAACACCGGGTCCCTCTTGCCCCGGACAAATATTTTTTTGTAAAATGCTCCAGGTATTTCATCTTCTCCCCGGCTGAAGGTCAGACCGCAGGCAAAGATGGCATCGCCAGGCAGAGCCTTGGTCAGATTGAGAATCAAAGTTGCTGTGTGATAAAACCGTTCGGTCTGGGCCAGTTTCTCCAGGTTTTCCCGGCTGGTAAGCCCCGCGGGGACAAGGTCTGTCTGTATTCCCACATTGAAATCAATCCTGGAGAAGGGATCCTGCGGGTTTATCTCCCGGAGAGTAACAAGGCTTTTCTGAATTCTCCGGGCGGTTTTAAGGGCTGATATGGCATGGTTCTCGTCATCAATGGATCTGAAGATATAAAAACCCTGGGGGCCGGTATTGGTTATGACTCGTTTGGCACCGTATTCCAGGGCAGCGTCTTCCACCAGTCTGTTGAATTCATCAAGAAACTTCTGCACCGCAAGATAGTCAATATTCTCGGTTTTGGCGGTAAAATCCAGCAGTTCCAGCATCATATAAGTAACTTCGATATCCCCGGCAGGCAACTCCCGGCTTTCGCTGTGGTGGCGGGGCAGAAGCTCTGTCTCCTCACTGTCGGCCCCCCAGGAATGAGGAGTTGACATAACCGGAGAAAATTGCTCTCCCGCGGTATTTAAAATGGGGTCCCGCACCCCGGCAAGCTCCCGGCCAAGGGCCAGGGCCGTCTGAAAACGTTCATCAGGATCTTTGGCCAGAGCTTTCATTATCAGTTTTTCCAGCTGAGGTGAGATGTCCTTGTTAAACTCCCTGGGGCTGGGGGGATCATTGTGAATGTGCTGAAACAGCACCGCAATGGGATCGTCCCCCTTAAAAGGGAGCTTCCCGGTGAGGATTTCAAAGAGCATAACACCGATGGCATAAACATCAGACCGGGGATCAATCTCCCGGCCTGCAGCCTGTTCCGGCGATGTGTATATCACTGTGCCGATGAAGGTCCCCGGAGATGTGATCATGGAGGTTTCCATCTGCCGTCGGGCCAGTCCAAAATCCATAATCTTGACTTCGCCGGAATATGTTACCAGAACATTTTCCGGTTTCATGTCCCGGTGAATTATCTTATGGCGGTGGGCGCAGTCGATGGCAGAGCAGATTCCCTCGAACTTCTCCAGTATGAAAGAAATGTTCCGGCGCTTGTTCCTGGCCCAGCGTCGCAGATTGCATCCCTCCACATACTCCATCACCAGAAAAGGCTTGCCTTCGATTTCTCCCTCCCCCAGAAGCTTGACAATCCCCGGATGGTTGAGGATATTCCCGGCCCGGATTTCCCGGCGGAATCGTTTAAGGTAGGCATCCTTGAGGCAAAGGTCTTCTTTTAGAACCTTGATGGCCACAAAATCGCCGTTTTGAACATCAACGGCGCGGTAAACCTGTCCCATACCGCCTTCGCCGATTTTCTTGTCTATCCTGTATCTGTCCTGAAGAACCCTGTCCAGTAGGCTCATATAATCCTCTGCAATACCTTGTTGATGACCATTTTGACAAAAGCAGGCCGAATCCTTTATCCGGCAGAATCACATCGTTTCCATTCTTCCCCGTTCAGTCGGAAAAGATTTCCGGTTGTATCACCAGGCGATCTATATGAATCTCCTGGGGTTCATGGGGCAGTCGGCGGTTTTCTGTCAACTGGGCATTCCCCGCCATGATCACCCTGCCGGGAATACACCGGTGGGAAAGCAAAAAACCTACACTCCGGCATTCACTTCCGCAGGGGATCAATGCCCGAAAAGGTTCCTTCCGGTGAAAGCAGTCAGCAGCAAGGCAAAGCCGGGTCATGGAAACATACATATAAGGATAATAAAGGGATGCGGGGATTCGGGAGTCCCGGAGGATTCCTGCGGGGATATTGTCCAGCTCATACCGGACAAACCCCAGCTCACGAAAAAATCGGGCTGATTCAGGGGAATCCGCAGAAAAACGCCGGAAGTGATCCCACATACCGGGAGGCACTTTCCCTTTCAAGAGAGAACCTCTGGGGCCTCTTTTCTGACGGGTCAGGAGCCTCCCCAGCAGGGGGATAATCCCTGGCCAGCGATGGAGAGCCTCACTGAACAGCCCCAGATCATTGAACACCACTTCCACCCTGTCATTCATCCCCGCCAGAAGTCCTACAATCTTCATCCACTCACGAAGACCTTCATCGGTAACCGGCGGAGTTACCAGGGTAAATTCTGCTCCCATCTCCCGGGCCTGATCCATGGCCTGTTGAACTTCACTGGAGCCGGGGATGAGCCTCTGGCAGAATTCGTGTCCGAAATAGACCCGATGAATCCTGCGGGAACTATCACTCCGCCATTTTTCCGGCAGAGCATCCGCCAGCCCGGCAGTCTTCTCCAGCAGGGCCAGCTCCTCCAGTGATGTTGAATAAAATGCGATTTCCATTATCAGTCCAATATCCTGCGGGCACCGATAAAATCCCTCATCAGGCCCTGCGAATGAATCGACTCTGACACAACACCCGAGGTTCTCCCGGCATGGATCATCCAACCGCCACCGCTGTAAATCCCCACATGGTTCACCCCGGATCCTCTGCCAAAAAACAACAGGTCCCCCGGTTTCAACTGGGAAAAGCCCACAGACCGCCCCATCAGAAACTGCTCATCTGCATCCCTGGGAATGGGAAATCCCCAGAAGCGATAAACCATGTATGTCAGACCTGAGCAATCGATCCCCCCGCTGGTCATACCTCCCCACAGATAAGGAGAGCCGGCAAACAGGGATGCGGTTCCCGCCAGTTGATCCCCGTTCCCGGAGGGTTCGAAGGGTTGCCCCCGGCGGATCTGGGCATGATGATAAAAGATCCATCCTTCCTGATTGTCAAAGGTCCGGCAGTGAAGCCAGTAAACCGGCCCGCCCCGGTATTTCCGCCTGGTGTCTTCCCGGTAACCAAGATATTGCAGGGTTGTACCGAAGTAAACCCGGTGGCTTATGGAATCCCGGCTCAGGCCGTAATAAAACTGAGTTCCCGGATGAGAAACAACCACCCAGGATCCCTTGTCCGGGAGTTTTTTCTCCACAGGGGTCACCTGGGAAGCGGGAACCCATCCCCGGTATTCCTGCCAGTCCCGGAGTTGATCCGGCACACTCACCCGGATCCAGTCCCGGCTTTCCTGCAGTATCCGGAGATGCTGGTTGAAGAGTGCCTGGGTTACCATCTCCGATGTTTCATCGGGGCTTCTATAAACCCCTGTCACCGGCACATTTACTACTGCCATGCCTTGGGCACAGGCAATGGGACACAGTCCCAGGGACATGCCCAGGATTGTCGTGATCACAAAAATACAAATGGCCACTCGATTCATAATTTAATATTATGATACACAGAAGGTTTAAAGTCAACAGGGCTGATGTTGTTTCCCGGGGCCGGGAATGTCGGGGGTTTTCGGTTACTTCTGATTCTGACCTGACGGTTCAGGCTTTTTCAGATCCAGCAGGTTTTCCAGGTAGTCGCTGACTCCTTCTTTGAACTCATCCCTGGAGATATTCTCAAATTCACTGTTCTTACGATATTTGCCAGAAAAATGATCTGTGAGGCCCTTTATCAAGTCTGGTGATATCTGGCGAATCTGATCTTCGTGAAGGTCTTTTTTCAGGTGGTGGATCAGGGATTGATTGAACTGACGGTTCTTTTTCTGTTTTCTCAGGGACCTGTTAATCTTGATTCCCGCGACACCACCTGCAACCACCGCCGGAATCAAGGCTCCCGCCGGCCCCCAGAGGGCTCCTGTCAGCAGAGATGCCGGAGAGGCCAGAACTGCGCCATATAAGGCCCCAATACCGGTCTTTCCTATGTTTCCCATTTTACTGAAGGCATTTTTCAGCCCCCAGGGTGTCCCGCCGGATTCCTTCACTTCCTTCTCTGCCGGCTCTGTTTTTTTGCCGGCTTCATCTGGTGACAGGGTGAAAAGATCGGAAAAATGCCCGGCAACGGCGCTGGATGCCTTGTTCAGCCTGCCTTTGACAAAATTCTCCACCTTGTCCAGTTTGTTAAAAACTTTCTTATTAAATGGATCGATCTGTTTTTCAATCAGATTCCCTTCATCCATAATCAGGGTTTTTGCCACCTGACCCATGTTTTCTTTTTTCCGGTTCCCCAATATTTTGTCGGTGGTTATCCTTTCGAACCCCCGGAGGACCCGGTCCATAAGCTTCCGGGATTTTGGACTGGTATTGTAAAGGATCCGGGGGATCAGCCCCGCAGCGATGAAAGTCCCTGCCAGAATCGGATTGCCGGTAAAAGAAAACATCCATCCCAGGCTCACCATGAAGTTATCAAGGGCTTGAACTTTCTTCTCCTGATTTTTTTCGACATAACTTTTCGTATAACGGGTAAGATCAACTCCTGCCGCAGTGGCACAACCGGCAATACCGATTTTCGCAGCGGCGGCCACTGCCCCGGGAGCACCGGAAACATAAGGAAGCAGCCAGGCGACACCCGCCATGCCCCATCCCAGGGAAGAAACTTCATCCTTTATGCCGGGTTTACTCATCCCTTCTTTCATGGAATGACCGCAAAGGCCGATGTAAGCACCCGCCCCCACAGGCCCCAGCACTGGTATATGTTTGATCAGGGCATTAAAAAAACAAGCTCCAAAGGCGACTTCCTTCGAGCCGTTGAGCACCTTTCCCAGGTCCTTGTCCTTGATGCCTTCTCCCAGGTCTGACATACCCATCAGGATCCTGATTCCCGCCATAGTTTCGAACACCTGGCCGAGTCTGTCGGTATTGCTCCCGGCAACTCCTGTGGAACGCATAGCCCTTGCAAACCGCGGAATACGTTTGGATGCGTCCCAGACATAATTTGCAGATTTTTTGAAACCGTCCCGGATATTTCTGCCCAGGGAGGATATGTTCCATTTGCCGGGCTTATTTTTGCCGAGGGATCCGCCGTCTATCCCGGAAGTCGGGCCGGTTTGATATTCCCCTGGGATCCCATATAAGCTTCTGAGATTGTTCAAGCTGTCCATGACCTGGCAACACCTGACATTATTTACTTCCCTTCCATTGTAAAACAAACAATCCCTGATGGGTATTGACGGAATGTTAAATCTCTTTAACAGAATGTTAATACCACAAGGTTTTTTATTGATTACGATTCAATAACCCCTGTTGCAGAGATGATCCGCCCACATTATCACTTCAATTTGATGCATTCCGGGCTTGAGAAGACCGCACCCCAGACTTTTCTTTCAGCATGAATCCCGACAGTCTGAAATCCATGGCGGATGGAGTAAGACCAGATAATAAATTGCGATATGCATGATCCCAAGAAGGAAAAAACAATACAGAGAAGAATACAAAAACACAATTTATTATTTCTGAAAAAATTTTGAATATTTATCAGGTGATGCATCTTGATTAAAGCCATCGCAGAGATAGGTTCCCGAATTCAGGCTTCAGGCGGGGGGAAACGGGAATTCCTGGAGTCCATTGTAACTGACATACCTTTAAAAGAAGACATCAAGGAAAGCGAAAGACCCCATGTGATTGCTGTGAATTTTGACACCGCCCGGGGTGAAATCCGCTTTGAGGATGAAGGAGAGGTGGATAAGAATTCCCCGGGAGATTACCTGTTGCTCCCGCCGGGAGGGCCCAGGGCAGATAAAATCTTTTCATCAACCACAAGCCTGTCATACATAGTCACTCAGACAATCCCGGCGCTGGCAAGGCATATGGAAAAATGCCCTATAGAGTCCCGGGACGTAGAAAATCTCATTCAAATCCTCAAGGATGTTCTGGAGAATGATGATTTTGATTTTTACATGACCACAGAAGAACTGCAGAAAGAAGAGTTTTGGTACAACAAATTTCTCAATTGCCATCGGGTTGCCGGCTTGTCAGAAAACAGCAGGGACAGCATTGAAAAAATGCTTTGTGGCTACAGGCGCGACGATGACTCCAAGGCAAAAAAGCTGGTTCAAGATGTAGCAAAAGAATATTTCAAGGGACTTGAGATTCTTGAAGGGCTGGAAAAAAACCGCGGTAACCTATACACGGTTAAAATCAATGGCAGTCTTATCTGTAATGAACCCGGCTATCAGGAAATGTGCGTCGATTATTTTTAGTGCGGCGATACCAATAAAAAGGGCAGGGCAAAATGTCACATATGCAGTAAAGATCATGCAGAATCCGAGGACACTTCAAAATTTAAAACAAAATTTTACATCACCGACAAGATTAGTTTTGCATATAACCTCGACAAAAAGCTCTTTTCCCAAAGGATGGCCTTTTGCGGTAATTGCTTCAACAATATCCTGGTGGGTGAATCCTTTATCAGGAAAAATCTCAGGTCCCGTTTCAAAGGGCTTGAAGTCCTCATAATCCCTCATGGAATAATGCCATCAAAGATTTCCGTTAAAAATCTAAAAAAATGGTCAGATACTCTCAAGGCATCATACAATTCCATCAACAATTATAAGAATTTGGATAAATTTAAAATTGAGCTTTCTAAATTTAATGAATACCAGGACACGAAAAACCAGTATTCCATCGACTTTATATATTTCAACCAGTCCCAGGCTGCCACAAAGATGCTGAAGCTGATCAAGGACATCCCCCCCTCAAGACTTGATAAAATCCGAGACCGGATGCAGAAAACCATTACTAAATATAAACAGTTGGTTTCTGCTGAAGACCGCTGGAACATTGATCTCAACAGACTTTACGGACTCCTTCCCATAAATACCAACAAACCGGAAAAGGATTTTCGAAGAGTCCTGGATATGGTGGATTCCATTTTTACCGGGAAACCCATTGATGAGATATTTTTAATAAAACAGTTTGCAAGCTCTATTAAAAACACCTATTACAACTCGAAAACCGTCAGCTGGCTTGAGAGCAATATTCTTTTAATGAATGAGTTTTTGTTGTTTTTCAGAGATGCTGATATTATTATTGACACAAAGGAGGGAGTAAAAATGGACCTGCTAAACGGGATTAGCGATGAAGGGATGCTGGAGTTTATAAAAGAATGCAGTTACGACGCTCCCCGGACGGCTCTGTTCCTTCTGGGCACACTGATTGCCGACATCGGCTCCGAGCAGTACAGGACTGGCAAGAAAACCATCCTCAACATCCTGAATTTTCAAGGGATCAGCCGGGAAAAACTCCTGGTGCTCATCAACCGGGTCTTTGAGAAGATGGTTCAATACAAGGTGACAGGAGGCCGGCCAGAAACGATATATGCCGTTGCCAAGGGGATTATCGATCGGGAATCGGTAGAGAAATGGCCCATGTCAAGCCAGGAAAACATTTTTTACATTCTGTCGGGGTATTCATACAAAACTTTCAAGATACTTCAATCAGGCAAAAACAAGAAACAGGAGGAAAATTCCAATGAGTAACATCAGCAACGGAGAGATTCTTTATCTATATGATGCCGCCCTTTGCAATCCCAACGGCGATCCCGACGATGAAAACCGCCCCCGGATGGATTATGTGACCCAGACCAATCTGGTGTCCGATGTTCGCCTGAAGCGGTATATCCGGGATTATCTGCATATGCATAAAGGCATGGATATTTTCGTAGCCCAGCAGGAAGGCAAATCGGTGGATGCCACCCACAGGATTGTGGATCAGTTGAAACTTAACAAGAACCCTCAGAACTTAAGCCAGGATCAATTGGATCAGCTGAAAGAAGATTGGATTGATATTCGGCTTTTTGGGGCAGTTTTCCCCATCAAGGCAGGGAAAGACTCAAAAAGCGGAGGTTCCGACAGCTTCACCGGCCCGGTTCAGTTCAGCTGGGGTTATTCCCTCAACAAGGTGAGCCTTGTGGATTCCCCTTCAATTACTTCGGTTTTCAGCGGTAAGACTGAAGGACATGGGAACATCGGCAAGGATTACCGGGTGAATTATTCCCTGATAGGTTTCTACGGTGCCGTTGTTGGCAAATATGGGGAAATGACCGGCCTGAAGCCTGAGGATCTCAACACCCTGGATAAAGCCATGGTAGAAGCGATACCCATGTCCGCCACCCGGAGCAAGATAGGCCAGAAGCCCAGGTTTTATCTTCGTATTCAATACAAGAAGGACAACACCCGAATGATTGGGGATCTCCGGGAGCTGGTAACACTTCAGCCGGTGGAAAACGAAGAGAGTCGTCGGGGTATTGCCGATGTGCAGTTGGACTTTACCCGGCTCGGGGAAAAACTTAAGATGTTCAAGGATAAGATCGACAAGGTTTACATCTGGCAGGATGAGGAGCTGAAGGATAATTTTACTGCGCCACTGGACCCGGGCAGTATAATCAAAATCAATTGACGGAGTTAATTATGGTTGATAAGATATTGTCCTGCACCCTTTCCGGGAAGATGGGACATTTTCGAAAATTTTATACCAACTCCTCGTCGTTGACCTATGCATTGCCTCCCCGGACGGTCATTTCCGGGATCCTTGCCGGAGCCATTGGCCGGGAGCGGGATTCATACTACGATGAATTCTCTGGTAAGAAATGCAGTATCGGGGTATCCCTGGGGAAGCCCTTCCGCAAACTCATCCAGACAGTCAATTATCTGCTTGTTAAAGGGAAAGATGATTTAACTGGAAGAGGTGGGCACACCCAGATTCCCCTGGAGTTTGTAATACCCAGACATGGTTTCAGCCGTGGGATGCTGGAATACGAGATATTCTTCGCCAGCAGAAACAAGGATTTGTATGAAGAAATAAAAACCCGCCTGCAGAACCACAGTCCGGTATTCAGCCCATACCTGGGACTCAGTGAATGTCCCGGCACTCTGCGGTTCAACCGGGAATACTCCACAGGGGACGGCACTCTTTCCCGGGAGCAGTCGGTTGAGCCTGTCAGTTTTTCATGCGTCATCAGAAAGGACATGCTGATTCCCGACGGCCTTTTATTTATGCATGAGCAGGACACATACCGATATATTATGGACAAGATGCCTGTTGAATTTGACAGGAATCGGAACAACCTCGACAACGGGGATTTCATCTTCGAAGCGGACTGCAAAAAGGTGGTGGCCAGGATCAGCTGTCCCCATTATCGTTTAAAAGATGGGTCAAAAGAAAAAAACATATTGTTTATGGAGAATAGCCGTGAAACCTGAAACCTGCATTAAACTGTATTCTCACTATTATGACTCGGTGGGACGGTTGCTGATTGATCACCTGAAGGATGTGGAAGAGAAGGTGATCAATTTTTTAAGTGGCGTCACCGATGACCAGGTAATTGTTAACACCGGCAGGATAATCGCCCTCTGCCATGATTTTGGCAAGAGTACATCTTTTTTTCAAGATCATCTTAAAAACAGCTCCCTCCATGGGAAGAAATCTTCATCTGATAACCGTTCAAACCATGGTTTTCTTTCGGCGATTTTCTGCTGTCATATTCTGGAGAAATACCGTAACACCCTGAAAGATGACAACCCCTTATATCAGTTCTTGCCTTTAATCGGGTATATAATCGTCCTGCATCACCATGGAAATCTTAAAAATCCCTGTGATGACGAGAATCGATTCAATAATGAACAGTTTGAAATATCCCAGTGGATGGAGGATCTTCAGAAACCGGAGCGGGCATATTCGGTGGAGGACATATACTCCGATGACTTGTGGAAAATAGACGGCCTCGGGACTGATCTTCAGGGATTTTATCAGAAAGCCCAGAGCATTCAGGGTTTGATAGAGAGATTATTTTGCAACTATTCATATATGGACGAAGAAGAATCAACGGGCAGGAGGGTCATCTCAACCATATATCTGCTTTATTCATGCCTTATCGATGCGGACAAGATGTCTGCCGCCCGGATTGACCCAGATCATGGCAGGCTCCCGATTCCCGGTGATCTGGTGGGGCGATTCCGTTGCAGAAACTTCGACACAAAAGCAACGGAAGGCTTTAACGGTATGAGAAATGAGATTTATGACAGGGTGATGTCAAGCCTGGACAGCCCGGACATCCTGAAGCATCCCATCCTTACCATCACGGCCCCCACCGGAGCAGGCAAGACATTGACAGGATTTTCCGCATCATTAAAACTCCGTTCCCTTCTGTCAGACAAGAATGCCGA
>CAYNGH010000100.1:0-12239 GCA_964396845.1 uncultured bacterium | reverse complement strand
TTTTTCCGGGGAGGCGTAAAAAAAAAAAACACAAAATTATCCAGCCCTTTTCCCCCCACCACAATCAGGTCTTCATCCCGGTACAGCTTCAACCTCTGGTTTAACAGGGTCTGACCCACCAGGGACAGAAGCTGGCTGCACTTTTCAAAACCGAAGGCTTCCTCCAGGTGCCGGAAATCCACCACGTCAAAATATAGGAAGCCCACCTGTCCTGTTTGATCCAGTTTCTCTTGAATGCGGTTGTAAACACTGCTGAGAATCGGCAGACGGGTTACCTCGTCAATTTTGATTTTTTTTGAACTTTCAGTCATCTTTATTTCCTTCCCGGTTTACCGGAATGCGGAACTCGAAGGTGGAGCCGGAATCCTTGTTGTTGCGAACGCTGATGGATCCCCCGTGGTTTTCGATTATTTCCCTGGTGATGGACAGTCCCAGCCCGGTGCCTCCCAACTGAGATGCAGGCCCTTCGGTCACCCGGTAAAATTTTTCAAACACCTTTTCCAGCTCTCCGGCGGGAATACCAACCCCGGTATCGATAATCCGGACTATCAGGTCATTTTCTCTGGTTTCAGCCTCGACTCTGACCTTCCCTCCTGAATCCTTGACTCCGGTATATTTGATGGCATTGTCCACCAGGTTTATAAGCACCTGGCGCAGGCGATCCCGGTTTGCATTGATGGAGGGCAGATTATCGGGGATATCATATTCCAGCTCAAGGCTTTTTTCCCGGGCCACGGGTTCGAAGAATTTGACCGCTTCCCGGATGAACAGGGAGGTATTTACCGGGGAATACTCTGGCCCTGCCCCGTTGCTTTTCGTCACTCTGGAAAGATCCAGCAGGTTGATGACAAGCCGGGTCAGCCGGTTGGTTTCTTCGTTTATAACCTGCAGGAACCGGCGGGTTACCTCGGGATTTTTCATGGCCCCTTCCAGGAGTGTTTCCACAAATCCCTTGATGGAGGTGAGGGGAGTTTTTAACTCGTGGGATAGGGTTGCCACGAATTCGTTCACGGTCTGTTCCATGCGGTCAATTTCCGTGATGTCCTGCATCAGGGCCACAGCTCCTACAATACGCTCATCACTGCCATAGACAGGGCTGATCTTCACCATGAATATCCGGTTTTTGGGAAAGGGGAGAATCTGTTCCAGGGGTTGGGGGTCAGAATCTTTTATCATGGATGCCAGGGGGCGTAGAAGGTCGCTGATGTTTGTTACATCCCATATTTCCCTTCCCACGGGGTCAGGGATATCACTGCAAAGAACCTCCGCCGCCACAGGATTTATTACCAGGATCCTGCCCTCCCGGTCTATCCCCACAGCGCCTTCCCGGATGTCGCTGATGATTGAATTTAAGATTTTTCCTGCGGATCTTCTGGCCATTTCTTATGTGACAGCCCCTTTGCCTGTCAATGTCAACCAACCTTTGGCTGAACCGGCAAGGATGATTGAATAATCGGAAGCAGTGGCGCCATCAGTCTTTTTCTTCGTAAACAAATTTATACCCTATGCCATGTACTGTTTTAAGGAAACGGGGAGAAGACGGGTCTTTTTCTATTTTCTGCCTCAGCCTGCGCATGTGAACATCCACGGTGCGGGTGTCCCCCAGATAATCGTATCCCCACAGCTGTTCCAGCAGGAAGTCCCTGGTGAATACCTTGCCGGGGTTAGTGGAGAGCAATTTGAGCAGGTCAAATTCCTTGGGCTTGAGGTCAACCTCCCTGCCCCGAACCCGCACTTCGTGTTTGACCAGGTTGATGGTCATATCGTCAAAGTTAAGCTCATCTTTTTCCTCGGCCTTGGAGGAAGTCCGTCGAAGCACTGCCTTGACCCTGGCCACCAGTTCCCTGGGAGAAAAAGGCTTGGTCACATAATCATCTGCCCCTAACTCAAGGCCCAGGATCTTGTCAATTTCTTCCCCCTTGGCAGTGGCCATAATAATGGGGATCCGGGTTTCCTTCCGCAGGATCCGGCAGACTTCCAGCCCTCCCTGGCCGGGAAGCATTATATCAAGAATTATCAGGTCAGGATGTTCTCCCCGGGCAAGATCAACTGCCTCGTTGCCGTCATAGGCAGTGAGCACCTCATATCCTTCTTTTTCAAGGTTATATTTTACCAGCTCTACGATGTTTTTTTCATCGTCAACCACCAGGATTTTTTCCTTGGGCATGTTCATTACCTCCCCCGGTTATTATTGGGTCCTTGCCATTACTGCTGCCATTCGGCCTGAAGGATTGCCGTCCCTTCTGTATGAAAAAAACAAGTCCTCCCGGCACCGGGTGCAAAGATTGCAAACTGTTATTCTTTCAGGCTTCAAACCGGATTCTATGAGTATTTGCCGGTTCAACCCCAAAAGATCAATGTTCCATTTGCCTTTATTGGATGATTCGGTTATCAAATCCTGCATACGATAAAATTTATAAAAAAAAGCATCTGCCACTTCCTGTCCTGTTTCAAAACAGCATCTGTTAATTCCCGGCCCGATCCCCGCCAGCAGGTTTTCCGGATTCACCGACAGCAACTGCGACATCTTAGCCACCCCTTCACCGGCGATTGATGAGAATGTCCCTCTCCAGCCTCCATGAATCACTCCGAATGCCCCTGTTTCGGGATCTGCAAGAATAATCGGGATGCAGTCGGCAAAGGTGGTGGACAGCACTTTGTTCTTTTGGGCTGTGATGATGCCGTCTGCAGTGACAGGAAGTTCTCCGGGGTCAATCTCTTCTGCAACAACTATATGATTGCCATGAACAAGGTCTATCCATTGCCTGATTTCCAGCCCGTCAAGATTCAGAGCCTGGAGAAACCGCCGGCGGTTCTCCTGCAGATTTCCATCAAAATCATCGGTGGTAAACCCCAGGTTCATTGTATTGAAGGGATATGGGCTGATTCCGCCCCTGCGGGTTGATATGCCGTGAGTCCAACGGCCAGCTTTGTGAATATGTTCAAACTGGACAAACATGACCGGTTCTGGTAAAGCATCTGATTTTATTAATTTCAAGCCTGTCATAGAGTCACCTTTCAGAGAAACACCGAATCTTTTCCTGTTTTCACCTGTCCTGTTGCCCCGCCAAGCCATGCCAGCCACGCCAGCAGAGATTTTGCCCGGCGCCGCAGGGTTTCTCCCGAGAGTCCTGATATTCTGCCGATGATCCCCGTCAGGCTCCCCAGAGTCAGGGATCCTTCCCGGTAAAGTTCTGAAAGAGCACTTCGGATTATGGGAAGCCGGGTCATCTGCCGGGCCAGAAGATTTATCCTCTGGCCGGGAGTCATTCTGACAAACCTTTCTCCATGGCTTGTGAGGCTGAGCCGGGGCCTTTCTCTCTGGATCAGTCCCAGACTCTGGCAGGCCTGACAATAATAATCGGCCTGGCGGTGGGATATACCCGATTCTGTTGATATGGCTGTGGCAGTGTCAAGACCTTCTTCCACCATGAAGGGAATGGCCATTATGCGGTCAATGCTGTCTGCCTGGGGTATGAATGTTTTTTTTGCAACTGTCGTATCACAGGCTATGGATATCGCCGGTGATTCTTCCAGGCTTTCTTCCGCGGGTGCCTGAACTACTTTGAATTTTTCAGATTTCACAAGCCCGATGGATAGATAATCCAAAGGGTCTTTGAATTCAAATTCATAGAGGCAGTAAAGATCATCAACGGGATCACATCGGAGAAACACTGAACGGACATGTTTGCCTGGCAATGCCTCGGTCCAGAACCGGTAGGGATAATAAAGCTGGCGTATATGGAATGAATCCCACCGGCCAACCTTTGCTTCGATGAGAATGATCTCCCTTTCTCCTTCATAACCGCCGTCCACTTCCACCTGAACCGAGTGAACCGGGGGAAAATCCACCGGGCCGACCCTAAACCTGAAGGTGGGAGAATATTTTCTTCCCCGGATGGTGGGATAAAGGCGGTCTGTGCCGGTAAACCGGGAAATAAGCCCGGAGTTGAAGGCAAGATCCACCCGTGCAGCTTCACTGTTGCCGTATCGGGACGATTCCAGCATGAATGGAAGTTGGCACCGGTGGATGATTTCCGGGCCGGGGATTTCATCCAGATTGTGGAATCCGTCGCCGGGGGCAAGGCCGTATTTTCCGTTGGTGACGGGCAGGAAAAACAGTCCCCGGTCAGTCAGGGCCGGAGGCATCTCTTCCCGGCGATCAAACTTAGTCATCAGCCGGGGTTCCATCCCGGTGATTTCTTTGATCCATCCGGCGGTTATTATTACTACACCCAGGTTGTGACAGGGCAGACGAGAAATTATCTGCTCCCAGGGTTTCCAGTATTTATTCATATCAGGTATAATTCCGAATTAGCAGTTCATTGATGGGTTTTCTCCCCTTCACCTGGCTGTTGATGAGCCGGGGAGCCATTATTCCGGTTATGTGATATCCATGATAAAGACTGCGGATAAAGGGAGTGTCGGAGTTGGAGAGCATTACCCGACAGCCTTTTTCATCCAGTTGTTGGAATACCCGGGCCAGGTCCTCCTGATCTCCGGGGCCGAAGGGAAGACGGGTATAGTCGGTAAAATTTGAAGTTGTTGACAGGGGATGATAGGGAGGATCGAAATATACAAAATCTTCTTTTTTTGCATGATCAAGAATTTTTCGAAAATCTTCCACCACAAGATTAACTCCGGACAGTGCTCTGGAAGCAGTCAGAATATTTTCCCGGTCAAATATCCCCGGGTTCTTGTAACGTCCGAAGGGAACATTGAACAACCCCTGGGAATTGACCCGCCACAGACCGTTGTAGCAGGTTTTATTCAGGTAAATCATCCGTGCCGCCCGCTGAAGTGATGACAGCTGATTTGCGTCCTGGGCCCGTATGTCATAATAATAGTTGCTTCCGCCGGTGGGCAGGTTGTGAATTTCCCGGTGTTGCGCCAGCAGTATCATCAATTCTTCCGGGTTGTCCCGCACCTGTATATAGCAGTTGATCAGCTCCTGATTACTGTCGCCAAGCCGGGCTGGCCGGGGCTGAAGAAAAAAAAATACTGCTCCTCCACCGATGAAGGGCTCAAAATAATTCTTGAATTTGCCGGGAAACAGAGGCAAATACTGAGCCAGCAGTTTTCCCTTGCCTCCCGCCCATTTCAAAAATGGCGATGCTGTCGGTTGGTTTATGGTGTCAGGGTGAATGTTCATTTGCTTTTATCGAGTAAAGTTTTCTTTGCAGGGCCTGTCATTCCTCTGATGTTTCTGTTTTAATCTTTGGGTTAAATTGCAAAGAACATCAGTTTTGTGTTGGCAGGGGCTTATGTTTCGGCCATCGCCAGGGGGCAAAAATCTTTCCGGGAAGTATTGACAAGGGAGGTTTCATGATTTATTATATTTTGGCAGACGCGGAAGTGGCGGAATTGGTAGACGCGCTAGGTTCAGGGTCTAGTGGCTGCAGAGCTGTGGGAGTTCGAGTCTCCCCTTCCGCACCAGTAAACATCAAGCTCAGGAATCATTAGCATTTCTGGGCTTTTTGCTTCTCCAGGCCCACCGTTGTGGGGGTTGTTGGCCCACGTATCCATAGGCTTTGACTTGGGTAAGCTCCATAAAAGGCATGGAAATGGATGTATTGCCCGATTCCATACCCTGGCCTATTTTCCATAGTCAACCGATTTCATCCGTGTTCGGTTAAAGTTAAAATCCTTGTTCTATCAGAGCCTCAGCAGTCAGGATTGGGGTTTCGAAACGCATTGTTCTCCTGCCCCAGGGGTGCGACAGGAAGCCCCTGTGATTCCTTCAAGGGACAGGATGTCCTATGCTCCGGGCGCGCCGGGATGGCGCATCCCGGAGGGAAAGGAATCCGGGAGGCGACATGGAGCAAACCTCCTGGGAGCAGGAGAAAGACAGCGGGAGAAGCCCCATCCCGACAACGCAAACACCGGAACATATTGCTTAATCGAACACCAATGCAACCGATATTCGAAATCGGGGAAAATGAGTCGGGATGTTAATTCATCAGTTGTTGGAATTCCTCATGCCTTTGCAAATCGAAGGTTGGCGTTATGTTAATCCCTTTTCTTCTGGGCCAATCAAAGGCCGGCAAATTACAAATGAATGGTGGCTTCTGGTTTATCTTGTCAAGTCGGTTTCGCATACTCTGAAGGCTCTCTCCTGGTCCTGGAAATCGGGATATTGTGATGCGATTTTGAAGAGGGCCTGGACATTGATGTGGGCTGGCACCTTGTCCTTCATAACCTTGTTTATGATTCGCGGTGAGAGGTAATTGAGGGTAATGTATTTGTAAATGGTCCTGTCGGCCTTGCTTTCATTGACGGCAATCTTTTTAATGGACAGTCCCTCCCGGTACATTTTCCCTCTCTTTTTAAATAAGTCGGGATGTCCATGATCCTTGGGACAGAACTCTCAGGCCGTTTCTTCCTGTTTAGGTTATATCGGATATTTTTTTGATGATATTTGGGTTTGCTAAAAACACTAATTTATCTAAACTCAACTTTGAGTAACTCCTGTTACCCTTACTCTGGGGAGAAATTCAAGGGGTTCGGGGAGGAATCCCTTGGTATTGTAGCTTCTATTAGAGCCTATGACCCAGTTATATTCTTGAAAAACGAAACCACCTAAGAATAGATTTTTCATCAACAGGCATAATAAAATCTATAAAAGAATAAAGATAAAAAAAAGGGGTTGAGAACTTATGAATTATGCTACTCAGGTTCGTTTGAACCTTATCGATCAGGAAATCAGGCGGGGGTGTTACCCCAGTCCCCAGGCTCTGGCGGACTTGCTGGAAATTAATGTGAGGACCGTTTTTCGGGACGTGAAAACCCTCCGGGATGACTTTGGAGCCCCAGTCAAATTTGATTCCGGGAAAAACGGCTACTACTACAACGAACCCACCTGGAATCTGCCTGCCATACTTTTTACCGAGAAGGAACTTCTTGCCCTTCTTATTGCCAGGAATGCAATCACTCAATTTACTGGGGACCCATACGGTGAACACCTGCGCCAGGCCTTTGAAAAGATTGTAAAGTTCCTGCCCAGGGACGAGGCCCTCAATCTTGGAGAAATCGAAGAGATGTATTCTTTCCGTTTCGGCAAGAACCGCCCCGTGGAGCCTTTGACACTCGATTGCATCAGCAGGGCTATGAAAGATTCTCGAACTTTGAAGATCATCTATCACGGTGCAAGCCGTGGGGATATTACAGAACGGGGTGTTGACCCTTATCAGCTGGATAATCTCCAGGGAGAATGGTATATGATCGGGTTCTGCCATTTGAGGAAAGAGATCAGGGTTTTTGCCGTGAACCGCATCAAGGAATGTTACTTGTTGGACAAGCCCTTCCAGCCGGATCCTGATTTTTGTTACAGGGACTTCATAAAGAATGCTTTCGGGATTATCAGCACAGGCAAACCCGAACAAATTGCAGTGCAGTTCTGGGGATATGAGGCCCGCCTTGCCAGGGAGCACAAGGTCCATGCAAGCCAGGAGATTCAGGAGATGCCCGATGATTCTGTGGTGATTCACTTGAATGTTACGGGATTGCAGGAAGTGAAGCGCTGGGTGCTTTCCTGCGGGAGGGATGCAAGGGTGCTTGAGCCGGAATGGTTTGCCCTTGAGGTGAAAGACGAGATAAACGAGATGCAAAAAAGATATAATCACTCCTGTCACTGACGCAAATTGTCAGTATGTCTGTTTTAAAATGACGCTGTTTGTCAGTGGGTGTGTGGTAGAATAAATAGAAATTGAACAAAAAAATGGGGCTGTTAATTTGAAATCAAATGAACATGAAATGGATAATGTTTTATCATTATGGGGTAAAACAATAAGTGATGGTAATTATCATCCCTTGCTTTATCATTTGATTGATACATCCATAACTTGCAGGAAATTATTGGATATTTATTGGCAGACACTATCGGTTTCGAAAGATTGGATTGTTTTTTTTGCCGGAATTCACGATATTGGTAAAGCAGATTTTCAGTTTCAGAGTAAAGTGCCAATCCATATAAACAATGTTAAATCAAGATTAAATCTTCCTTTTCCAGACAATTCAAATTCAAAACGAAGACATGAAGTGGTTTCTTCCTATTGGCTCGATAATTATCTGAAATCCTTCAAAAACATTAATAATCATAAAGTCCGCTTGGCTATTGTGGGCTCAATTAAAGGCCACCATGGGAGAATCTCTCCAAATTGGCTCGATGCTTATGACTGTGATTGTCTTGACAAGGCAGTTTTTGAAAAATGGGATCAGACACGAAATCGAATATCCTTTTTACTTAAACAGGCATTATCGCTTACATTATCTCCACTTGACAACTTTAAAATCTCAAACCTAAGCGATTTTGGAATAAAGTTGACAGGATTAATTGTATTGTCTGATTGGATCGCTTCTAATGAACATTTGTTCGGTTATAAACTTTCGACTGTTTTCAACCAAACTCTTGAAGAATATGTGTGTGAGGCAAATAAAAAGGCAGATATTGCACTTAAGAGCTTGGGGTTCATACCCGAATATCGTAAAAAGTTTTACGGCATTTTCAGGTTTGCTGACTTATGGCCAGATTTATCAAATAAAAGACCAATCCAGGATAAAATTGAAGAGATTGTAATGAAAGCTGAACTGAACCCTGGCCTGACAATAATTGAAGCCCCTATGGGGCAAGGAAAGACTGAAGCAGCAATATTTCTTGCAGAATATTTAATAGCACTCAGAGAATTGAACGGAGTGTATATCGCCCTGCCAACTGCAGCAACAAGCAACCTAATGTTCGATAGATACTCGGAATATATCAATCGCATTCAGGGATCCAAAAACCAGGTTTTTTTAGTTCATGGAATGTCCTGGCTTGTTGATGATTCGTCTGTAGATTTAAGTGAAACTGATCAAATTCAAATTGATAATGAACCAATGGTTCGGGATTGGTTTTTCCCAAAAAAGCGGGCTCTTCTTTCCCCTGAAGCAGTTGGGACTATTGATCAATCGCTTATGGCAGCACTGAATGTAAAGTTTGGTTTTTTGAGATTATTAGGCCTGTCAACTAAAGTTCTAATTATTGATGAGGTACATGCTTATGACAGCTACATGCTGACAATTATAAAGAGGTTGTTGCAGTGGTGCAACACTATGAATATTCCTGTAATAATGCTTTCAGCAACCCTTTCTCAACATCAGAAAGTTGAGATGATAAATGCCTACACAGGTAAAGATAATTTTTATTCTCACAGCAATGACTATCCCCAAATAACAGTAGTTAATGATAATGATACAATTAAACAACTGAAAGTTTCAACTGGCGAGAATAAGACTAAAATCTCATTAAAACTGCAATGGGGAGCGACTGAAGCTGATGATATTGCTGTCCAACTCGTCAAACTTGTCGAAAACGGAGGTTGTGCTTCGATCATAGTTAATACAGTAAAATCAGCTCAACAGATATATTTCAGCCTGAAGAAAATGAAGCCGGACAATCTGGAACTGTATCTCTTTCATGCTCGATACAAAGCCGGCAAACGCAATGAAATTGAGAAAGAAGTCGTAGATCTCTTTGGCAATAAATCAGACCGTCGTCCAAAAAAATCAATTCTTGTGGCAACCCAGGTTGTGGAGCAAAGCCTCGATGTAGATTTTGACGTTATGATGACGGAGTTGGCTCCGATTGATTTAATTCTTCAAAGGGCAGGGAGAATGCATCGCCATAACAGGAAGTGCCGCCCAACGGGTAGTACTCCAGCACTATATGTTTTATTACCTGACAAGAACGATATTTCTGTAGAAAAACTGTGCAAGGTTTATGACCCCTTGTATCTGTTGAGAACAGTTTGCTTGTTGGAAAATCGTGAACAAGTGGTTTTACCAAAAGATTTCAGGGAGCTGATTGAGGGGTGTTATGGAAGTGGCAACCTCCATTCCAAGATTGTAAACACAGATGAATTGGCGAAGGCTTCTGAGATATCTATTCGTTCTGAGGGAGAAAGAAAAAACAATGCAAAAAAACATCTGATCCCGGAACCAAAACCTAATAAATTCTCAATGCTATCTGATGATGATTTACCAGTATCAGAAGGAGATGAAAGTCAAGCAAGGGATTATTTTCACGCTCAGACTCGGATTGGGGATTATACTCAAAGCGTATTGATGATTGAAGATCAAAGTTTTAATGAACTGTTAAATCAAAACAAACCGCCAGGAAAAGACAAGTTAAAGAAAATTTTTCTGAATAAGGTATCAATACCTAAATGGTGGTTAAATGGTGTGGATTATGAAGAAATTAAAGGCCCAAAGTGGATTGGAGGAATGCCCGTATTATATACCCTTAATGGTGTGTGGAACAGCGAAACAAAAACAGGTAACAAAGTGAAGATCATTGATCATCCCGATTCGGGGATAATTTTTGAATTGGAGGAGGACTAAGTGCTGGAGTATTCGTTTAACCTTATTGATGAAAAATGGTTCGAGATCATAAATAATAATGGCGACAAGGAGAAAGTTGGGCTGAGAGATGTTCTGATCAACGCTCATGAGATTCTTGAGATTACCGATAGCCTTTTAACGGTTGAGTTCAGCCTTTATAGGTTATTAACTGTTATAATCATGGACATCTTCAGGTTTGAAGATATCTGTGAGATTGCAGAACTGATGGAAGAAAAAAAATTTAAGTCATGTAGAATTGATGAGTACCTGAACCAGTGGCACAACAGGTTCGATCTGTTTGATGACCGGTTCCCCTTTCTGCAGACCCCGGTAATTAACAACACAAAAATCCACTCGATCCCTCAAATTATTCCTCATATTCCTTATGGAAACAACTATCTCCACTTCCATCACCAGATCCCCGAAGATATTGCCCTTGCTCCTGAATTTGCTGCCCGTTTGTTGGTTGCAATGCCACCATTTACGGCATCGGGTGGTCCTGGATTACAGCCATCCCTCTCTGGAACCCCTCCCTGCTATATTCTGGTAAACGGCAGAAATCTGTTTGAAACAATCCTTCTCAACTGTATTACGGACCTTAGGGATATTGAACTTGACAATCCGCCTCCCCTGTGGCGGAGAAATGAACCGATAAAACAAATAGATAAGGTAATCTCCACAACAAGCCTGCTGGAGGGTCTTTTCTGGCCGGTAAGGCATGTAAAGCTGATGCCCGAAGGATCAGCAAAATGTTATTTTACCGGTAATACAACAAATATTTCCATAAGAAATGTTCAATTTGTAAAAGGGTGGGAACTGGATAAAAGCTTCAATTGGATTGATCCCAACAGTGCATACACTATAAGTAAAAAAGGCAAGTTACCCGTGTGCTTAAAGGCTGACAAAGAAATTTGGCGTGATGTGGGGCCTATGATGTTCATAAGCAATGAAGAAGAAAATGAAACATATGTTCGTCCCCGGGTTGTAAATCAGTTTGCAAAATTTCGTCACTACAACTCTGAGAAAAAAAGCTCTGACATCAAACTGACTATTTATGGCGTGAGATATGACAAAGCGAAAGTCTTTGAGTGGCAAAAGGAGAGGCTGACTCTTCCAGAAAGACTGTTGACAAACAAAGCTCATGGTTTTATGGCCAGAAGCTTGATTAAATTAGCAGAGGAAGGGGCATATAGCCTGTCAGGTGTTTTAAAGAAACTTGTCGATGACAACCTGTGTGACAAAACTTTCTCCCGGTTGATTTTGAGAAACTACTGGCAATCGTTAAAGCAGAGCTATTTCAACTACCTGTATAAACTTTCATCGATTAGCCCTGAAGAAAATGATTGCCTGTCAAAGCTGGATGATATTAAAGAGCATTGGAAGGAGATGTTGTTTGACATTGCTTTGAAACATTTTAATCAGACAACAGAAGGTTTGAATTACGACGGGAAAAGCCTGATAGCAGTTGTTGAAAATCGCAGGTGCCTTAAAAGCTATTTAATAAAAAAGATGGAGATTAGAAGATTTAAAAAGGAGGTGAAAGCATGAGCCAGACAACAACCAGTCCAAGTAAAGACAAATCTGAAGTCCCGGACAAAGCTAAAGACAGGAAACTGGAAAAAATAAATGAGTTCGTGGAAAGGGTGCGACATCTTGGTTCGGGGGAATTGGCGGTACTGAAGCGGAACGCAGGCAACACCTTGGCCCAGTCCCGCAATGCTTTCTGGTTTTACAGGCTGTTAAACGATCCCGACTCCCATAAGAATCCGGAAATTTACTTTATGGTAGCCACGTTGATGGGGTTGAACAAGCTGAATTTTACCGGTAATTTTGGACGCACTATGGCAGGGGTGAAAATGAAA
>CAYNGH010000099.1:2043-12257 GCA_964396845.1 uncultured bacterium | reverse complement strand
GATGCCAGGATTTTTGCCGGGGGGACTGACCTGATGGTAAAAATTCGCCATGGCAGTATTAAGGCGGGAACCCTGGTGGACATAAAGAACATCAACCGGATCAAGGGAATCCGGGTTGATGAAAAGGGAAGCCTGTGGATAGGCCCCCTTGTCACCCACAGCCAGTTGAGCCAGTCCCCGGTAGTCCGGGAGAGGTTTCCCTTTCTTTGTAATGCCTCGGACATGGTGGGGTCGGTACAGATCCGCAACCGGGGGACCATCGGCGGGAACATATGCAACGGTTCTCCCGCGGCGGAAACTCTGCCCTGCCTGTATGTTCTGGATGCCCGGCTTCACCTTGAAAGCTATACCGGGGAGAGGGTTCTTCCCATCGGGGAGTTTTTTTGCGGGCCTCAGAAGACCTGCATCAATCAAGGGGAGATACTCACCGGGATAGAGATTCCCGCCCCACAAGGCAGATGCCGGGGGATTTATCTCCGCCACGCCCGCAGAAAAGCTGTGGATATTGCCATGGTCACATGCGCTGTCATGTGGGTTGAAGATAATGCAAAACCCTCGGGCAAGAGTTTCAGAATCGCCCTGGGATCGGTGGCCCCTACAGTGATGAGGGCCGGAAAAGCCGAGGACTTCCTCAGCCAATCCTGTGACTGTGATGATGATGTTATCGAAGAAGCCTCAGAGATAGCTCTTTCCCAGGTGTCCCCCATTGATGACATCCGATCATCTTGTGATTACCGTCGGGACATAACCCTGATTCTCCTGAGGAGGGCCATTACGGGAATCCTGTGTGACGGGGAAGGAGAAGACATATGAATATCACCATAAAAGTCAACGGCCGACAATACAATATCACCCCGGATCCGGGATGGACCCTGCTGGATCTTCTCCGGGAAGGGCTGGACATAACAAGCCCCAAGCGGGGATGCCAGATGGGGGAGTGCGGAGCCTGCACCGTCATCATGGACGGGCTGGCGGTGAATTCGTGCATCATACCTGCCATGGAATGCGACGGAAAATCCGTCACCACAGTGGAAGGCATCAGGACTGACGGGAAACTGCATCCCCTCCAGCAGGCCTTTATCGACAAGGGAGCTGTGCAGTGTGGTTTTTGCACTCCCGGGATGATAATGTCTGCCAAGGCCCTCTTGGATCGGAATTCAAACCCCACCAGGGAAGAGGTCAAAAAGGCCATCGCCGGCAATCTATGTCGTTGTACCGGTTATATTCCCATTGTGGATGCAGTTATGGAAGCGGCCCGGATGATTCGGGGGGAGGAGGAATAATGGAAAAAACCCAGATAGTGGGAGTAAGCCTGCCCCGCACCGATGCCCTTGAAAAGGTAACAGGAGCGGCAAAATATGTGGATGATTTGAAATTCGGCCCGGGGCTTCTGCACGGGGCATTATTGCGAAGTCCCCATGCCCACGCCCGGATTATAAGGCTGGATGCATCCCGGGCCAGGGAACATCCCGGAGTTATCGCGGTGGCAACTGGGGTGGAATTCCCCAACTTTATCGGCCTTTATCTTTTGGATCGCACCCTTTATGCGGTGGATAAGGTCCGCTTTGTGGGGGAGCCCGTTGCGGGAGTTGCTGCGGTTTCACCGGAAGTCGCCCGGGAAGCCCTGGATCTGATTGAAGTGGAATACGAAGAACTGCCGGGGGTTTTTGATCCCCTGGATGCCATAAAGCCTGACGCTCCCCTGCTTCATGAAAAGTTAGGGGAATATACCGTTGCGCCTTTTATATTTCCTGTGCCGGGGACCAACATATCCAATCATTTCAAAGTCCGTAAAGGGGATGTGGAAGAAGGCTTTGCCAGCTCCACCACCATTCTGGAGGATGAATTCTATGTTCCCCATCTCCAGCATACTCCCCTGGAAACCCATGTCAGTGTTGCAAAGATGGACGAGGCAGGATTTTATACCCTGTGGACCACATCCCAGTCCCCCTTTGCCCAGCGCAACTTATTGGCCCAGTCCATGAACATCCCCTACAACCGCCTCCGGGTGATAGTGCCTTATGTTGGAGGCGGTTTCGGATGCAAGGCGGGAGTCAGCGTGGAAGGTTCAGTTCTGCCCCTGGCAAAGATGTGTTCTCCCCGTCCGGTGAAGCTGACCCTTTCCCGGGAGGAGGAATTCCACTGCGCCTTTGTTCGTCAGGGTCTTCGGGCAAGGGTGAAGATTGGCGTTGATGAGAAGGGCAAGATTCTCGCCATGGAAAACACCTATTACTGGGATGGCGGTGCATACACCGAGTACGGCGTTAACGTCACCAGGGCTGCGGGGTATTCTTCCACAGGCCCTTATAATGTCCCCAACGTGAAGGCTGATTCCATCTGCTGTTATACCAATCATCCCGTGGGAGGGCCTATGCGGGGATTCGGAATGCCGGAGATTCACTGGGCCATCGAGCAGGCCTTTGATGAACTGTGCCGGAAGATCGGCATGGACCCCATGGAATTTCGCCAGATTAACGCCCTCAAAGGGGGAGATGTTACTGTTACCGGGGGTATTATGCACGAAACAGGGCTTTCCCAGTGTATCAGTAAAGCTGCGGAAGACTTGGACTGGGACAAGCCCAAGCCCGAGAGCAGTAATCCCAGAATAAAGAGGGGCCGGGGAATCGCTGCCATGTGGAAGGCCCCGGCAATGCCTCCCAATGCCGGCTCTTCTGCGATTCTCAAGTTCAATGAAGATGCCACGGTGAACCTGCTGGTGTCGGGAATGGAAATCGGCCAGGGAACCCATACGGTAATGGCTCAGATGGCTGCCCAGGAGCTGGGAATCCCCTTTGAATCAATCCGGGTGAGTACTCCCGACACGGAATATTCCCCCTATGAATGGCAGACGGTAGCAAGCCGGCTCACCTGGTCCATGGGAAATGCAGTGGTTAACGCTGCCAGGGATGCCCGGGAGCAGATATTGAAGTTAGTAGCCGACGCCTGGCAGTGCGGGACGGATCAGCTGGATATTTGGGACGGGGTTATACTCCACAAGAACGATCCCGACCGATCCATGGCGATGAAAGATTCGGTGATTTATGGTGTTTACAGTGCCGACGGCAAGTTGCAGGGAGGGCCTGTTATAGGCCGGGGCAGTTTTATTCCTTCCGATGTCACTCCCCTGGACAAGGATACCGGCCAGGGGCCAAAGTCGGTGGTTCATTTCACCACCGGTTGCCAGGGCGTGGAAGTGGAGGTGGACGAGGAAACGGGAGTTGTAACAATTCTCAAGGTTTCCGCTTGTTATGATGTGGGCCGGGCCATCAATCCTCTGAATGTGGCCTGCCAGACCATCGGCGGAGTTTATATGGGCCTTTCCACGGGGCTTTTTGAACAGCTCCGCATGTCAGAAGGTCATCCCATCAACAACAGCCTCTCGGATTATATTATGGCCACATCCATGGATATGCCCGACGAAATCAGGGCATCCTATGTGGAAATACCCCAGGATGACGGCCCCTTCGGCGCCAGGGGAGTAGGGGAGCATACCATGGTCCCCACGGCTCCTGCCATTGCCAATGCGGTTTATGATGCGGTGGGAGTGAGAATCCGCAGTATGCCCATCACACCGGAGAAGGTTCTTTGCGCTCTCAAGGAAAAATCTCTTTGCTGTCAGGATTCCATACCTGAAACAGGGGGGATTGAACCCCCGGAAGAGCCGGCTCCTTATGAAGCTCCAGGTACCGGTGGACTGGAGGGGAAGCTGGGGCCTGAAGAGTTGGAACAGTTAGAAGAGCTGGATCTCAACGGGCTTGAGGATAATATGACAGCTGATGATAATGATGGTGACGAGGATGAGGCTTGCCCGGCACCTCCTGAGGATATGGGGGATACGGGAAGCCTGGAGGAGGAAGAAGTGGTTCTCCAGCCGGTGGAGGAGTTTCAACAGTAGTCGGTCGTTCCGGCGGTTTTATTGATGATGTGGAGGTTGAATATGCGAGGATTAATCATGGCGGTTGCCCTGCTTGTGATTTTTATGTTTACCGGATCCCCCGGGTTTGCAGTGGAGATACCCGAGTGGTACAAACCTGTTGATGGAAAGCCCGGGGTTCTTCATTCCGATGTCCCCCGTTATCCCGGCTTTGAATGGTCAGCTCCCCGGCTGGTGAGAAGTAAATACGAAGAGGGGCTTTTCAATTTTATCGGAACCAACCGGGTGAAGGGAGTTGAGCCTTACGATGTGGCGGATTATTACGAGGGAATCCTGACAAAACGGGGCTGGACCACCCAAGGCCCTGCTGGAGGATCTTCCAGCCTGATGCTGATCTTCAAGAAAGGCGGGAATGAAGTGCGGGTGGCAAGCCACTGCACGAAACATGGCGGTACCGATGAGCCGGAAGATCCCCGGGGAACGGTGATTCAGATATTTTACCGTTAATCCTGCCTGCAATTAATTCAGGCTGGGGGATGCAATTTTTGGCCTGGAGGGCACAATCTCCACCAGTTCCAGTTCAAAGTGAAGATCCTTGTCGGTGAGGGGGTGGTTTCCGTCCAGGGTCACCACGTCGCCGGATATATCGGTTATGGTCACCACGTTAATCCTGCCGTCGGCCTGGGTCAGCTCCAGGCTTCGGCCCACCGACACGTCCACATCATCTGGAATGAATGATCGATCTACCACGGTGACCCTGTCGGATCGGTATCGGCCATAGGCATCTTCCGCCTTCAGGTGGACTGACTTTTTTTCGCCGGGAGCCATCCCCCGGACTGCCATGTCAAATCCTCCCAGAACATGACCTTCTCCCAGTCGGAATTCCAGAGGATCCGAACCTGCGGTTGTATCAAAAACTGTGCCGTCGGACAGCTGGCCGGTGTAGTGAACCCGCACCAGGTCACCTCTTCTGGCAATGTTCATGTTGTCACCTCGCTACCTGTCCCGGTTGTTTTCTGGGAACCTGCCGAATCCCCTTCTGCTCTATTTTCTGTATGCTCAACATCTTCACCGGGGCTGGCTGTGGGTTTATCGGTATCGGCTTCATTGGGGTCTTTCCCGAAAAACCTGACGACGCCATACAATACCCCCAGGGAGATTAACATGGAAACCCACGGATTCAACCCGAAGCCCGCCGGGATGGTCCCTGCCAGCATGGATACTCCCGCTACGGTCACGGCATAAGGCATCTGGGTTCTCACGTGATCCATATGATCCGCCCCCGAGGCCATGGAAGACATGATGGTGGTATCGGATATGGGAGAGCAGTGATCCCCGAAGGTGGCTCCCGCCAGCACTCCTGATATGGATCCCAGGAGGATGGCGTTTTTCAGGTGAGGGGCCATGGTGTCCGGGGGCAGGTAAAATCCCACATAGATGGCGATGGGCATCACAATGGACATGGTCCCCCAGGAGGTTCCTGTGGCAAAGGAGATGACCCCGGATATTAGAAAAATCACCAGAGGCAGTAGCTGGGGCAGGATGTTTCCCCGGGCCAGGGCTGCCACATAGGCCCCGGTGTTCAGCTCCCGACAGACACTCCCTATGGACCAGGCCAGAATCAGGACCAGCAGGGCGGGCATGATGGATTTGGCTCCTTCAATCCAGTGGCTCATTATCTCCTCTATGTTCATTATCTTCTGGCTCAGGATCATGAGGATCACTGTGAGGTTTCCTGCAAAGGATGCCCAGAGCAGTGCCCGGAAAGAGTTGGCGTTGTTGAGAATATCCACGGGAGTAGCCCCGGAAAAGGCCATGTATCCGCCGGTTTCCATTATCTTCTGGGTCCCGCTGTACCACAGGCCCCAGATAGTCACCAGGATCACCACCAGTATGGGAATCACTCCGTTAAACCATCTTTCCGGAGCATTCGTGGCGTCTGTCAGACCCTCGTCGATATTCATCAGGGGCCGGGCATTCTCCGCCAGAACTTTTCCTTTTTTCCGGGCGCGGATTTCCGCAGTGAGCATAGGGCCGAAATCCCGCCCCATATAACCGATGAGAAATACAAAGGCCAGCATCAGCAACGGGTAAAAACGGTATGGGATGGTGTAGAGAAACATCATGTATGGCTCCCTCTGAAGACCGATACTCTTGAATCCATCGGCGATTACGCCAATTTCAAAACCGATCCATGTGGATATCACCGCCAGGTTGGCTACCGGGGCTGCGGTGGAATCCACAATGAAAGAGAGTTTCTCCCGGCTGATTTTTAAACGATCTGTCAGGGGACGCATGGAGGTGCCCACAATAAGGGAATTGGCGTAGTCGTCAAAAAATATCAGAAGTCCCATAATCCAGGTGACAACTTGTCCGGAACGGGGAGTTTTTGCCCATTTACGCACAGCGTTTACCATCCCACCGGAACCTCCGCAACGGGCTATCAGCATCACCATGGCCGCCAGAAGAATATCGAAGGTCAGGATGGAAACATGCCCTGGCCGGGCCACAGAATCGATCAGGACGGTGTCCAGGGTTCGAAGGATCCCCAGGAAGGGACTGTATCCATATATGATAACTGCTCCTGCCAGTATCCCGATAAAAAGGGAGATGATGACCTGCTTCAGGGTCAGGGCCAGCAGAATTGCCAGCAGGGGTGGGATCAGGGTCAGCCAGCCGGGGATCATCCGAAATGCCAGATCCCCGTTGAAGCTCTCGGTGTAGGCGTGGATCATATTGATCCCCTGGGCATCCTCGATAATCAGGTCCTTCAGGACAATCTCCCCTTCGTGGAAACCTTCCACCCGGCCCAGGGGGATCATCCTGTTGTTGACAAGGCGCATCAGCCGTCCCTTTTGAATGTTGATAAGAACCTCGCCCTGGCAGTTGTGGAGAAGTCGTCCCTGGGGATCCACCGCCCGGATGGTCAGGGTAAAGGGAGCGTCCCTGATGATAAGCCCCTGGGATTTTATCTCCAGCCTGCCTTCCTGGTTTTCGATTTTTTCCGGGAAGGCTTCGGCAACCGCGGAGGATGGGATTGTGGCAATGAAAAACAACAACAAGAGGATGCACAGTCTTTTGTATCCTGCCTGGAGCTTTGGGGATCTCTTCCCCTGCAACAGGGCACTGTCCCTTTTATCTGTAAAATAAAGCCTCAATGGTTCACCTCAAGAGTCATTTCTGGGACTCGTCTTTAAGCTGTCTTGTCCTGTATCTTTCCACCAGGGGATAGTTGTAAACTTTGTCCAGCAGTCCTTCCATTTCCGGCTCCAGCAGAAGGTTCTCCTCCTCGGTGGGGTCCTGGATAATGTTGAAAACACAGTAAAACTGAAACTGAACCATCCGCCTGATGAGCCGGGGATCTTCAAGGCTGGGAGCATATATCTGGAACCAGCCGATTTTCTTGTCGCCGGTATAGACATTGAACATGTCGTGGGTGTTGGAGGCCCAATCCATAGGCTTCACGCTCAGGTCACTATGCTCCCGGCCAAAATGAGATGCGGGAACAACTATCTTCAGGCGGTCACTCAGCTTTTCCGGTTCATTGATATATGGAATCAGGGACTCTCCTTCCATCCATTGAGGGATCTTGTGACCCACAATATCCAGTATGGTGGGGGCAACATCCACCTGGGAGGCGAAGGTGAGAGGCCTGACCGGTTCTGTCTGCCCCGGAAGCCTGATGATGAGAGGAATCCGGTTCACCGATTCGTTGAGCCAGTGGGTTCCATGAAGAAATCCGCTCCAGCCGGCATGTTTTTCGCCAAAAGACTCGCCATGATCCGAGCTGAAAATTATCAGGGAATCATCATACAAACCCTTTTCCCGGAGGCGGTCAAAAAAGATCCCCAGCTGGTGATCCAGATATGCCACCGCCCCGTCGTAGCGGTGATCCGTCCATGGCCCGAACATCGAATAAAAGGGGTTGGGGACAATATAAGGATGATGAGGCTCAAAGACATGCGCCCATATGAATACTGGCTCGGGGCTGTTTTCCAGCTCCTGGATTACATAATCAAAATACATGTCCAGGGGAAATACCTGGCGGATTGCCCGGTTGAAATTTTTTGGGTGCCGGTTGTTGAGCAGGTTGTAATACCTTTCATCTTCGGAAAGAAGCCCGGAAAGCCAGTAGAAGTTTTCCCGGTTTTCTCCACGGTACAGGGATTTGGCGATATTTGTCTTGTCAAAGCGCTTCAGGGCCACCACTCTGGTGAAACCTGTGTTAAAAGCCCTTGAATAACGAGTGAAGCAGACAAAAACCCTCCGATTGTAACCGGCCTTTTCCATCTCGTTAATCAGAGTCAGGGGGAAGGGCCGGTTCACGTCATATTCCCGGGGATTTCGTCCCAGGAAGCTGGGAAGGGAGTAATGGGTTTCATTGGAGTTAATCACCATTCCCTCGAAAAGACAGCTCTCCCTGGCAAACTCTTCCAGCCTTGGAGTGGTGGATTTGTGATAGCCGTAAACCGACATACGGTTTTTGGCAAGGGAGTCGGAGGTTATCATGATGACATGGGGCAGGGGAGAACTGCTTTTTCGGGCAGGGGGATCCGGCACTTTACCATATGCGTTGAAGATGATGATTCCAGCCACAAGGGCAACTGCACCGGTAAACAGGGAAAGCCGGGAAAGGAACCGGGCAGTACCTGCCTTTGCCTTGTAGGTGAGTTTCTTCTGAAATCTGATGAGATAAAGAATCAGCAAGATTGCAAATACAAAGGTTGCCAGCTTTGCCGAGGAAGCCATAGAATGGGTAATGTAATTTCCCACCCAGAACTTCATATACAGCACATTCACATAAACAAATATGGCAAACATTATGAACCCTGTAATGGAACCGGCCCGGTACCGGCATCGGTCTTCCAGATATCTCCCTTCCAGCCGGATGAAGTATGTCGGATGAAATATCCGGGGTTTGTCCTGTGGAAAAAGTTTCCCGGCCAGCTTCCCGGCCCAGGGGTATATATATCTGCCCATAAGTTTTGTCAGGAGCCATTCTGTGAACCACAGAATTAGGGCTGTGATGAGGCAGATCCCATAGACAAACAGGAATGTGAACACAAGGTTTCTCAGGATCTGGGGTATGGGCAGGTGCCGGAAAAGCTCGTCCCCCCGGAAGTTGAAATCCAGAAAAATAAAGAAAACCCCCGACAGAAACAAGAACGCCAGATAATATCCAAAGGGAGGGACATCTCCCCTGATGGAGGGAGTTTTTGTTGTTCCGGGATTCTGGTTGCTGGTCATATGTTCTCCTTGAATGTTTCATCGAATATTTCATCGAAGGCTTCCACCGGTGACAGGGGGAAATTCCCTGATCTGGGGTTGGATAGAAGCTGGTTTCTCATGTTTTTTATGTCGCCGGGAGTGATGGAATAATCCCCGGCAACGGTTGACACTCTTAATTCGTTGAAAAAAATATCCAGTGCTTCTGCGGGGTTGTGTCCCAGGGCTTCCTTCAGGGATTTATCCACCCAGGGGATCTTTCCCTGCAGATAACGGGCTATGGCAGGCAGGGTGAAACTGCAGGCCAGACCGTGGGGAATCCCCAGATTGGCGGTGAGATAATACGAGATGCCATGGGCCAGGGATGTGCGGGTGTTGGAAAAGGCCAGCCCCGCCTGGGTTGCTCCCAGCATCATAATGCTCCTGAGCCGGGTATAATGGGGGTTGTTCCGGAGTGCAGGGAGAGTAGCAATGATTTTTTTTATCGCCGAAACCGCCAGATCTGTTGAAACCGGGTTGGCAAACCGGTTCCAGATGGCCTCCAGACTGTGGGAGAGAGCATCCAGCCCTGTGGATACTGTTAAATCCCATCCCATGGTATATGTCAGCTCTGGGTCGATTATACATTCCCGGCACCACAAATCCCGGGTATGGATGGAGTATTTCTTCTTGTTTTCCATATCCCACAGGGTCCCCCATGGGGTGACTTCACTGCCGGTCCCTGCAGTGGTGGGGATTGCGATTACCGGGGTGACCCGGTATCCTTCCCAGGGACTCTTTCCTGTGACCATATCCCTGACTCCCTGGAAGGTTCTTTCTCCGTCAAATCTCACCGACAGGGCCTTGGCGGTGTCTATGACACTGCCTCCCCCCATTGCAACGATGACCCGGTGAGCTGATGACAGGGCCTGGGGATATGCTTTCTCCAGATATAAAAAAGAAGGGTTGGCCTCCACTGTGTCGATGATTCCGGCGGGAGGCCCGGCAATCTTTTTTATTTTGTCAATCCAGCCCCGTTTCCCGGCACCGGGAGATGTGACCAGAAGATACGGTTCTCCCCGGATATACTGGGGCAGTTCTGCCAATACTCCCTCTCCAAATCGGATTCTGACGG
>CAYNGH010000099.1:0-2033 GCA_964396845.1 uncultured bacterium | reverse complement strand
GGTTGTAATATGTAAAGTCTTTCACTGAAACATCTCCCTGGCCCTGAGGTAATCATCGGGGAAGTCTATCTCGATCCATGGCAGGTCCCCTGTGGGTATGTTGTGGAGGCGGAATCCCCGCCGGGCCATCAGGTTAAAGGCAGAGGTATCGTAATGATTCAGCTCCCCCGACATCATTATCTCCTCTATGGATTCAAAAAGAGCCCCGGGATTTCCAACAAGGGCAATCCCGGTCCATTCGCCATGGGCCTCATCCAGGGGGATCTCTTTTTTTGATTCAATAAGAAGCTGGTTTTCGTCAAGGCGGACCTTCATGGATTCTTCATCGAAATGGCTGAAATCCGTCACCATCTCCATATCATTGGGACTGCCTGCCCAATCATCCAGAGCCGAGTGCAATATGTCCCGATGGTAAACAATATCCCCATGGAGATATACGAAGGGATCTTCCCCCACAAAGCTTCTGGCAAACCACAGGGACCCCATGTTGTTGCAGTGGCGGTAGAAGGGGTTGGGAATATAATGCAAGTCCCCTCCCAGAGCATCCCGGATCTGCTGATGAAGATAACCCGTCACTATGGCAATTTTCCTGATGCCCATCTCCTGGAGGATCTTGACGGATCGCCCCAGCAATGTGGTTTCCCCCAGGGGCAGGAGTCCCTTGGGGGTTGTTTTTGTCCGGGGATACATACGGCTGGAGATGCCCGCCGCCACTATCACTGCTTTGTTAATCACTGCTCATTGCCATGAAGTCCCTCAACCGCCGGGCAACCTCAAAGGGTTGTATCTTTGGCCGGGGGAGGTTCTCCATGGATCCTTTCTGAATTCTCATGTGAATCATGGTCAGAACCGGGTTTTCTTTCCATTGCCGGATTTCCCGGATCATCTCCTGAATGCTCCCGGGTGATACCGCCCTGGGATAACCGAAAGATGCCGCCAGCTCAACAAAATTCACCTGTCCCGATAAGGTTTCCTGTCCCCCGGTGGAATCATGACAGTGGTTGTCAAGAACAATGTGGAGCATGTTGCCGGGACAGTAACGGGCGTTGGCTGCCAGAGATCCGCTGCGCATCAGCAGTGCTCCGTCGCCGTCGATGACTATGACTTTCAACCGGGGCCTTGCAATGGAAACCCCCAGACCCAGAGGGCCGGCGCATCCCATGGATCCCACCATATAAAGGTTGTGGGGACTGTCTTCCACGGCATAAAGCTCCCGGCCTGTCTTGCCGGTGGAGGCGATGATTATTGTGTCATTTGACTTCAACTCCGAGATGGCCCTCAGGACATCGATCCTCCGGGGCAGGGGGGATTCCCGTGGCGAGGCGTGGCGGTGAACGTTGACAGGAATCCTGCCCTCATCTTTAGTTGTCAGATCCACCGGGGGGATGGTTCCTTTTTTTACCACCAGGAAGAAGCACCTGCCTTCGTTTTGAGCATTGTCGGCCCGGTCCAGCTGGCGGGAGGCTTCGTCGGTATCCTGATGCAGGTATTCCCAGGGAATCTCCAAAAGGCTCAGGAGATCCGTTGTGATTCTTCCCATCAGTTCATGCTGGGGCTGATCCCCGGTGCCCGGCTCACCTCTTTGGGAAACAAAGCTTAGGATGGGTATCCTGAAGATATTCACCAGGGAGCTTAAGGGGGACAACGCGTTGGTCAGGCCGGAATTCTGCATCATCACCACAGGGCGCAGGCCTCCTATGTATGCCCCGGCACACAGGGCCACCGCATCTCCTTCATTGGCGGACATCACAAAAGGGCCGGTATTTTGGGCATGGTTGAACAGCCCCTTGAGGTATGAACAGGGAACTCCCGTGTAAAAATTATATCCCCGCCGGGCAAGCATTCTGCCGTATGTTTCCATGTTGAGCATGTCAGAAATCCCCCGCCTTCTGAAGCTCCACGATGCCGTCGATGTCCATCCAGGATCCCTTTATGTAGATGACCGCCACGGGATGTTCCCCGGCAATCTCATTGAAAAGATCGCTCATCCTCATCTTCTCGAACCCTTCTTTGGAGGCCATCTTTTCCAGGGT
>CAYNGH010000098.1:0-12323 GCA_964396845.1 uncultured bacterium | reverse complement strand
TCTCAGGGCCGGGCCGAGTACTCAATGGAGTTTGCGTATTACGATCAGGTGCCCCGGCAGATTGCAGATAAAATTATAACCCGTTATGGGGTATCAATAATATAACCCGGGATGGAAGCTCAGGCTTCCAGCGGATTCAGGGAGGAGAAAGGAATTTATGGCAAAGCAGAAATTCCGGATCAGGCTAAAAGCATACGACTATGACATTCTGGATGAGGCGGCAGCAAAGATTGTGGATATCGCCAGGAATACCGGTGCGAACATATCGGGGCCAATCCCGTTGCCCACGGAAAAGAACCGCTATTGCGTGTTGAGTTCACCTCACATTGACAAGCGGTCCGGCGAGCATTTTGAGGTTCGCACCCACAAGAGGCTCATCGACATCTTCTTTGACCCGGCCCAGAAGACAACCGACGCTTTAATGAAGGTAGATTTACCCTCGGGCGTTGACATCGAGATCAAAGGCTAAGGGGGCAAAAGTTATGCGAGGAATACTCGGTCGAAAATTAGGAATGACCAGGATCTTCAACGAGGAGGGGCATTCACTGCCCGTCACTGTGATAAAGGCTGGGCCCTGCCTGGTTACAAATCTGAGGACCGTGGAGAAGAACGGTTATGAAGCAGTCCAGATCGGATTTGAGGACATGAAAAAGGGCAAGGTTATCAAGCCAGTTAAAGGTCAGTTTGAGAAGAGTAATCTGAAGGCCAAGAAACACCTTCGGGAAATTCGGGGAAGCAATTCCCAGGATTTGAAGGTGGGCCAGGAGATATTTGTTGATATCTTCAATGAAGGCGAGAAAGTTGATGTCATAGGCACATCTATCGGCAAGGGTTTTGCCGGTGCAATGAAACGTCATCATTTCAAGGGTGGCGGTTCTTCTCACGGCCAGACTGTTCACCGACGGCCCTGTTCAGCCGGCGCCACTGATGCGGCCCGGACATTCAAGGGAAAAAGAGGCCCCGGTCACATGGGTGCTGTGAGAACCACGGTACAGAGTTTGGAAGTGGTCAGGGTTGACAAGGACAAGAACCTTCTGCTGGTAAAGGGCGCAGTGCCCGGTGCCCGCAACGGTCTTTTGATGATCCAGGAAACCAAGAAGGTAAGACAGCGGAAGAAGCCCAAGGTTCTGGGAACTGTCGTTAAAAATTAGTCACATGGAACCCCGGAAGTGGGGTGGATCCCCAGGGATCCATAGCTAAGGAGGAATACAAATGCCTGAAATAGACCTCTACACAATGGAAGGAACGAAAAAGGGGACCCTTTCCCTGTCGGATGTGGTATTTGACGCCGGCGTCAACGAAGCGCTGATTCATCAGCTGTTGATTCGTCAGCTGGCCAATGCCCGCCGGGGCACCCACAGCACCAAAACCAGGGGTGAAGTCAGGGGCGGAGGAAAGAAACCCTGGCGTCAGAAGGGAACAGGAAGAGCCCGTCACGGCAGTATCCGTTCACCCTTGTGGAAGGGAGGCGGAATAACCTTCGGCCCCAGGCCCAGGGATTATTCCCAGAAGATGCCAAAGAAGATGCGCAGGATGGCCTTGCGTGGTCTTCTGACCAACAAGTTGAAAGAAGGCAAGGTGATGGCCCTGGAAAACATCGCCTTTGAAGTGCCAAGAACACGCAAGTTTATCGAGATGATGCAGAATCTGAACCTGCCGGAGAACGCCCTTTTTGTTATTCACCAGGGTGATATGACTGTGGAGAAATCCGCGTCGAACCTGCCGGGAGTAAAGGTGATCATCACTGACACTCTTAATGTTTATGACATTCTCAAATATGATCGGCTGATCCTTACCAGGGATGCTGTCAGCCGGATAGAGGAGGTATTGGCCTGATGGAAGAGCTCAAATTAAAAGATATCAACAGGAGATCCTCCCGGGACATTATCTTGAAACCGATAATCACCGAGAAGAGTATGGAAAACGCCCAGCTGAACAAGTACACTTTTGAAGTTGACCGGGACAGCAACAAGCGTGAGATCCGCAAGGCAATTGAGGACATATTCAAGGTGACGGTCACCAAGATCACCACCAGCAATCTCAAGGGCAAACGTCGGATCCGCATGGACAAGCGGGGCCGGCATGTGGGATATTCCAACGACTGGAAAAAGGCTGTTGTCACATTAAAAGAGGGCGACAGGATCGAGTTGGCCGGATTTAACCCCTTTGAGGTTTAATCGGTGAAAGTATAGGCCCAGGAGCCTGCAAAACAACGAGTCAAGGAGTGAAAAAAGATGCCTGTCAAGAGTTTTAAACCGACTTCTCCCGGGGTTCGATATGTAACAGTATCGGATTTTGCCGAGATAACCACCGGCAAGCCCCATAAACAGCTGACCAAGACCAAGCATCGCAAGGCCGGTCGGAATAACCAGGGGAGAATCACCTGTCGTCACAAGGGTGGCGGACATAAGAAAAGATACAGGATAATCGATTTTAAACGGGATAAAGACGGCGTACCGGCCAGGGTCGCAACCATCGAATACGATCCCAACCGGTCAGCCAGGATAGCGTTGCTGTTTTACGCCGATGGTGAAAAGCGTTATATAATCTGTCCCGTGGGAGTTCAGGTAAATGACATGCTCATGTCAGGACCTGAGGCGGAAATCAGGCCCGGCAACTGCCTGGCCATGAAGAATATTCCTGTGGGATCGTTGATTCATAATATCGAGATGTTTCCCGGCAAGGGAGGACAATTAGTGAGATCCGCCGGAGCTTCAGCCCAGCTGATGGCCAAGGAAGGAAAATTCGCCAATGTCCGTCTTCCCTCGGGAGAGATGCGACTGCTCAATATCGACTGCAAGGCCACCATCGGCCAGGTAGGAAACATTGAACATGAGAACATCACCGTTGGCAAAGCGGGCCGGTCCCGCTGGCTGGGCAAGAGGCCCTCGGTGAGAGGCGTCGTGATGAACCCCTGTGATCATCCCCACGGCGGTGGAGAAGCCCGTTCAACTCCTGGTCGTCCCAGCACGACCCCATGGGGCAAGCCGACTTATGGTCTTCGCACCCGTAAAAAGAAGCCTGGTGATCGGATGATTGTCAGATCCCGTCATGCAGGCAAAAAATAAAACACCCGATAATATTTGGGAAAAGGAGGGAAAACCTTGTCCCGTTCAATTAAAAAAGGACCTTATATCGATTCAAATCTTCTGCGGAAGATAAAAGCTCTGAACCTGAGGAATGAAAAGAGGGTAGTCAAGACCTGGGCCCGGGCATCCACCATAGTTCCCGAGATGGTGGGACACACCGTGGCCATTCACAATGGTCACAGGCACATACCCATCTACATTACGGAACAGATGGTGGGTCATAAGCTGGGAGAATTCGCGATGACTCGTTTTTTCCGTGGTCATGCCGGTTCTGACAAGAAATCCAAGGTAAGATAACCCGAAAGTCCTTTGGACACAAGGAGGAAGCAAAGGTGGACACAAAAATTCGAAAACCAATGCCCAACAAGAAACGGCGCAGGAATCAGAGGGATGAGCGCAAAGCCGCCCAGAAGGAAAATCCTGTTGTTGTTGCCAGGGCAAAATATGTCAAGTCGCCTCCCAGGAAGATTCGGTTGATAGCCGATGCCATCAGAGGCAAGTCAACTGAGGAAGCCTTGAACATGCTGAGGTTTATCCCCCGCAAGTCGGCAAGGCTGATGGAAAAGGTGGTTGCCTCTGCAGTGGCAAATGCCGAGAACAACTATGAGTTAGACACCGATGATCTTTATATACACGAGGTATTTGTTGACGGCGGGCCCATTATCAGGAGATTTCGGGCCAGAGCCATGGGCCGGGCGACACCCATAAGGAGGCGCACCAGCCACATAACTGTTACGGTTAAAGAGAGAGGAGATGACAAGTAGTGGGCCAGAAGATACATCCCGTAGGAATGAGATTAGGCATAAACCGGACCTGGGATTCCCTGTGGTTCTCAGAGAAGCATTATACAGAGTGGCTTCACCAGGACCTTGAGCTGAGGAAGTATATTGATACAAGACTCAAGAGCGCAGGAATATCCCAGGTGATTATCCGCAGGCCTGGTATTGATCGGATTACTCTCAATATCCGCACAGCAAAGCCTGGTATGATAATCGGCAAGAGGGGAGCAGGAATCGAGGAGCTGAAAAAATCCTTGGAAGCCCTCACCCGTAAACCCATTAAAATCAACATCGAAGAGATACCCCACTCGGAGGTTGATGCAAAATTAGTGGCGGAATCAGTGGCCGAAGCCCTGGAACGGCGGGTATCTTTCCGCCGGGCTATGAAGCAGGCCGCAGGCCGGGCCATGAAGGCCGGCGCCAAGGGCATCAAGATTCAGTGCGGAGGCAGGCTTGGCGGGGCAGAGATTGCCCGGTCCGAGAGAACCTTTGAGGGTAAAGTGCCTCTTCATACCCTTCGGGCGGAAATCGACTATTCCATAGCCGAGGCCAAGACCACATATGGTCGTATCGGGATCAAGGTATGGATATACAAGGGCGATATTCTTCCCCAGAAGAAGGGCGAGAAAGTTGCAAATCCCGCAAAGGGTGAAGGGAGAAAATAACAATGTTGGCACCTAAGAAAGTCAAGTTTCGCAAGATGCAGAGGGGCCGCATGAAGGGAAAGGCTCAGCGGGGCAACAAGCTGGAGTTCGGCGAGTTCGGACTGCAGGCCCGGGAGCCTCACTGGATAACGGATCGCCAGATTGAAGCGGCTCGTATTGCAATCACCCGACATATCAAACGGGGAGGCAAGGTATGGATTAGAGTTTTCCCCGACAAATCAGTGACCAAGAAACCAGCGGAAACCCGGATGGGCAGTGGTAAGGGAAGCCCGGAGTTCTGGGTGGCTGTAATAAAACCCGGCAGAGTGCTGTTCGAGGTGGCAGGAGTAGAGCGGGATGTCGCCAGGGAAGCCCTGAGGCTTGCATCCCAGAAATTGCCCCTGAAGACTGCAGTGCTTGAGAGGGAAGTATTGGGTGGTGATTTAAGTGAAGACTAAGCAGGGAATGGAAAAAATCAGGGATATGAATCCCCTGGAATTAAAGGACAAGCTCAAGGATTTGAAAGAGGAGTTGTTTAATCTCCGCTTTCAGTTGGCCACAGGACATCTGGATGACTACAGCCGTATCCGGTTGCTCAGAAAACAGATAGCCAGGGTGCAGACAATCATAAGGGAAAGGGAAATGGCCGTCCATTCGGCATGATTTCTTTAAGAAAGGGGAAAGGAAAGTGAAATCGAGGAAAAAGGTAAGATCGGGCATAGTTCAAAGCGCAAAGATGGAAAAATCTGTTACTGTACTGGTGGAGCGCCAGTTTGCCCATCCTCTTTACAAGAAGATCATCAAGAAGTCAAAAAAATTCATGGCTCATGATGAGAATAACGAATGTCGTGAGGGCGACCGGGTGAGAATCATCGAATCCCGTCCCCTGAGTGCCTCCAAACGGTGGAAAGTTGTAGAAATCACCGAGAAGGCCAAGTAAGTAAAAAATGAAGCACGCCTGCCTGTGTGGACAGGTAATAATGGCAGAGCATTACCGAAAGGGGGTTTGACCCAATGATACAACAGGAAAGCCGTTTAAAAGTGGCAGATAACTCCGGGGCCAGGGAAATCCTGTGCATCCGTGTGGATAAAGGTTTCAAGCATCGTTATGCGGGGGTTGGCGACATCATCACCGCTACTGTAAAGTCTGCAACGCCGGGAGCACCGGTGAAAAAAGGCGATGTGGTAAAGGCGGTTGTGGTGCGGACAAAGAAAATGATAGGCCGTCCCGATGGTTCATATATTCGCTTTGATGATAATGCGGCGGTTATTATAAATGACCAGAAGAACCCCAGGGGAACCCGGATATTCGGACCCGTGGCCAGGGAATTAAGGGACAAGTTTTTTATGAAAATCGTGTCCCTGGCACCGGAAGTGTTGTAAAAGACCGTAGTAAAGGGAGTGAGCAAAGTGCCAAAGATGCACATCAAGAAAGACGATAAAGTGAAAGTCATCGCCGGCAAGTACCGGGGCAAGGAAGGAAAGGTCCTGCAGGTGATGCCTGACGAAAGGAAGTTGTTAGTTGACGGTGTCAATATAGTTAAAAAGCATACCAAGCCCCGACCTCCCAAGGTGCCCCAGGGAGGGATTCTGGAAAAGGCGATGCCTGTTGAGGCTTCAAATGTTATGCTGGTTTGCTCTCAGTGTTCCCTGCCTGTCAGACCCAAGCGTGCCAACAAGGCCAGGGTTTGTCGCAGGTGCAACGAGGAAATATGAAGTCAGCTACCGACACCATCAAGGAGGTTGCCTTAAAAATGAGGTTAAAGGAAAAATACAGGGACGATGTATGTCCCAGGATGATGGAAAAATTCAAATACAAGAACGTGATGGAGATACCCAGGCTCGAAAAGGTAGTTGTCAGCATGGGTGTCGGTGAGGCTCTGGTCAATTCCAAGGTTCTGGATAATGCGGTGGCGGATTTGACAGCCATCACCGGGCAGAAGCCGGTAATCACCAGGGCGAAGAAATCAATAGCGGCCTTCAAGCTTCGTAAGGGCATGAAGGTAGGGTGTTCTGTAACTCTCAGGGGAAAAATGATGCATGCATTTCTGGACAAGTTGTTCAATGTAACCCTTCCCAGGGTTCGGGATTTCCGGGGCCTTTCCCCCAAGGCCTTTGATGGCCGTGGAAACTATGCAATGGGCATCAAGGAGCAGATAATCTTCCCCGAGGTGGATTATGACAAGGTTGACAAGGTTCGGGGTATGAACGTGGTGATTGTAACCACGGCAAAGACCGACGAAGAATGTCTGCATCTTCTGAAATTCCTGGGATGTCCCATCAGAACAAACTAAAAACGGAGGATTGATATGGCCAGGAAATCTATGATAGTAAAAGCCCAGAGAAAACCGAAGTTCCAGGTGAGAAGACGCAACCGTTGCAAGCTGTGCGGACGGCCCAGGGGTTACCTAAGGAAGTTCGGAATGTGCAGGATTTGCTTCAGGTCCCTTTCTCACAGGGGGCTCATACCTGGAGTAACCAAATCCAGCTGGTAAAGAATCGGTTAAGGAGGTTAAGTAAATGACTCTTACGGATCCTATCGCCGACATGCTGACCAGGGTCAGAAATGCCAACACTGCTTATCATGAGCAGGTGGATATACCGGCATCAAAGATAAAGGAACAGCTGGCGAAAGTCCTTAAAAAAGAAGGTTTCATCAGGGATTATCAGGTGATTAACACTGGTGTCCAGGGTGTAATCAGGGTATTTATGAAATACGGTTCAACCCGGGAGAGGGTAATCACCGGTCTGAAGAGAATCAGCAAGCCCGGACTGAGGGTTTATGTGGGCAAGAACGATGTGCCCCGGATTTTTGGAGGGCTGGGAACAGTCATAATGACTACTCCCCGCGGTTTGATGACCGGCAAGCAGGCAAAGAAGAAAGGCGTGGGCGGTGAAGTATTGGCTTATGTCTGGTAGAGGCTTTGCTCAAGTTAACGAAGCAAGGAGGGTATGACCGTGTCCAGGGTAGGAAAGATTCCAGTTGAGATACCGAAAGGTGTCAAGGTTGAAATAAAGGACAATTTTGTCACAGTGACAGGCCCCAAGGGAAAGCTGGAATACCAGGCTCCCAGGGAGTTGACATTGAAGCTTGACGAAGACAGCGTTACTGTGGAGCGTCCCGACGACTCCAAGAAGAACAGGTCACTTCATGGCCTGGTGCGGGTTTTGATTCGCAATATGGTTGTGGGAGTTTCCCAGGGTTATGAAAAGAAGTTAGAGATTGTGGGTGTTGGATACAAGGTTGCAAAACAGGGAAAAGGCATCCAGATAAATGTTGGTTATTCACACCCGGTGGTATTTGAAGAGAAGGACGGCATCGAGTTTGATGTGCCCAATCAGACCACCATTATTGTCAAGGGAATAGATCGCCAGGCGGTGGGCCAGGTTGCCGCCAACATCCGCAGCGTTCGCCCGCCGGAGCCTTACAAGGGCAAAGGGATCAAGTATGCAGATGAGGTCATTCGCCGTAAGGTTGGAAAGGCCGGAGCATAAAAAGTCACAGGAGAGGGTCGAGATATGATCAAAAAGGAGTCAAAAAACAATCTTCGCAGGAAGAGGCAGAAGCGGATTAGAAAGTCCCTCATGGGGACCGACAGCAAGCCGAGGCTGGTTGTTTATCGAAGCAACCGTCACATATACGCCCAGGTAATTGACGATCTGGCCGGCAGGACCCTTGTATCGGCTAATACCCTTCAAAAGGATGTGAAGGGTGCCATCGCTGACGATATGAAAAGTGGCGATATTGCAAAGGTAGTCGGCAAGACGGTAGCCAAGCGGGCTATGGAGGCTGGACTGAAGACTGTAGTTTTTGACCGGGCCGGATACAAGTTTCATGGGCAGGTGGCTGCTCTGGCAGAGGGTGCCCGGGAGCAGGGACTGAAATTCTAAGGAGGAACTATGTTTAAAGGATACAAGATAGACTCTTCTGAAGTGGAAATGGAAGAACGGGTCGTGAAGATAAACCGGGTTTCCAAGGTTGTAAAGGGTGGAAAACGTTTCTCCTTTAACGCCCTGGTGGTAGTGGGCAACAAGAACGGCATAGTTGGTGTCGGCCTTGGAAAGGCATCGGAAGTGCCCGAGGCCATCCGCAAGGGTGTCGAGGTAGCCAAGAAGAACCTTGTCACCATCTCCTTGCGGGGAGTTACGATACCCCATGTCATTAACGCCCGTTTTGGTGCAGCCCATGTCTTTATGAAACCGGCAGCTCCCGGTACTGGTGTTATTGCCGGCGGTGCGGTTCGTGCCGTGGTGGAGTTGGCGGGGATAAAGGACATTCTCACCAAGAGTCTCGGTTCTGACAACCAGATTAATATTGTCTATGCAACTATGAAGGGACTCAAGGAAATGATGAAGGCATCGGAAGTTGCCCGGCTGAGGGGCAAGACTGTAGAAGAGATTCTGGCATAGTCAGTTTCTTTCGATGCAAGGTAATAAGGCAGGAGGAGAAATAAAATGAATTTGACCAGTTTAAGGCCTCCCAGGGGTTCACGAACAAAGCGCAAGAGGGTTGCCAGGGGCGGTAAGCTTGGAAAGACCGCTACCCGTGGTGCCAACGGACAGAACAGCAGGTCCGGCGGCGGAAAGTACCCTGGTTTTGAAGGCGGGCAGACACCCTGGTATCAGCGCCTGCCCAAGTTCAGGGGCTTTAATAACAAATTCCGTGAGGAATACCAGATCGTTTCATTAGACGAGCTGGACAGGATAGAAGATGCAAAGGAAGTTACCATCGAGCTTTTGCACAAAAATAACCTCGTAAAGAGGATCGACAAACCGGTGAAGATTCTTGCCAATGGAAAGATTTCCAGGGCACTGACGGTCAAGGTATCGGCTTTTTCCAGGAAGGCAAAGGAGGCAATTGAATCTGCCGGCGGAAAAGCAGAGGTGATATAGGTGTTAAAGACCCTGTTTCAATCCTTCAAGGTAAAGGACATCCGGGATCGGATGTTGTGGTTGGCCGCGGGTTTTGCCATATTTGTGCTGACCATTCACATTACTGTCCCTGGCGTAAATCTGAAGGTGTGGCAGTCACTTCTGGAAAAGGGAGCGTTGTTCCAGTTTCTGGGGATGTTTACCGGCGGTGCTTTGAATAACTTTGCCATCGGCGCTATGGGGATCACTCCATACATCAATGCGTCTATTATTATGCAGTTGCTGACGGTTGTGTGGCCCAAGCTTCACGAGCTTCAAAAAGAAGGTGGAGAGCAGGGCCGTCGCAAACTGGGGCAGTATGTGCGGATTTTAACTATGTCCCTGGCTCTTTTACAGGCTTCCATGATGACTGCATCCTTAGCCCGTTACCGGGGGCCTGGCGGTGAATCGATATTTCATCTGCCCGAGTCCAGAGCTTTGCAGATGCTCTATTTTGTGACTGTGGTTTTGAGCCTGTGTGCCGGGACGGCATTCCTGATGTGGCTGGGTGAGCTTTTATCCGAGAAGGGGATCGGCAATGGTGTGTCGTTGATAATCTTTTCAGGTATCGTCCTTCGTTTCCCCGACTATATCGACAACACATTCCGTCTGGCGGGAGTCAGGGGGCCCAGTTTCTATGTGGGATTGGGAGTATTTTTCATCATCATGCTTGGGTTGATAATGGGGATCATCATGCTGACCCAGGGGCAACGGAAGGTACCGGTGCAATATGCCAAGAGGGTTGTGGGCCGGAAAGTATTTGGAGGCCAGTCCACATACATCCCCATCCGGGTCAACAACGCAGGGGTCATCTCAATTATCTTTGCCATATCGGTGATGCATTTGCCTACTACTTTTACCAATTTCATCAGCAGGGATACCGCGGCTCAGTGGATGCTACATCTGAAGGGCTTTGTCGAAAACATCTTCAACCCGGCCCATTTCTTCTATAATGCAATGTATTTTCTGCTGGTAGTTTTCTTCACATATTTTTATTCAGCCATCACTTTTAACATCAGTGATGTGGCGGATAACATGAAGAAATACGGCGGGTTTGTTCCGGGGATTCGTCCTGGTCGGCCCACTGCAGAATACCTGGAGAAGATCCTGGGGCGGATTACCTTGATATCGGCTCTCTGTTTGGGATTCATTGCAGTGGCTCCCACTTATGTGATGCAGTTGACCCAGGTGAAGACCTTTTATCTGGGGAGCACTTCTCTGCTGATTGTGGTAGGTGTGGCCCTGGATACTATGCAGCAGATTGAGGCCCGGATGGTGATGCGACACTATCAGGGATTCATGAAATAGCGGGGAATGACCATGAAACTTGTAATGCTTGGCCCTCCGGGCGCAGGAAAAGGAACCCAGGCAAAGAAGCTGGCAGAAGTGATAGGAGTGCCTCATATTTCCACCGGTGATATTTTCCGTCGGAACATAATGGAAAAGACTCCTCTAGGAAAGAAGGCCAGTGTCTTTATGGATCGGGGTGACCTGGTGCCCGATGAGATAACCGTGGCCATGGTGGAGGATCGCCTGGGCCAGGCTGACTGCGGTGATGGTTTCATACTGGATGGTTTTCCCCGGACAGTTCCCCAGGCGGTGGAACTTGACAAGATGCTGGAAAACATGGATACTACCTTGAACGGAGTTGTTGAAATTGTGGTGGGAGATGGGGAGATTCTCCATCGTCTTTTAAACCGGCGTGCTTGTCCGGTGTGTGGAAGGATATACCACCTGATCTTCAATCCTCCCTGCCGGGAGAATACATGTGATGACGACGGGGCTACCCTGATTCACCGCAGTGACGACACCAGGGAGGTTATCAAAAACAGGATTGCCGTTTACAAGGAAAAGACCGGGCCACTGGTAGATTACTACCGGAACAGCGGAAAGCTGTTGCAGGTAAACGGCGAACAGCCCATAGAGGGAGTTCTCCGGGAGGTGGGTGACAGACTGAAGATTTCTTCGTTGTCTGGTAAATAGTTGGGAAGTGTCCTTGAGGTGATATGGTAATATTAAAAAGTTCCAGAGAAATCGAACTGATGTGGCAGGCGGGCCAGATAAATCATGCCTGTCATCGGGAAATCCGAAAGGCCATAAGGCCGGGAGTTTCCACCCTGGAGCTGGATCAGATTGCCGAGAGGTTTTTGAAGACGGCAGGGGCAAAGCCCGCATTCAAGGGTTATATGGGCTACCCTGCCACCATAAATGCTTCAATCAACGAGGAAGTGGTTCATGGGATTCCCAGCCGGGAACGGCTGGTCAAGCGGGGAGATATCATCAGTATCGACCTGGGCTGTGTCTGGAAGGGATATTATGCTGATTCAGCCAACACCTGGCCTGTGGGTGAGATTGAGGAGCAGGACAGGAAGCTGTTGCGGGTTACCAGGGAGTGTCTTTACCTGGCTATTGAAAAGGTTGTTAAGGGCAACAGGATAGGTGATATTAGTTCTGCGGTTCAAGAGCATGCCGAGTCCAACGGTTTTTCCGTGGTCAGGGACTTGGTGGGCCACGGAGTGGGCAGGCGTCTTCACGAGGATCCCAAGGTGCCGAACTTTGGGAAGGCAGGTGCCGGGCCGAAGCTCAGGGAAGGTATGGTAATTGCCATCGAGCCGATGGTGAATCGGGGCAGGTTTTATGTGGAGATACTGTCTGATGACTGGACAGTGGTAACCAGGGACAGGCTTCCCTCGGCGCATTTTGAACATACTGTTGCGGTGACCGGGGATAAGCCCAGGGTGTTGACAGCGCCTCTTGACCACGATGAACTACTGGAGGATATCTGAAATTGATTAAGAATTTGCACGAGGACAAGGTGGTGAGGGACAATGGCTAAAAAAGAAGATGCCATCGAGGTGGAAGGAACTGTGGTGGAGGCATTGCCCAATGCGATGTTCAGG
>CAYNGH010000097.1:0-12323 GCA_964396845.1 uncultured bacterium | reverse complement strand
CTCATAAACCAAAAAGTTGCATTCTTTCTGGTAACCTGCCCACCGGAGGGATTCTTCCAGGGGATGGTTCAGAACATCAATATCGGCGATAATTTTAGCAATATCCCTATCCATCAGCATTGCCGTCCCTTTTATCAGGAAGTCCCTGCCGTATCTTTTTCCCCGGAGATGGGGAGCTACGCCGATGTAATTTATGGCCCCTTCTTCTTTGCCCAGCCTCTGGGAAATCACCAGCCCCCCAAGGGTGCCGGTTTCATCGTAGCCCAGACACCACAGATCCGGGTCAAACTCTATGTTCTTCAGGGTGAGGAAGTAGTTTCTGGCGGCTTCTTTCGTGCCAACCCGCTCCACCGGTTCCATAAAAGATCGGTCCAGAGTTTCCCTGGTTACCAGTTCCACAGCCCTGATGAATTCATCCTCTCCAGTTTCTTCGATTGTCCTGAATGTCAACCGGGTTTCCCACGGAGGCAATACGCCATCTGCAAAAATGTAACGGACCTTTTCCTGCAACAGAGCGAATCCCGTCCTTTCCAGGACGGCCTTTCTCTCTTCAAAGCAGGGAGTTGAGCCGGGGAAAATCCTGCATTCCACAAGGGATACTTCTTTCCGGCTAAATGACTCCAAGCTCTTATTAATCAGGCTTTTGCCCACGTCGGCGTAATTGCCCTCCCAGGGGAGTTGAAGAAGATAAATCTCCAGCTCAAAGGGGGGCGGTGAAAAGCTGAAATAGGCGAGTCTGGCCTTAAAAACCCCATTTTCTTCCGCTACAAAGCACCAGGAAAGGCGGGTTTCACCTCTTTCCAGGGACTCCTGGAGGAAATTCAGGTGTTTCTCCCCATTTTCTATGGCACCGTCCAGATCGGCAAAACGCTGGATTTCCTGATGGCTGATTCCTCGAATTATCAAGTATGTATTCTCCTCTTATTTCGCTTCAAGTGTTTGTGAACTTTTTATAACTTTATGCTTGCTTGAAATACTTCGCCCCTTATCCTTTCACCTTCCCAACTGCAGTAATCTGTCCTTTTGATATTGTAGTCGTCGCAAAATAATTTTATGTCAAAGTCTTTTTTCGGCATGGTTTTTCATTTTTGCCTTGAATATATCATCATAGGATTGACGATTTGTTTGATTTGAAGGCAATATTTATAAGAACTCCCAAGGACAACCTGATACGTTTTGAAGATATGGCGGTGGACAAATTTTACCGCCCAATGCTGGAGATGGTGAAATTTCAACTCAAATTTAGTGCTTCTGTCTTTCAGGATTACTTCAGACCAGGGGAACCCTGAGGCTTGATCTGGGGTTTTTCTGTTTAGGGCAGATTGAAATTCTGCTTCAGATAAAACAAGGAGGGTGAAGATTGTTAAAAAGCAACTCATCGTTATCACAAAATCATCTGGCCGGGGAGAAGAGTCCTTACTTGATCCAGCATGCTCACAATCCGGTGGACTGGTATCCCTGGGGAGAAGAGGCATTTGAGAAGGCCCGCAGGGAAAACAGGCCCATATTCCTGTCAGTGGGTTATTCAACCTGTCACTGGTGCCATGTGATGGCAAAGGAGTCTTTCCATGACCCGGAAGTGGCAGAAATATTAAACAAAGGCTTTATATCGGTGAAGGTTGACCGGGAAGAGCTTCCCCATGTTGACCAGTATTATATGACGGTATGCCAGGCTCTTACCGGGGGCGGTGGCTGGCCCCTTACCATTGTAATGACTCCCCGGGGCAGGCCGTTCTTTGCCGGCACCTATTATCCCCGGCAGGGAAACAGGGGACGCATCGGTATGATAGAACTTCTTCCCCGGCTGATATGGCTCTGGGAAAACCAGCGGGAAGAGCTTGAAACAGCAGGAAACAGGATCACCAAGGCAATTGAAGATGCCACCAAATTTAAACTGGAAGAAAAGCCTCATCTGGATCTGTCGGAAAAAGGTTTTCAGGCACTTTGGGGAAGCTTTGATTCAAGATGGGGAGGCTTCGGAAGTGCTCCAAAGTTTCCTACCCCTCACAACCTTTTGTTTCTTCTTCGCTACTGGAAGCGGACGGGAGAAGCCGGAGCCCTTGAGATGGTGGAGAAAACCCTTGATGCCATCCGTCATGGAGGGATATTCGACCAGCTGGGATTCGGCATTCACAGATATTCCACCGACAGTTTCTGGCTTCTGCCTCATTTTGAAAAGATGCTATATGATCAGGCACTGACGGCCACTGCTTTTCTGGAGGCTTATCAATCAGGGGGAAAGGAAATTTTCAAGAGGAGCGCCAGGGAGATTTTCACCTTTGTTCTGAGGGATATGGCTGATTCCACGGGAGGTTTCTACTCCGGTTGGGATGCCGACAGCGAAGGTGAAGAGGGGAAGTTTTACACATGGACTGTTTCCCAGATCCAGGAGATTCTGGGGAAAGATGATTCAGAGTTTGTCATGAAGGTTTTCAACATTGAAGAAGGGGGGAATTTTCCCCAAGAAGCAACAGGTATCTTTACCGGGGCCAATGTGCTTAATTTGGCAGATTCTGTGGAAAAACTGGCCCGGCATATGAATATGGACCCGGAAGAATTCAATCACCGGCTGGAGGAAGTCCGTAGCAAGCTCTATGAGGCCAGAAAAAAGCGGGTTCATCCCCATCTGGACGACAAGATACTTACTGACTGGAACGGCCTGATGATTGGGGCATTGGCCCAGGGATCGAAGATCCTGGGAGAAGGAGAATATTTACAGGGAGCAATCAAGTGTGCGGATTTCATCATAGACAGGATGGCTAAACCTGACGGGAGCCTTCTGCACCGCTACCGGGAAGGGGATGCTGCCATTGAAGGGCTTCTGGATGATTATGCTTTTCTGGTCTTTGGTCTGATAGAGCTTTACCAGGCATCCTTTGAGTCTAAATATCTCCGGTGGGCCTTGAAAATCAATCACAGGATGCTTGAGCTTTTCTCTGATGAGGCCGATTGCAGTCTTTATCAGTGCGCCTTGCGCGGAAGCCTTCTTCCCGGCAGACCCATTGGACTTCACGATGGAGCGTTGCCCTCGGGGAATTCCATGGCTTATTATAACCTGCTTCGCCTCAGCCGAATCACTGGCGATGAGGCTCTGGCCCAACGAGCTGAGAATCTTGGCGGGTTGATGCAGTCCCAGGCAGTTCGCCAGCCCGGAGGTTACACCTTTTATCTTACAGCCCTTGAGTTTGAAAAGGGTGAAAGAATGGATCTTGTTCTTTCGGGAAAAGGTTCTTCCCCGGAAGCAGATGATTTTCAACGGGCTATATCAAGGGCTTATCATCCTGGCATGGTTGTTATATTCAACCCGGAAAAGCCTTGTGAGGACCAATGTTTACTGTCGCCCCAGGTTAGGGGCATGAAACCCATAGACGGAAACCTGACTGCATATTTATGCCGGAAAAACACCTGTCTGCCCCCGGTTTCTGATCCAGAAAAGCTCAGGCAGATGCTTGAGTAAAAAGATCATCCGGGCATGTTCTGAAAGTCCGCCTCTGTTTGCTTAATGCAGTTGACAGACACACATTAAAATATGATATGGCTGAAGCCATCAAACACACCGGCATAGACGGCGGTTTTTATAAAAGCAGCTTCGTCACTTTGAACCAGTACTAAAGAATAAAACAGAAGGATCCTTTCTGGAAAACTCCCTTAATTTATAATAAAGTCAAAACTATCATCAGCAGAACCTTCATCGTTTATTATCGACAGAGAACTCACATTTCCATATCTGTCAGTATTAAATCTTACAAGGCCACCGTCAAGAGGGTTGACTCCTTCAAAGGGTTCCTTCTTTTCCAGTATAAAGTAATCGAAATATTTATGTTTCAGGGAAAATTCGTAATCGTAATAACGGCCTTCAAGGTTATTGCCTTCGACTGCCGTAATGATGAAATCGCCGAATATGGGACTGGTGTAACTCCCCTGATAGTTTTGAATCTGATGTTGAGGTTTCGATTCTTTTCCATCGGGGTTTATCTTTTTTGCCAGGCTTTCCTGGTGCTGTTCAATTATTTCCCTTTTCAAGGTAATTATCATTTTCATCCTGGCATTCCAGTCTTCCATTGACCGGTATATAACTTTCTCTATTCTTTCAATCTTCTCTGGCTCTATCTTACCCCACATATCAGCCCCCGCAGTTCCCTGGACCAATAACAACATTACAAAAACCAACATAAACCTGACAAATAATTTCATATTAACCCCCTGAAACTTATTATCCTTATCCAGAAACAGATGGTTACCGGTTCCAAATCTTGTCTTGGCTTAATCATTAAAATCCGCCTCATTCCAATGACTGTCTTTTTGCTTGTACAGGACAGAGTTGTTTTATTTCTCAAAAGCCAAGGCTTGTATGCATGATTCTGTCCCTGTCGAAGATTTCACCTTTATGAATCCCCGGAGAATTAACGCTTTAAAAGACGGGAATATTGCCGTCTTTCAATAAAATCATTTTAAATTAAACCAGGAAGGCACATCGACAGAAAAACCTCTATGTTCTTTTATAATCTACTTTCATAAATTATATATTTTCCCAAACAATATATAGTCTTTTGGGGCACATTAAAAAAAACATACCCCACGGAAGGTTTTGTTGGAAGACATGCTCTAATTATAATAATCAGGTAAACAACAGTTGATTAAAGAAAACTGGGAACCGGGATGATTCGATGGTTGAAGTATTCGGATGCAACATTAAAGGGGAATGGGATGAAAACCGGCTTTTTGACGTTGCCTTTTCTTTTCTTCCAAAAAGAAGGCAGGACAGGATCAGGGCCATGCAGAGCCGGGATGATGCAGTTCGAACCCTGACGGGGGATTTAATGATCCGCGAATTGGCGGGGATCCGCCTGGGGATTGATCCCAGGGATGTGGGGATTGAAGAAGACCCCTTGGGAAAGCCCTGGATTACCGGACAGGAGATGCTTCATTTCAACATTTCCCATTCCGGCAGATGGGTCCTTTGTGCCATTGGTGATGAACCTGTCGGTGTTGATGTGGAATTTTTCGACCCCACAGCCATGGAGGCAGCCCGTCTGGTGTTCAATGATCGGGAATGCCGGTGGATTTTCCAAGGCAACGGGACGAAGGCAGTTGACAGGTTTTTTGTTTTGTGGACCCTGAAGGAGAGTTACATGAAATTCACCGGCCTGGGTCTGGGTCTGGCCCCCTTGTCTTTTGAGATTGACGTGAAACAGGACAGGATCCAGCTGACAGGCGAGGGTGTTCACAAAGTTCGTCTGGAATGCTACCGGCCCGATGAAACCCACCGGGCAGCCCTTTGCACCACTAACAGTTTGCCTGGGAAGATCATACCCTGGACCCTTGGGGAAAGCAGGATCTACCGGGGAGAAGATTCATCCTGACGGACTTCCCCCCATCATACCGGTTAATCCCGCAAGGTCAAAGATTGATAAAGCAAAATAATACGGAGGATTGTTATGCTCACCATTGATAAGAATTATCATATCGGCAGTTTCGGAAATCTTTTAACCACCGGAGGCAGACAGTATCACCCTCTGGGCTGTTCCCAGAAAAGCAGGATCATGGATAAAACCAGAGCCGAAGGTCCCGGAATACAATTGTCAAATCTTTCTTGTACGGTGAGTTTTAAACACTCTATTGATTTCACACTGCTGGAAAAGGCGGTGAATACAACAATCCGCCGTAATGCGTCAATGCGTATCCGCCTGGCATCCGGGGAGAACCATGTAAGGCAGTATCTGGAGCCTCATGTTGACCGGAAGCTGGACTTTTTCGACTTTTCCAGTGCTTTTGGCCGTGATCGCTATAACCGCTGGCTGGCAGATCAAGTAAAGAAACCCTTTGAACTTTATGAATCGGATCTCAGTTACTTTGCCCTGGTTCAACTGGGCCCGAATCAGGGAGGTTTGTTCATCAGCGTCCATCCTGTCATCGCCGACAAGAGGTCCCTTGACCTGATAATTGAACAGTTAGCTGAAACATACCAGCTCCTTGAAGCAAGCAAACCGGCGGATTCCCCCCCTAACCCTTCCTACATTGATTGTATTGAGAGAGAAAGCAGTTACCTCAAGTCCGGAACATTTGACAAGGATAGAGCTTTCTGGCGGGGGCAGTTCCAACAGCTTCCTGATGAACTGGACATTTTCACGGGGCAGAAAACAGAACCCACCGGGGACAAGGTCTGCACTGCATTCCCGCTACCCGGCGGGATAGCTGTGTCCCTGCATGATTACTGTCGAGATAACAAGATGGACTTTTTCCAGTTCTTTATGGCCGTATCCTACGCTTACTTTTCCCGGGCAGGTCGCCAGGAGGATATGACCCTGGGAATACTTCACCATAACCGGCTTACCCAACAAGAGAAGATAACAACAGGAGTGTTTGAAAATGTCATTCCCCTGCGGATTGAGGTGAATCCCCAAGAAACCATATCGGGATTTGCCCACATGGCGGGAGGAAAGCTTCAGGACATTCTGGACAACCACAGAGGCTATCCTTTTGACCTGATCACAGATGATCTCCGGGAGTTGCACCGTCAGACGCCCGACTTGTTGAAAGTGATACTTTCGGAACAAAAACCGGCGCTTCATGATGGGATGGAGGTGGAATATCATTCCCTGGGTTATGAGATGCTCCCCTGCCAGCTTATGATAATGGTTCGTTTCTGTCAGGATGCCGGTATTGAGCTTCAGTTCGTCCATCCCCGGGGAATGTTCCGGGAGGGGGAAATGAAAGCACTTTTTGACCGCCTTGCGACTTTGATGGCTGATGCGATAGAAAACCCGGATAAAAAGATCCAGGAGCTGAAAGTGTTGCCTGAAGATCAGAAAAAACAGCTCCTGCATGATTTCAACAACACCTCCGTTGATTACCCTGAGGACGTAACCATAACAGAACTTTTCCGCCGGCAGGCACTGGCATCACCGCAAGCCCCGGCAGTTACGTCGGGAGATGTTGTCCTCGATTATTCGGCCCTTGATGAAATGTCGGGGAGAATAGCAAAGGATTTGCAAAAAAGGGGCGTTCAGCCTGGGGATGTAGTGGGCATCCTGTCGGAACAGGGGATTGGAATGATCCTCGGCCCCCTATCGGTGATGAAAGCCCGGGGGGCATATATGCCCATGGATCCAAAGTTCAATGACCAGCGGATCAAATATATGATTGAAGACAGCGGTTCCCGGGTTCTGCTGGCAACCCCGGCGATGGCTCACCGGGGGGAAAGCCTCGATGTTGACGTGATGGTGATGACCGATTCCCCAGGGAATGTGACAGAAACTGATGAAGTTGCATATCTTCCCGGAGATCCCGATGACCTGGCCAATGTGATTTATACATCTGGATCCACCGGCAAGCCGAAGGGGGTGCTGATCCAACAGAAAGCGCTGGTTAATTTTTCTTGCTGGGCAAAGGACAGCCTGAAGCTGGGCCCCCTGGACCGCACTTCCAAATTTGCAGGCTTCGCTTTTGACGCTTCAATCATTGAAACATTCCCTCCTCTGATTAGCGGTGCTCATATTCACATCATCCCCGATGAACTGCGTCTTTCACCCCGGCGGTTAAACGATTTTTTTGAAGACAACGGCATTACATTCAGCTTTCTTCCAACCCAGTTCCTGGAGCAGTTCACAGAGATGGTTGAAAACCGATCCATGAGGGTTATTGACACCGGCGGTGACAAGCTGAAGTATTTCACTCCCCGGAATTATATGGTGCGAAACAATTACGGGCCCACGGAAACTACCGTTTATGCAACCAGCCATACTGTTGATGAATGGAGTGAGAACATCCCCATCGGCAAACCAATAGCCAATACCCGGATCTATATCCTGGACCCCGGCAACAGCCTTCAGCCTGTGGGTGCTCCCGGGGAGCTGTGCATATCGGGACGGGGACTGGCAAAGGGTTATCTGGACAGGCCCGAACTCACAGAGGAAAAGTTTGTTGACAACCCCTTTGAGCCGGGCAATAAAATGTACCGCACCGGGGACCTGGCCCGATGGACTCCTGACGGGAACATTCAGTTTCTCGGCAGGATAGATTTTCAGGTAAAAATCCGGGGATTCCGGGTTGAGCTGGGAGAGATTGAAGCCCGGATTCTTCAGTATCCCGGAGTGCGGGAAGTGGTCGCTGTGGCCAATCTGGACAGTTCCGGAGAGAAATACCTGTGTGCCTACTATGTGGGGGACGGCAACATCACTCCCAGGGACATTACAGACCAGCTGGCCCGGGAAGTTCCCCATTATATGATGCCTTCCTTTGTAATTCCCCTTTCTGCAATGCCCATCAATCCCAGTGGCAAGATTGACCGCAAGGCCCTGCCTGAACCCCGGCCAGCAGGCGACGTGGCACCCCCAGAAAACAGCACCCAGCGGAAACTGCTGGAAATATGGCAACAAGTTCTGGGGATGGAGGGGATTGGGATTGAAGACAATTTCTTTGCCATTGGAGGGCACTCCTTGAAGGCGGTTCAGATGCTGGTCCGGGTTGAAAAGGTATTCGGCGTGGAAATAGGGTTCCAGCAGGTGTTTGAAAACCCCACCATCCGCGGTATGGCGGATATAATTCAGACCGCCCCAAGAGTTGTTCCATCATCTGTAGAGCCTGCCCCGGTTATGGATTATTACCCGGTATCCCCGGCCCAGAAGCGACTGATTTTCATTGAACAGATGAAGCAGGCGGGAATCACATACAACATTCCCCTGGCCCTGGAGATAACCGGCAGACTTGACCGGGAGAAGCTCAGCCAAGCTATAGATGTCCTTATATTGAGGCATGAACCTCTGCGGACCACCTTTGAGATTGTTGAGGGCAAGCCGGTACAGAAAATCCATCCCCTGGTGAAATACAGGCGCAATTACCGGGAGGTGAAAGAAGAAGACATCGACGGGGTTATAGCGGGATTAATCACCCCCTTTGATCTGGAAAAAGCGCCTCTGTTCCGGGTGGAGCTTCTGAAGGTGGCCCCTTTGAAACACATCCTTCTGTTTGATGTTCATCATACAGTTTTTGACGGCACCTCGGTGGGGATCTTCGTCAAAGAGCTGATGGAATTCTACCGGGGAAAAGAGCCTGCCCCTCTGCCCATCCAATTCAAGGATTTTGCCTTCTTTCAGGATAGCCTTGAAAATTCCGATGTTATGAACAGGCAGGAAAAGTTCTGGCTTGAAGCCTTTTCCGGTGATCTGCCGGTTTTGGACCTGCCTGCGGATTTCCCCCGCCCTCCCGTGATGGATCACCAGGGAACCCGATTCCATTCAATTATCCCCAGGGAGCTGACCGACAGCCTGAAGAAGCTGGCGTTGAAAACCGGCGCGACCCTGAACATGATCCTTATGGCGGTGTATAATGTGCTTCTGGCCAGATACACCCATCAGGAGGATATCATTATCGGCGTAGCCTCAGCAGGGCGAAAACTCCCGGAAGTTGAAGGGCTCATCGGGATGTTTGTAAACACCCTGCCCCTGCGTTCAGCTCCGGCAGATGGGAAGAGTTTCACAGAATTTCTTGAGGAAACCCGAAAGAGCTTCCTCAAAGCCCATGAAAACCAGGATTATCCCCTGGATCGGCTGGTGGAAAAATTGAAGATCAAAAGAGATTCCAGTCGCAATCCGCTGTTTGATGCTGCCTTCGTCATGCAGAGCATGGGATTCCCCAGGGCCGGCGGTGATGGCGTGGAGATTACTCCCCGTCCCTTTGAACATCCCATTGCTCATTTTGATCTGATGCTGGAGATGGTGGAAGACCGTGGAGAGGTTCACGCCAGCTGGGAATACCGCACCAACCTGTTCAGGGAAGAAACAATCCGGCGCATGGCCTCTCATTATGTGAATCTCCTTCGCTGGGCAGTGGAGAACCCAGAAGGTCTGCTCAAGGATGGGGATCTTCTTTCAAAGCCCGAGATAAACCAGCTCCTGTATGAGTTCAACCGGGAGGGAGAGGATTATCCTAAGGATGCGGTAGTGCATGAAATATTTGAAGAACAGGCGGAGAGATTCCCGAATCGCATTGCAGTAAGTATGGGATCTGACGGACTGACATATGAGGAGCTGAACAGGAAAACAAACCAGGTGGCCCGGCACCTGCGGGATATGGGAGTGGGGCCCGACACTATTGTGGGGATAATGCTGGATAAGTCCCTTGATATGATTGTGGGTCTTCTGGGCATAATCAAGGCGGGAGGCTGTTACCTGCCCATAAAGCCGGATTTTCCCAGGGATCGGATTGCATTTATGCTGGAAGACAGCGGAGCTCCCATTCTGCTGACGGTGCCGGAACATTTTGACAAAGCCCAAGACTGCAAGGCAAGGATTGTAGATTTTTCCGGCGGGAAGCTTTATGCCGGCGACGGGTCCAACCCCGGGAATCTCAACTCACCTGATGATATGATATACATCATCTACACCTCGGGCTCCACGGGCCGGCCCAAAGGAGTGATGCTGACCCATAGGAACGTGGTAAGGCTCTTTAAAAATCAGCGTTTCAACAAGGGACCGGAATATTACGAGATTGATGAAAATGACGTGTGGTCAATGTTCCATTCGTTCTGCTTTGATTTTTCCGTGTGGGAGATGTATGGAGCGCTCCTGTGGGGGGGCAGGATGGTAATTGTCCCACGGCATGTTTCAATTAATCCTGATGCCTTTCTGAAGCTGTTGAAAGATGAGGGGGTTACAATCCTGAGCCAGACCCCGGGAGCCTTTTACAACCTGATTGACAGGGATTTGCAATCCGGAGATCGGGATTTGAAAATCCGTTATGTCACCTTTGGAGGCGAGGAGCTGAAGCCGGGGATGCTCAGAAAATGGCACCAGAAATACCCTGAATCAAAGCTGATTAACATGTACGGCATCACAGAAACCACGGTTCATGTCACATACAAGGAAATAACCCCAAAGGATATGGATGCGGTTATAAGCAATATCGGCGTTGCCATCCCCACCCTTACCACCTATGTGATGGATAGGAACCTGAAGCTGACACCCCTGGGAGTTCCCGGTGAGATATGCGTTGGGGGAGAGGGCCTGGCTCGAGGTTATCTGGGCCGGCAGGATCTTACCGACAAGGTGTTTGTGGATAATCCATACCGTCCCGGCGAGAAAATATACCGTTCCGGCGATCTGGCCCGGGTCATGCCCGGGGGAGATATGGAATATCTGGGGAGGATCGATTTTCAAGTTAAAATCCGGGGTTTCAGGATTGAGCTTGGAGAGATTGAAAATCAGCTTCTTAAGCATCCATCGGTTATAAAGGCGGTGGTGCTTGCCAGGGATGACAAGTCCGGAAATAAATACCTTGCAGCATATATTGTTCTGGACAAAGATTTGACGGTAACTCAACTGCGGGAACATATCCTCCAGGACCTGCCTGATTACATGGTGCCATCATACTTTGTGAAACTGCCGGCCATGCCTCTTACTCCCAACGGCAAGGTGGATCGCAAGAACCTGCCTGAACCTGACAAAAAACTCAAAACCGGTGCGGATTATGTAGAAGGACGAAATCAAGGGGAAAGAAAGATGGCGGAGGTATGGAGGCGGGTTCTGGGAGTTGAGCGGGTAAGCGTGCTGGACAATTTCTTCTCCCTTGGAGGCCATTCCTTAAAGGCGGTAACCCTTGTGGCCCAGCTTCAAAAGGATTTTGTAGTCACTGTCAATGATGTTTTCAAATACCAGACCATTGCGGAAATGGCAAAGAACGTCCCCCCCCGGAGGGAAAGCCTCAGGGAAAGGATTGGGGAGCTGAAGTTTCTTGGGACCGATGAGAACGCAGTTGAGCAGACCTGCCTGCAGAGGCCCGATGTCAAGGCAAGGCTGGAGGCTTATCGCAGGGATAATTTAAAATATGACAGCATCGATTATCAAAAGACAAAGCCTTATGACAAAATCCTTCTCACAGGGGCTACGGGATACCTGGGAGTTCATGTTCTTTACCAGCTAATGAAAATGAAGAAGTGCCAGGTCACCGTCATTGTCCGGGGCGAAAGCCACGAAGCTTCCCGGGATCGGCTCCGGGCAAAGTGTGAGTATTACTTTGGGGGAGAGTTCTTCAGAGAGTTTCAGGACCGGATTTTGGTGGTTTCCGGCGACCTCGGCCAGGAGGGACTTGGTCTTGAACCGGAGGTCTATGACAGTCTTGCCGGTGATATGGACTGCATCATCCATACAGCTGCCAACGTGCGTCATTACGGTCATTACGACGAATTTTTCAAAAGCAATGTCCAGGCGACGATTAACCTCCTGAAGCTGGCCTAGACCCGGCGGAAAAAAGATTTCTGTCATGTTTCAACCTTATCGGTCTTAGAGGGGAATATCCCCGGCGAATCAGCCATGGTTTATACCGAG
>CAYNGH010000096.1:0-12449 GCA_964396845.1 uncultured bacterium | reverse complement strand
TCTTTAAAAGGCTTGTTTTATCTTTAGCATTATTTCCCAGCTTATAAATATTTGCTTTTATTGCCTCAGAATAACTCTCGTTTATCAGTTTCTCTATTTTCTCAACATTGATATCAGGCACAAAGTATATCAGCTCAAAGGGAAATTCATTGACCGGCAGGTATTTTGAACCTTTCGGAATCTTTTCTTCTTTAGCAAAACTTGACAGCAGTTTCCGGGCGAATTTCTCTTTTAATGAACCCTTGACGAAATCTCTCAGTTTCAAGATGCCATATAAATCCGCCAGCCTTACTGATTCATCGAAGATTTCATTTAAGCCGAAAAATTTTATTGATACAAAATATCCATTGAACAAGCCTGATAAATCGGATGGTTTTTTTTCGACTTTTTTATAGATCTTAGTATTTGTATATTCATTTATAATCTCTTTTGGAAAAATATCTAAAAAAGAGGATTTGTTCTTTTTTAAATCACTATTCATTGATTCAAATTCACATTCAATCTCTTGGAAATTGGTCCAAGAAAACCCAGATGACAGCTTGTTTTTGAATTCCACCCATATCTCATTATGAATATCAACGCTATAGTCCACTAAATATCTAATCAATTCAATCGGTTTGGAAAAATCAAATTCAGAAAGCTGTGATTTCGAAATATTATTTAGTTGAATCTCAACCTCGTTATCTGATCTATTAGAAATTATTAAATTGCCAAAAACCACCTGCCCGACAATGGCAGATGCCTTGCAATGCAAATCCAGTGGGGTATCATTTTCCGGGGGCCAAGTCCTCTCGGGGAAGTTTGATAAATTGTCCTCCAATTTCTGGGACAACTCTGAAACAGGGGTTTCAATAAACTCTTCAATAAGGTCTTTATTTATTTCTGTTTTTGAAAAGGAGTCTTTTGAAAAGGAGTCAAATTTATTCTTAACAATTCTGCTGAAGGGATTTTGAAAGGACCAATTCTGAAAGCTTTTAGTTGCCTCTATACCAAAAGACTTGGATGATACGATATCGCACACATTGCCCAGTAACATATAATCCGGAAAGCTGTTAATTTCTGTTTTAATTTTTATTTCCTCGATTTTTTTCTTTAATTCATCGAATTTTTTTGCTTTATGCTCTTCATAAAGCCCAATCAGCCCTAAAAGATAATTAAAAGCCCGGGAGCCGGTTTCTTGATTGACCTGCTTCAAACTTTTCTCAATGTTCTTGTGGTGATGCAACAGCGCCCATTGACAGACCTCCTCTTCTTCCCCCATCAGCTTCAACAAGACATATCCCAGGGGAGAATGTTTGTTCCCGCCCAGCCACAAGGGCTTGGCAATGTCGTGCAACTGAAGACCCCTGATGGCATTGAGATAATTTTTAATATCCATAAGCAACCTCAACCGTTATAATATTCTAATCTTATACCTGCCCATCCCATAGGAAGTGTTCTTGCCGATTAACAACCACTCCCCCAGAGTAAGAGCGGGCAGAAACTCATCGATATCACCCTGGTAAACCGCCTCACCGATAATGCCGCTGAATCCCTGATGCCTTGATTTGTGTTTGGAATATTTATGGAATCGGTATAAACTTGTGTCATCTTTGACCAGCTTCACACCGCTGGCTTTTTTCAACAACAGGTCACTTACCGTCGGAAGTTTCGTGTCCGGGTAATATGAAGTCAGGTTTTCCAGTCTTTTGTTAATGCTGTTGATAAGCACTTCAAAGGAAGGTGCATTATATAAAAAGCTGCGGTTTCTATTCTCATCAAAAACCTGGATCCGTGTGGGGGTGGAAAACTGAATGCCGATTCTTTTCACCGGGTTATACTTCAAAAACAGGCTGACCATTTGTTCAATTTCTGAAAAAGAATACCAGGCCTCGTTAAATGTCATGTTGCCCTGTGCTTCTTTGGTGCTGATGTTGCCCGACAAACTCAGGGGTTCAAAATGAGCCAAGCGCAGATAACTGCAGGGGTTGTCCCGGGGAGATTTATGCAGGTTTTCCAGGGCTTTCCTCAGATGAGATACATATTGTCCTGCCCGGCCAACCAGTATCAACCCGACATCAACACTCTCACCGCAATGCCACTGATCCTTGTCCATTTCAATCAAAGGGAATAAGGGGCGGGGCCTGTTGGTTCCATCATAACCAAAAAGGCTGGTAAAAGGACAGTCGAGGCTGTCAGGACATTGTGTGCATTTGGACTCAGCGTTGGTATCGGCTTCGGGGCAGGCCACTATCTTTCGCATGGTGGTGGCCATTGCGTTGTGCAGGTAATCACCGTAAAACCTTCGTTGTAGCTGTTGATCAACCAATACCTGGAAAGTTGCCAAAAATCCATGGAAGTACAGGTTACAATCAGTTTTTTTGTATGTGATTTTTGTTTCCCCCATAAAAATAAATTTCTATGTTGAAATCATTCTTCCTTTATTGAACAAAATTAAAATCAGGGAAAGTGGAGTTTTTGTAATTCCTTCAAGGCTCACGCATTTTTTCCATATGTGATCTGTTAATTATTCATAAAAGAAGACAGCTTCTTCCCTTTCACCTGTGGTCTGATGTTTTTTCGATGATATGTGGGTTTGCCCAAAAAGCTCTTCTACCCATTTTTAAATTTTGAAAAACTTCTACCCTTCATATTCAGGGCACATTTTTGCAGACAGGCAATCATCGAGATTGTATTGTAAAAACACCACCGGGATATCACATGTGGCACTTTTCAATCCCCTTACGGGCCCGAGTGGTTGCAAGAGTTACCTTAAAATAATCCTATTGTATTATGAAGGCAGCAGAAATTATCGACTGAAACTGCCAGAAACCTGTTTTGAATTAAGACACCGAGGTTTGATATGAAAACATTTCGAAAGGAAGGTATCTATATGAAAACCAGATCAATGAACCGGGAAATCAGGAAACAATTCAAGCTGTTCTGATTTTTTAAAACAGTTTTTTTCGTTTACTTTTATTGATTTTTGAGGCTCTTGGGTTGATTTTAAATCATTATCCCAAATTTCTCTTTGTTCTTTTAACCATTGTCTGAATTTAGCTTGAGGATAAAGACAATCTTTTGTTAGAGGAATTGCTCCTTTTCTTGTTAACTCAAGGTTTCCTTCGGCAACTCCTTTCTCCACCCAGATAAAAGGAAGGGAAAACTTCTTTTTTATATTCTCTATTGCACCAGCCCAGGTTCCCCCTTTTTCAGGTGTTGAATGAACCACCAAACTGTAATCGCTCAGAGCGTAAATATACTTATTGCGTCCCATTGCATTTCCAATACTGAATCCAGCTTCTGGATCGGAAAAGGAAATCAGGGCCATTTTTCCTGATTTCAAAGGTTCACGAAATTTCTTGGAAACAGCTGTTTTGAATAGAGCACTTGCAAGAATGCAAACAATTCTCCCATCTCCCTTAAGGCAGGCAAACATTGTTTCAGTGTCAACTCCCCTGGCCCCACCAGTGATTACCTGCAATCCTTGTTCTGCACAAAAGTTGCCAAATTTTCTGGCAAAATCCAGACTTTCTTCGTCGGCATTTCTTGAGCCAACAACAGCGAACCCTCCACTATACAACAAATCCTTATTTCCAAACCCATATATCAGGGGGGGAGTCATCAATCCAAATTTATTTTTTAATTTTTCAGGGTATTCATCAGAACCACTCCCCAAAACCCACATACCCTTGTTTAACCAATGTTCCAATGCGAATCCCAATGTCATGCCTCTGTCAAGAAGGTAGATAATTCGATCGGCATTTATAGTTTTGTGATGAAAGGATGATAAAGCTTGATAATATCCTTTATCTGCAAGATTGGCCAAACTTAGCTTTTTGTTATCCATCCATTTGCGAAGATCGCGAAATTCGCTGTTTGAAAGGGGAGAAAAATGATTCTGTTCTTGTTGCCCAAATCTTCCACATAACAAGAGTATTAACTTTGTTTCTTCATCAATACAGTTTTCATTCATAATTTTCCCCAATCATTTTGAATATGTTGTTGAAAGAGCAAATGGAAAAACTGGCCCGCTGCCAGCTTCTTTCAGTAAAGCGCTCACTATCGTCATGGTCCAACGGGAATCAACCATATCATCCACAAGAAACACTGGTTTATCAATGACCATATTATCAATTACACAAAAAACTCCAGAAAGATTCTTTGCCTGTTGGTAACTGTTTCTCATCAATTTTTGAGGCTGTGTTTTTCGAGTTTTTCGAATACAGGGGATCAGGGGAAGGTATAATTTTTTGGCAAGCCTTCTTGAAAAATCTGGAACAAGCCTTTCATGCTCCAGTGATGGCACATATGTAATCCATTGGGGGAAAGGTTCCGGCTTCCATCGTTCCATTATCATCTCCGTTGCTGCATCAACAAGTGAGTCATCAAAACGCCCCAGCACCTGTTTTCCTTCTTTTATCATCTTGCCCCATCCAGCATCTCCCCATTTGCAAAGGGCACGGCCTTTTTCATGCTTTAAACTCTTAACAATATTTCCTGTCCACCCCATTTCTTTTAAAGCATCACAAGGCCACTTTGACCTTGGCTTTATTTCACTCTCTTTCTTTCTTAAAAACCGGGATGCCTCTTCCACAGCCATATCATCATATGTTTCTGGAAGCAACGGCACTCCCCTGCATATTGCACATTGTCCACAAGAACCGGCTTCAGGGTCATCCAATTCCCTCCTGAGGAATTCCATCAAACATTTTGCTGATTTTACATATTCAATCATCTTCTCCTGTTCTCTTTTCCTTATGGCAATCAGTGCTTCTTTTTTGTTGTTATCGTAGGTGTAATTGATAGGGTTAAGGTGCCATTTTCCTTCTATCCTGGTAATTGGTGATGGGTCCTCTGTTTCAAGAATCTTAAACGTCTTTTTAATTTGTGATCTGGGAATATTTATTTTTTTCTCTATTTCAAGGATTTTCTGGCCGTCGTCAGCAGTTTCAAGGGCTCTCAGTATCTCTTCAACGTGGGCAAAAGGCGGGTATGCACTTTTTATAAAGTAATCGATGATATCTTCGTCTTCCTCTCCTTCCAGAAGGATTCCAAAGGATTCTGGAATGGCACGTCCTGCTCTGCCTACTTGTTGATAGTAGTGTACAACAGAACCAGGTCTTTGAAAATGAATAACAAAAGCAAGGTCCGGCTTATCGAAACCCATTCCGAGAGCTGTTGTTGCAACGAGTGCCTTTATCCGGTTTTCTAACAGTGCATTTTCAAGTTGCTCCCTTTCTTTATTAGGCAGATCCCCATAATATGAACTGACATTGATTCCTTTAAGTTTTAACCAGTCAGCAACCTGGCAAGCATCTTTTACAGTGAGGGTATAGATTATTCCATTTCCTGAAATTTTAGGAAGATATTTGGCCAACCAGGCCATTCTGGCGGCTTTATCGGGAATGTTGATATTTTGCAAACATAGTCCTGGTCTGTCAAGTGGGCCACGAGAAATAATTAGTGAATCACCCAATTGTTCTTGTATATCTTTCAGCACCCTGTTATTGGCGGTGGCGGTCGTTGCCAGGACTGGAACACCCGAAGGCATTGATTGAATGACCCTTACAATTCTACGATAATCCGGCCGGAAGTCATGTCCCCAGTCTGAAATGCAATGAGCTTCATCAACCACCAAAAGACCCAATCTATTTGAAATTGGTATGAGCACTTTTTCTCGAAACTCAGAATTGGCCAATCTCTCTGGTGAGATTAGTAAAACATCAACTTTATCTGTGAGAGTTTCATTGACAATTTCATGCCATTGGTTTTGATTACTGGAGTTAATTGTTCTTGCACAAATACCAATTTTTTTCGCAGCAAGAATCTGGTTGCGCATCAAAGCAATCAAAGGTGATATCAGAAGTGTTGTTCCTCTTCCCCTTTTCCTCAGAATTTTTGTGGCAAGAAAATAAACAACACTCTTTCCCCAGCCGGTTTTCTGTACCAGCAAGAGCCTGCAATGATTATCCAATAAAGTTATTATAGACTCAAACTGAGATGGCCGAAATTCTGCACTGGGATTATTCAGAAACTCACGCAGGAGTTGGAGTAATTCAGCGCTTTGCATTTTAGCCTCCACATCGGCATTCGGATATTCATTTATAAACACAAAAACTGGAAAACACTTGGGTCCGGGATGGGGTCATCCTACCCATTGGAGTGTAGAAAGCCGGTGTATCCCTTGTTTTCAGGCACATTGTCAGTTCCCCTTCCCCCAGAGCATCCCACAAGTATAACCAGTATCAGAAAGAACACCGAAACAGTAAGTAACAGATTTGTCTTTGGATTGAGCTTATTCATCAAGATAACCCCCATCTTTGTGTCAGGACAATTTTATCCCCATATGGCTTGTCAGGTCAATGTGTTTTGTGAGCCTTGCATCTTGAAAGGTAAAGTTGTAAAGTCGATGGGAAATCCTCCGGGCGGTATTAATTTTTATTTTTAACTTATAAAAATTTCACCAATGTATGTGTTTTCTTCTTTTGGGGTCTAATAAGTATTTTTACATATTCCAAAAATGTTATTAATCATCTTGGCTGACAAACCTTAATATTTTAGTGTTTTTTAAAACTATTTATGACTATATAAATCTTTATGCTTGTTTATATTACTTTGACCATTTTTTTGCTATTCACACATAATGAACCGTAACCTGTGGGATTATTTCACCCTCCAACTGTTGTATTCTGTTTCCCCGGCAGATGGTTGTTGGGTCCTTCTGGAAACAGCTGTCCTCAATCTGAAGAGCCAGCTTGGATGTTGCAACGACGGGAACTCAGAGCCCTGCGACTTCTTTGTCAGAGGGCTTGAATCATCATCGGCTCGTATCCCTCCAGGCAGAAGAGGAACTTCAAAATTTACATTTAATTCCCTGATACCGAGAAATTTTTCCCTGTAAAGTCAAAAAAATTCCCTGTTAAGTTTTCAGGGAATTGGGATGTTACAGGACAAGGTCGCTCTTGAAATCCCAGTCCTCATGATAGTTATCAGTGATGACTAAAACTCACTTATCCGGCAATAATGGCCAAAATTGCAATATTTCCCTGTTTTTTCCCTGTTAACTTAATGACCCATTCCTGTATGGCCAATTTCATCCCTGATTAATGCACCAGGGTTAGGTCGGCAAAGATAGGGCCGGATGGTGGTTTCCCCGTCTGTGTTTATAGTCAATTCCTCCTCCCTTTTTAATTGAGTCCTGATTTGGGTTCCCTTCCAGCCCACATCCTCGGACCCAGGCGGGCTTGGTCACTTCAAACCACTCTGCTGTTAATGCAGGTAACCCATTTACCCTTGCACCAAGGAGAAAGTCAAAGGTCGGTGTATTGTCAACAAACATTAATCCCCAAAATGCCCCTGAAAAGCGTCCGATTAAAAGGCATCTCGGCCTCCTCAAAGCCCGTCATGGGCCTTATGCTGGTTTATGGTGGGAGTCTGCAGGGGGTTCTTGCAGGTGATAATGGCCAATTCTGCCGGGTTATAATAGCCCGCACCCCAAGTGATGGAATATTTTTGACGTGCTCCCCTTTCATTTAAGGATTCCCTCCCTTGCAAAAACTCACTTGAGTAGCAAAAATTATGAACTCAAGCGCAAAGCTGAAATCCTCTTTTCTTGATAATAAGAATATGCGCCCGGATATGAGTTAACCGCATTATCTTCAATGACCAGAAGCCGTTGAGCCAGCTGATCCAGCAGAAAACGGTCGTGGGTTACAATAAGCACCGCCCCGGAAAAGTTTATAAGAGCCTTCTCCAGAATCTCAGTGGTATCAACATCCAGGTGGTTTGTGGGCTCGTCCAGAATCAGCATCTGGTGATTCCCGGCGCAGATGCACGCCAGACTGACCCGGCTCCTTTCTCCCACCGACAACACCTCCACCGGCCTGAACACATCGTTTCCAAAAAAGAGAAAGGATGCCAGAAGCTGCCGGGCCTGATGCATATCCAGCCCTGTTCTCTCCATCACCTGATCCAGCACAGGTTCTTTTTCCTTCAGTTCTTCGAATACCTGAGAGAAATAACCCACCTGATGCTCCGACAGCAGAAAGGCACTGCCCGACAACGGTTTCAGCTTCCCCCTGAGCAGGTTGAGAAGGGTGGTTTTGCCTGAACCGTTGGGTCCGATAATTCCCACCTTTTCGCCGGCCCCCACATGAAAGCTCACATCCCTGTATAGAACCCTGTCGCCAAAGCCCATGGACAAATCCTCGGCCCGGGCTACCACCCGGGATTCAGCCCTGCCCTGAAACTGCACCCGGGCCAGATAATCGCGCCGTGGGGCTTCAACCTTCTCCATCCTTTCGATACGCCTCTCCATTGCCTTGGCCTTGGTGGCATGACGTTTGGCCCGGGAACGGGCAAAATCGTTCACCGTTGAATTATCAATCTTCACCTGGATAGCCTTTTCCCGTCGGACAAAAGCCTCCATCCGGCGAATCTCCCGCTTCTGAGCCTTGAATTGATGCCATTGGCTCTTTTTCTGCTTTTCTTTCTGAAGACGGTAATCAGTGTAATTCCCGGCAAATTCCTCCAGATGGCCTTCTTCAAGGTGAATTACCCGGTTGACCATTTTGTCCAGAAAATAACGATCATGGGACACCATCAGGATGCCCGCATCCAGTTGAGATAAGAACTCCTCCAGCCAGGCCAGCCCCTGGAAATCCAGATAATTGGTGGGTTCGTCCAACAGCAGGAAGCTGTGTTTTTCCAGCACAAGCCTCCCCAGATAGGCCCGGGTTTTCTGACCGCCGGAAAGAAGTCCTATGGAACAAGCCCGATCCATCTGCTCCAAACCCACCTGATTCAGGGTTTCCTCGACGGCTTTTTCAGCTTCCCAGGGGGACAAGGCTCCGCCCCGGCCTGCGGAATTGCTTAGAAACTCTTCCAGGGAAACTTCACCTCCAGGAATCATCTGGGGCAGATACCCCACAGATCCTCGGGAAATCAACTGGACTTTGCCTCCGTCAGAGGGTTCCAGCCCCGCCAGAATCTTCAAAAAGGTTGACTTTCCGCAACCGTTAAGCCCTGTCAGGGCAATGCGACTGTTGAAGGGAAGATCCAGGCTCACCTTGTCCAGAATTGTTCTGGCGCCGAAGGATTTGGTCAGCTTGTTGATTTTTATTGAAACTTTACTCATATTCAACCTCCTCCAGAGGTTCCGGCCTGGGTTGCCCGGGATAGAATGGATGCCGGGCCGAAATAAAAAACGGGAGAAAAAACAAAAACAGCACCGACACATAACTACACTCTTTCGAGAGTATCTACGGCACTGTTTTAATTGTTCTTTTTCATTCCCGTGTCAAACCGCCATTTCTTATCCTGGGCAATATGATTATACAACATCAAAACTCTTTTTGCAAGCAATAGAGAAGAACACAAGCGACAGTGATGGATCCAAAGATAAAACAAAATAATTTTGTCAAATATTTATGTTCAGCTGTTCTGAAGCTTCTTTTGCTTCTGCTCTTTTGCTTCTGCTCTTTTGCTTTTGCTCTTTTGCTTTTGCTTCTGCTATGGCCTTTATGGCCTTTTTGACCGGACCAACATTCAGCCCATGGTTTTTGTAGCCTTTCAAGAGAACTTTTATGTAACTACATTTGGGCCCATGAAGATCATCCATTTTATTCTTTTTCACATAAGTTATTGCAGTGACTGGTTTATCCCCCTGCCCATAAAACACCTTGACTTTTGTTCTTTCATAGGCATAAGGATGACCTTCTTTCTTGTCCAGGGACTCCCAGCCCTCCTCTCCTTTTACTTCAAAAAGCACCCCATGCACTTTATCTTCCGGAGATTCTACGATGTTCAGTGCTCCGCCTTTTCTGCTTGTAGAATAATGATTAAATATGAGCCGATTGTCCGGGAGATAGGCAAGGGAAACCTTATCTTTCAGGGGATAATCTTTATTATTTATTCGAGCCCAATCTTTCAGGTCTTTTTTGTTGAGATTTGAACCGTAAGCGAAGTAAAGATTGTTATCCTCATCTTCACTTAAGTGTCTGTTTGTAAACTCTTTACTTGCTTGCATCACTTCGCCCCTTATTAATTATTTCAACTTCCCAACTGAATAACGAGGGGTAGTATATCATCTAACTCATCGGGAAAAGATTCAATCTATTCTCGAGGCTACCAGAAATAACTCAATATTTGCCAGCAGTTCAAAACTTCCTCTTCTCTGCAGATCGGCGGAAACTGATTGACAACCAGAGGCCGGCTGTCAGGATTCTTCTTGTCCGAGATAATCCCGCAGCGATCCGCAACGTCATCCCCGGTAAGGCTCCAGAAGACAACATCCCCAGGTTCCCATTCAGAAAGGGACTGCCCGGAAAATGACCGGTCATGCCTTTTAAACCAGACAAAAAGATTCGGCGCTCAAGGGTGATTGATAGCGTAATCCCGATGCGCCGGGTAAGGAGCTGGATTCTGCCTCATATCCCTGTTGATCTCAACCTGAAGGTCGATGCTGATTCTCTTGAAGGAAAATAGAGGATATAAACACAGGTGCTTCTGCCCTGGGGAGGATAACCTTCAGAGTAGTGGGGTTTTTGTTCAAGGGACTTCGTCATCTTGAACCGGCATTAAAGTATATAAAATAAAAAAAGGCGGTGAGCACCGCCTTTTTAACCGGCTTATCAATACTGGTAATACTGGGTCATATCGCCGGAGGTATCCGTCTGGTAAAACTGCCCAAGGCCGAAGGATATGTTCTGATCCGTGACCTGATTGCCTACATCGTAATAAGCTGAAGGGTCGAACAGAGTATCCTGATTCTGGGAAACATAATTTATCATCTCATACTGACGGCGGGTGAAGTCGGCCATTGCCGCCTGGTATTCTGCTATTGCCCTTCCCGCTTCGCTGTTGTTGCTCTCCGAGGTGTGTCTTGCCTCCATCTGGCGGTATTCACTGTAATTGTTGTCGATGTAGTTTGACAGGGGCCTGGCATTGCTGATGTCTGCAACATCCTGACGTTCGATGACTGTGGTGGTGTGGGTGTCAACAACGGTGGTATTGTTTACGGTGGTGCTCTCGGAAGTTGTGGTGGTGGTATTGGAAGTGCCGTCGAGATTGGTCACCGTAGTGGTGATAGTCCCGTTGCCGTCATCGGTAACCGCAGTCTGGGTGCCGTCGGCGTTGACCGTGGTGGTGGTGACGCTTCCGTCATCATTTACTACAGTGGTAACCGTGGTGCCGTCTTCGTTTGTTACAGTACCTTCCTGAACCGTGGTGGTAGTGGTGGTGTTATTGTCAACACTGTTGGTTTCTGTGACATTGGTATTGGTCTGGTCGGTAACCACCACATCCCTGCTGGAATAAACAGTAGTTTCCGGGTCGGGAAGATGACCGTAAAGCCTGTTGAAGACTTCCTGATCGTGGGTTGATTCCAGGGCTTTCTGCCGGGCTTCCAGCTCGTTCAGACGGGCCTGGCGGGCTTCGTTGGCAGTGGGATCCATGGTGGTTTCAGGGTTCTGCTGCATCTCCTTGACAATCTGCTTCAATTCGGTGTTGATGGCATCAAGCTCGGCGTTCTGCTGACTGCGAAGCTGATCTCTGGTATTGCTTTCATACTTGATTCTCTGGCCCCGGCTCTGGGGGTCTTCGGGCCCTTCAAAAAGTTTGGGCCTGCCGTTTTCCATGACAGGATTTCCATTGCTGTCGTATTGATAATGGAAGTGATCAAATACCTTGTCGATCTTTGCCTGCAGTTCTCCCTTGAAAGCCTCGGAAAACTCGGTCTTTTCCCTGGTCTGCAGTCCCTGCATGCTCTGGAGATCCATGAAATACTCGAAAGGGGGCATCTCCGGTATATCAAAAGCCTGGGTGCCGATGCCGGGAACCATATTCTCCAAGGCTCCCAGCCCGCCGGTTACATATTGCATCATATCCGGCATCTGGGGCATCATCATGTTGCCGTAGTTGAGATTGGGCATCTCAAAATTCTGGGTTGCAAATCCAAGCCCGATATTAATCATGTCCATATGGTACGCCTCCTGTAATTATTGCAAGAATCCTGCTTTGTTACTTAAATTATATGCGAAAACTGTTGACATTATATTAATAAATTGTTAACTTTTTGTTAACCAGTCCTGCCATCACTGGTTTTTAACAAATCTTAACTTCCATGGCATATTTATGTTTTCAGGTAACTCCTGGCATAAAGTTTATTATCCAGAAGCACCTGGGCGGTTTTTATGGCTTTCATCAGCTTTTCATCATGGGGATCCACAATGGCGGAGTCCAAACCATGGGACATGGCCATGGTCACATAGGTTCGATTCAAAAGACTGCGATACCTGGCCCTCTGGGAAAGATTGGAGAGTCCAACTATTATGTGGGGAGCCGGACTGGTGAGCATGGTTAGCTGATCCATCAGCTGGAGTGTGTCCGCCACTTCCTTCTGGGCATTGGCCACGGGCATGAGGATGGGGTCCAGGTAAATATTCTCCCGGGGCACTCCTCCTTCCTCG